>JAWRIT010000086.1:0-18385 GCA_040268355.1 Atopobiaceae bacterium | reverse complement strand
CGCGGCGCGCAGAGAGGCGACTGAAACCTATGGGGCAAGGTGCCCCGTGGCGCACGTCTAGCGTGAGCCCTTGACGTACGGCACGCCATCCGCCTTCGGCGCCACCGAACGCCCGACGAACAGGATCAGCACGACGATGGTCATGATGTAGGGCAGCATGGAGAGAATCTGGCTCGGCACCGCGAAGTTGCTGCCACCAAGCATGATGACGAGCGCCTGCGTGAAGCCAAAGAGCAGGCACGCCCCGTAGGCGCCGAACGGCGTCCACTTGCCGAAGATGACCGCCGCCATGGCAATGAAGCCGTGGCCCGAGATGGCCGTCTGCGTGAACTGCGCGATGATGGCGATGGTCATCGCGGCACCGCCGAATCCCGCCAGCATGCCGGAGACGATGACGCAGGCATAGCGCACCCGGTAGACGTCGACGCCCAGGGTGTCCGCCGCCGCCGGATGCTCACCGACGGCACGGATGCGCAGGCCCCACTTGGTCTTGTACAGCACGAACCACATGAGCACGGTGAGCGCGAGGGCGATCACGGTGGTCACGTTGACGTTGAGGTTGGCGAACGGCGTGCCGGCAAGGCCATGGCTGCCCAGCAGCTTGGGAAGCTTGGGGGCGATGGGGGTCATGGCCGCACCGTCAAAGAAGCGACGGCAGGCAAACAGCGCGATGCCCGGGGCCAGCATGTTGATGGCCACGCCCGAGACCGTCTGGTCCGCGCCGAAGGTCACCGACGCAACCGCGTGAAGCAGGGCGACCAGCGCACCGCAAACGCCGGCGATGAGCAGGGCCAGCCACGGGTTGTGGGTCAGGTAGCTCGCCGTGGCCGCAGAGACCGCGCCGATGACCATCATGCCCTCGATGCCGATGTTGATCACGCCCGAGCGCTCGGAGATGACGCCGGCAAGAGCACCAAAGACGAGCGGCGTCGAGTACATGAGGGTGATGCCGATCAGTAGGATGAGATTGTTGAACATCGCCTTATCCCTCCTTCTTCGGCAGCGGCGCCGCGGACGGCGAGACCCCATCGGGCGGGGTCCCCTCGCCTTCACGCGCCTTGCGCCTCTGTGCGATGCGATCGGCCAGTATCGGCGTGATGCCCGGCAGGGCCGTGAAGAACACGATGGTGCCGATCATGATGCTGATGATGTCGGACGGCGCTCCCATGACCTGCTGCACCGACATGCCTCCGTAGATGAGCGAGGAGAACAGGATGGAGGCCGGGATGCACCCGAGCGGCGAGGTCGCCGCGATGAAGGCCACCGACAGGCCGTTGAAGCCGTAGCTCTCCATGGCAGCGAGCAGCGTGATAGCGTGCGGCGAGATGCCCGTGATGGTCAACGCCCCCGCAAGGCCGCAGATGCCACCAGAGATGAGCATGGAGAGCACGATGTTGCGCTCGACCGAGATGCCGCTGAACCGGGCGGCGTCGCGGTTGAAGCCCACGGCACGCAGCTCGTAGCCGAGCTTGGTGCGCGTCAGCACGACGCTCGCCAGGATCGCCACCGCCACGGCGATGAGAAAGCCGTAGTTGAGGTCGGTCTTCAGCAAGATCTCGCGCAGCCACGGAATGTTTGCGAGGAACTCCTTGCCCGCGTCGGACTTCTTCCAGGTTCCCAGGATCAGGGTGTAGCTGGAGCTGTTCACCGGCAGGGCGCTCGTGGAGTCGGGCTTGTGGAAGGTCTTCGACATGACCACGTAGTTGCACAGGTAGAAGGCGATCCAGTTGCACATGATGGAGGTGATGACCTCGTGAATGCCAAACTTGGCCTTCAGCCAGCCAATGAGGGCGCCGAGCGCCGCGCCGCCGAGGACGCCGGCGGCCAGCACGATCGGGACCTGCAGCGGCGCAGGAAGGGCGAGCTTCAGGCCCACGATGCTGGCAAGCGTCGTGCCCACGATGTACTGCCCCTCGGCGCCGATGTTGAACAGGCCCGTCTTGAACGCGAAGGCGACCGACACGCCGGTGAGCAGAATGGGCGTCGCCTTGATGATGACGTTGGCGATGTACTTGGGCTTGCCGAACGCCCCATTGAACAGCGCCGCGAAGGACCCGATGGGATCGAATCCGGCCGCCGTGAGCACGACTGCCGACACGGCAAAGCCCACGAGCACGGCAACGAGCGCCGCCGCGAAACGGCCGCGCAGGAACTTCTCAAACGCGCTCACCTTGCCTCACCTCCTGCCATGAGAAGACCGAGCTGGTTCTCGTCCACGGTTCCCTGGGCGAAGGTGCCCGTGATCCGCCCGTGGTAGATGACTGCGATGGTGTCAGACACATCCATGACCTCGTCAAGCTCGAATGAGATGAGCAGGATCGCCGCGCCACGGTCGCGCTCGGCGATGAGGGTCTTGTGCATGAACTCGATGGCGCCGACGTCGAGGCCGCGGGTGGGCTGGAAGGCCACGAGCACGTTCGGCGCGACGGAGACCATGCGCGCGACGATGGCCTTTTGCTGGTTGCCGCCGGACAGCCCGCTCATGCGCTCGTTCTCACAGCCGCCCGGCCGAATGTCGAACTCGTCGATGAGCCTTCTGGTGTAGGCGCGCACCTTGTCGTAGTCGAGCGTGAGGCCGCTTCCGAACTCATCGGCGGAGTGCTGCTCGAGCACCGAGTTCTCGCTGACGGAGAAGGGCAGCACGAGGCCCCAGCGATGCCGATCGGCCGGGATGGTCGCGACGGAGTGCCGATAGGCGTTCTTTGGGCTGGTGTTCTGGATCTGCTCGCCGTTGACCGAGATGGTGCCCGACTCGACCTTGACGAGATTGGAGATGGCGTCGACCAGCTCCTGCTGGCCGTTGCCGTCGATGCCGGCCACGCCCACGATCTCCCCGGCACGCACCTCGAGGCTGAGGTCGCGCACCTGCTCGATGCCGCGCTCGTCCTTGACGGTGAGGTCACGAATGCTGAGCACGACCTCCCCGGGACGGGCGGGCGTCTTGTCCACGGTGAGGCTGACGTTGCGCCCCACCATCTTGGCCGCGAGCTCGCTCTCGTTGGACTCCTTGACATTGACGGTGCCCATGTAGACGCCACGACGAATGATGGAGCACTCGTCAGCCGACTGCATGATCTCCTTGAGCTTGTGGGTGATGATGATGATCGTCTTGCCCTTGGCGATCAGGTCGTGCATGATCTCGATCAGCTTCTCGATCTCCTGGGGCGTGAGGACCGCCGTGGGCTCGTCCAAGATGAGTACCTCGGCGCCGCGGTAGAGCGCCTTCAGGATCTCCACGCGCTGCTGCATGCCCACGCTGATGTCCTCGATGACGGCGTCCGGGTCGACCTCGAAGCCATACTCCTCGACCAGGTCCATGACCTCCTTGCGGGCGCGCGTCATGTCGATCACGCCGGCTGCCCCGCAGACCTCGTCGCCCAAGATGATGTTCTCGGTCACCGTGAAGTTCTCGACCAGCATGAAGTGCTGGTGGACCATGCCGATTCCGTGCTTGATGGCCTCGGTCGGATTGATGATGTCGACCTTCTCGCCGCCCATGTAGATCTCGCCCTCGTCGGCCTGATAAATGCCGTAGAGGATGTTCATGAGCGTGGTCTTGCCGGCACCGTTCTCCCCCAGGATCGCGTGGACCGTCTGCCTCTTGACGTCAAGGTCCACGTGGTCGAGGGCCGTGAACGCGCCAAAGGTCTTTCGGATGCCGTGCATCTGCACCGCATACTCCGCGCTCGCTTCCACCTGCCACCTCCCTCACTTGACACTGCAATCAAATCCTCGTTGAGCCGGCGTCACGGGAAGTCGCCCTGCAGCTGGCCTTTCGAGCTAAAAGCTGCATGGGCGGCCGAGCGCCACCTCAGTAAATGGTACGGTGCGCGCATGTGCGCACAGAGGCCACCGGTGTTCACCAAGAGGCGAGCACGTGCCCGAAAGCACGAGGCGCACCGCACGGTGCGCCTCGCGTTCGTGCAAACGGTGGTGGGACGGGCGAGCCTAGAGGCCGGCCACGTAGGCGTCGAGCGTGTCCTTGGTGTCAGGAACCTCGATCTCGCCGGACTTGATCTTCTCGATGACCTCGAGGGCGTCGTTGTAGATCTCGTCGGGCAGGTTGTCATGCGTCGGGGCGATGCCGATGGCGTCCTCGGCGGCGCCCAGCACGATGTTCTCCCCACCGGCGATGGAGCCGTCCATGATCCCGTTGGAGACGGAGACCACAGCCTCGTCGACCTTCTTGAGGGCCGAGGTGATGATGGTCTTGTAGTCGGGGAACAGGACCGCCTGGTCCTGGTCGACGCCGATGCTCCAGACGCCGGCCTCGTCGCAGGCCTCGAGCATGCCCACGCCCGTGCCGCCGGCCGCATGGTAGAGCACGTCGCAGCCGCCCTGGATCATCTTCTGGGCGATGGACTTGCCCTTGGCGGCGTCACCGAAGGACTCGGCGTACTGGCCGGTGTAGGTGACCGAGGTGCCCTGCTCCTTGTTGGCGTACTCGATGCCGGCGTAGAAGCCGTACTCGAACTGCTGGATGGTCTCGGAGCTCATGCCGCCGATGAAGCCGACCTTGCCGGACTCGCTCATGCGCGCGGCGATGTAGCCGACGGCAAACGACGGCTCCTGGGCGCGGAAGAGCACGCCCGTGAGGTTCTCGGCGCCGTTGTCATTGGTGCCGTCGATGAGGGCGAACTTGACGTCCGGGTTCTGCTCTGCGGCGGTGTTGACGGCCTCCGCCATGGCGAACCCGATGCCCCACACGATCTGGGCGCCATCGTCGACCGCCTTGTCGAGGTTGGTCATGTAATCGGCGTCCTGCTTGGACTCGATGTAGGAGACCTCCCAGCCATTGTCAGACTCGAGCTGCTTCATGCCGGCCCAGGCGAGCTGGTTGAAGGACTGGTCGTTGACGCCACCGGTGTCAGTGACCATCTCGATCTTGACGGACTCGTCCGTGGGGGCGGTGGTGTCCCCCTCGCTGCCACCGCCACCGCAGCTGGCAAGCGTGGCCAAGGCGCCCACGCCCATCGTTGCCGCGAAGGAACGCCGCGTCATCTTGGCTTCAAACATACGCACTCTCCCTTGTCGCACGTGCCAGAGGCCTCTTGCCCCCGGTCACCTAACCCTACGGGGTCGCCCCCGTCGTACCCAATTGAAACCTGTTAGAAACACTATACCGCTTGTGCCTCTGCGGCCGCCACCGCAAGCGCTATCTCAATCATCTGGGTGAAGCCGTTCTGCCGCTCATCGGCGTCCAGCTCCTCGCCCGAGAGCGGTAGGTCGGAGACCGTCATGATGCCCAGCGCCCGCTTGCCGGCCCGAGCCGCGTTGAGGTAGAGCCCGGCGGCCTCCATCTCCACGCCCAGCACGCCCATCTGCGCCCAGGCGGCGTTGTCGGCAAGGTCGCAGTAGAAGACGTCCGACGACAGCAGGTTGCCGACATGGTAGCTCGCGCCCTGGCGCTCGGCCTCGTCGACCGCGCGGCGCAGCAGGCCGAAGTCGGCGATGGGCGCGACGGTGCCCGGAAGGTGGTAGTGGGCGGCAAAGTTGGAGTCGGTGCAGGCCCCCTGGCCGATGAGCACGTCACGCAGCTTGACCTCCGGGGCCAGGCCTCCCGCGCTGCCGATGCGGATGATCGCCTCGACGCCGAAGCTGTGGTAGAGCTCGTACGAGTAGATGGCGATGGAAGGAATGCCCATGCCACTGCCCATGACCGAGATGCGCTGGCCTTGATAGGTCCCTGTGAAGCCGAACATGTTGCGGACCTCGTTGAAGCAGGTCACGTCCGTGAGGTAGTGGTCGGCAACGTACTTGGCACGCAGGGGGTCACCCGGCATGAGCACGATCTTGGCGATGTCGCCGGAAGCGGCCTGGTTGTGCGGGGTGGGCATGGTGGTACTCCTCTCTTGCGGGGTCTTGTCAGGGCGATCGAGGCCGGCCGTGACGGCGCGTGGCCTCCATCAGGCGCTCTCGGAGCGCCTTACTCGTCGAGGATCTGGGACAGGTGGCTCGTCCCTGCCGATAGCGGCGTCGCTCCCAGGTAGTCGAGCACGGTCGCGGCGAGGTCGGCGAAGGTGGGCAGCGTCCCCAGGTCCGCTCCCGCCCGCACGCGCGGGCCCGCCACGAGCCACGGCACGTACTCGCGGCTGTGGTCGGTCGAGGGGGTCACTGGGTCGCAGCCGTGGTCGGCGGAGATCATGAGCAGGTCGTCGGGGCGGAGCCGCTCCAGCATGCGGGGCAGCTGGGCGTCGAAGTACGAGATGGCCTTCGCGTATCCGTCCACGTCGTTGCGGTGCCCGTAGATCATGTCGGTGTCCACGAGGTTGGTGTAGCAGAGCCCGCAGAAGTCGCGGTCCATCCAGTCGATGGTCTTCTCGATGCCATCGGGGTTTCCCGTGGTGAGGACGTGGTCGGTGGTGCCGCGTCCGGCGAAGAGGTCGAAGATCTTGCCCACCGAGAGCACGTCTTTGCCCTCCTCCTTGAGCCGGTCGAGCATCGTGGTTCCCGTGGGCTCAAGCGAGAAGTCATGGCGACGCTCGGTGCGCTGGTAGGGCCACTGGCCCTCGAAGGGGCGGGCGATCACGCGCGCCACGCCGTGCTCGCCCTGGAGCTGCGCGCGAGCGATGCGGCAGTACTCGTAGAGCTGCTCGGGCGGCACCACCGCCTCGTGCGCGGCGACTTGAAAGACGCTGTCGGCCGAGGTGTAGACGATCAGCCCGCCCGTCTCCACCTGCTCGCGCCCGAAGTCGCGGATGACGTCGGTGCCCGAGTAGGGCCGGTTGCAGAGGGTGCGACGGCCCGTCGCCTCCTCGAAGGCGGCGAGGAGCTCGGCGGGAAACCCGTTCGGGTAGGTCGGGAACGGCTGCGGGCTGACGACGCCCGCCATCTCCCAGTGACCGACGGTGCTGTCCTTGCCCCTGCTCGCCTCGCGCAGCCGTGCGAAGGCGCCCTCCGGCGCGGGCGCGGGCGCGAGCCCGTGCTCGTAGACCGACTCAAGCGCGCCCTCGATGTTGCACAGCCCCAGCCGCGTCATGGTGGGAATGTCGAAATGCGCGCTCGTCGCGCAGGCGCACAGGGTGTTGGAGCCCTCGTCACCCCATGCGGAGGCGTCGGGCGCCTCCCCAATGCCAAAGCTGTCGAGCACGATCACGAAGACGCGTCTGGGCATGCTTGCCTCGCTTTCACCGATTTGCTTTCTTTGTCTAACACGGCGATGATAGCGCGAGCGTGACAAGAGGGAAACTTGTCTTACCATGGCTGTCGGTGGATGGCTGTGCGGACGGGATGCGACCAGAGAGGAGCGGCCATGGCGACGACGCCGTACGTGGTGGTGATCGGGGGCGCGAACATGGACATTGCTGGTAGGCCGCACGTGGCGACGGTGCCACGCGACTCCACTGCGGGAACGGTGCGCCTTTCGGCCGGCGGCGTGGGCCGCAACATCGCGCACAACCTGGCGCTGCTTGGCGTGGACGTCCGCCTGGTCACCTGCTTTGGACAGGACGCGCAGGCAGACGCCCTCATCGAGGGCTGTCGCGCGGCAGGCGTCGACGTGACGCACTCCTTCGTGGTGGCCGGGGGCGCGACCTCCACCTACCTCTATCTGACCGACGAGACCGGCGAGATGCAGTTCGCCATCAACGACATGGCCATCATGGACCAGCTGACGCCCGAGCGCATGGACGAACGGTGGCAGCTGCTCAACGACGCGGCGGCGGTGGTGGCCGACACCAACATCCCGGCCGAGACGCTCCGGTGGCTGGCGCATCACGTGTCCGCACCGCTGTTCTGCGATCCCATCTCCACCGTCAAGGCGCACCGGCTGGCTCCCGTGCTGGGCTCGATGCACGCGATCAAGCCGAACCTGTTGGAGGCCGAGACGCTGAGCGGCGTGCGGATCGACGACGAGGACGACCTCTGGCGCGCCGCGCAGGCGCTCGTCGAGTCCGGTGTCGAGCAGGTGTTCGTCTCTTTGGGCGCGGACGGGCTGCTGTGCGCCCAGCGCGGGAAGACCACGCGACTGGAGCCCAAGGCCGCCCAGGTGCGCAACACCACCGGCGGCGGCGACGCCATGATGGCGGGGCTCGTGTGGGCCTATCTGCAAGGCTTCGATCTCGAGCAGATGGGGCGCGCCGGACTTGCCGCCTCGGCCATCGCCGTCGAGAGCGACGAGACCGTCAGCCCGCTCATGAGTGAGGCCGCCCTGCGCTCGCGCATCGCGCAGGGCCGGCAGCTATGATGGACGGATGCGCCACGAGAGAGACAGGAGAGTCATGAACGCCACCTTCGCACAGACCTTGAACGCCCACCTCGACCTTGCCCCTGAGGTGGCGAAGGCCCAAGAGGACAACCGTCCCGTCGTGGCCCTGGAGTCGACCATCATCTCCCACGGCATGCCCTACCCGCAAAACGTCGAGACCGCCCGCCGCGTCGAGGACATCGTGCGGGAGCACGGCGCCACCCCTGCGACCGTGGCTGTCATCGGCGGCAGGCTCCGCGCGGGCCTCTCGTCTGACGAGATCGACTACCTGGGTCGCCGCGGACACGAGGTCACCAAGGTGAGCCGCCGCGACCTGCCGGTGGTGGTCGAGCGCGGGCTCGATGGGGCGACCACCGTGGCCACGACGATGATCGTGGCGGCGCTGGCCGGCATCGACGTCTTCGCCACGGGCGGCATCGGGGGCGTCCACCGTGGCGCCGAGACCACCATGGACATCTCGGCCGACCTCGAGGAGCTGGCGCAGACGCCCGTCATGGTGGTATGCGCCGGGGCAAAGTCCATCCTCGACCTCGGCCTCACGCTGGAGTACCTGGAGACCAAGGGCGTGCCGGTCCTGGGCTATGGCACCGAGGAGCTGCCGGCGTTCTACACCCGCCAATCGGGCTTTGCCGTGGACTATCGCGTGGACTCCCCCGCCGAGCTGGCCGCCATCCTCAAGACCCAGCGCGAGCTCGCCTATCCCGGCGGCATCCTGGTCGCCAACCCCATCCCCGAGCGCTATTCCATGGACAAGCAGGCCATCGACGCCGCCATCGCCCAGGCGCTCGCGGAGGCCGACGAGCGTCAGATCCACGGCAAGGAGACGACCCCCTTCCTCTTGGCGCGCATCGCCGAGATCACGGGCAACGACAGCCTCGACTCGAACATTCAGCTGGTGTTCAACAACGTGGCGCTGGGCGCCCAGATCGCATCGGCGCTCTGCGAGCTTCGGGGGTAGGACGCCATACGCCAAGGCGGTGGCGTGGAGCTGCCAAGAGGCCCACGCGCCTTGAGGCGCTCCTGAGGCGACCGAGTGCCGTACCGGCGTCGGTCGCCTCGCCCACTCACCTGGGGATTTACCTACGGCTCGACCGGAGGGGCCCGTGCGCACAGGGCGCTTTCGCCCTCTGTTCCTTGGGTCGCCCGTCCGCGCTATCATGGGAGTCGCAAGAGGCACGACACCTATCGGAGGCACGCAACATGAGCGAGTTCATGGACATCATCACGGCATCCAACCTCACCTACGGGCAGAAGCTCATCCATCTGGCCCAGGCGGCCGAGAACCGCGAGCGTCCCATCCCCACCACCCCCGAGTTCGATTGGTTCTTCGAACGCGACGCCATCTGCGACATGCACGAGGGCAACGCCCCGTACCGCCCGCGCTACATCTGCTGCGACATGGAGCGCTTCAGCCGCCAAGGGTCCGACTTCCTTCGGCTCGACGCCCCGGAAAACCTCGACGACCTGCTCATGAACCTGCAGATCCTCTACCAGAACGTGCCGTCGGTCACCGGGCGTCCCGTGTATGTGGGCCAGCTTGATCGGGTGATCGACCCCTTCTTGGGAGAGCTCTCCGACGACGAGGTCCTGCCACGCCTCAAGCGCTTCCTGAACTACATCGACCGCACGGTGGCCTCCGGCTACTGCCACGCCAACCTCGGGCCCGAAGACACCCGTGCCGGGCGCCTCCTGCTCACGGCCGAGGCAGAGGTGAACAACGCCGTGCCCAACTTCACGCTCAAGTACGACCCGGCCATCACGCCCGACGACTTCGCGCGGCTGGCGCTTGCGACCTCCATGGCCTGCGCCAACCCCGCCTACGCCAACGACCGTCTGCTGCGCGGCACCTACCCACTGGCGGCGGACGGGCCCAAGGACAGCTACACGGTGGTCTCCTGCTACAACGTGCTGCCCGTGCGCGGCGGCGCCTACTGCCTGGACCGCGTGAAGCTCTCGCAGCTGGCCGACCTGGCGACGAGCGTCGACCACTTCATGGACGAGCTTTTGCCCTCCGCCACGGGCGCCCTGCTCGAGTACATGAACGCGCGGATCAGCTTCCTGGTAGAGGACTCGCACTTCTTCCAGACGTCCTTTCTGGTGCACGAGGGGCTCATCGAGCGCGAGCGCTTCTGCGGGATGTTCGGCGTCATCGGCATGCACGAGTGCGTCGAGAAGCTGCTGGGCAAAGGTCACGTCTACGGCAGCGACCCGGAAGCCAACGAGCTGGCGGACCAGATCATGCAGCGCGTCGAGGCGCAGGTCTCGGCCTTTCCTGCCGTCTGGTCCGAGGTGGGCGGCGATCGCTTCATGCTGCACGCGCAGGCGGGCTTCGGCGACCAGACGGGCTCGACGCCCGGCGTGCGCATCCGCGTGGGGTCCGAGCCCGAGGTCTTCTTCGACCACATCCGCCACAGCGCGCGCATGCATCGCTTCTTCACCGCAGGCGTGAGCGACATCTTCCCCGTGGAACCTACGGCCACACAGAACGTGGACGCCCTGCTCGACGTGGTCAAGGGGGCCTTCGCGGTCGATGACAAGTACCTCTCGTTCTACCCGAGCGACTCCGACCTCGTGCGCATCACGGGCTTTCTCGTAAAGCGCTCCGAGATGGAGAAGTTCGCCCGCGGGGAGGCGGTGCTGGCCGACACGAGCCATGACGGCGAGGGCAACTGGCGGGCCAACGACCTTGCCGACCGTAGGGTGCGACTGGGATAGCTCCATGTCGCGCACGGCACCGGTCAACCGGATCATTCCCTTCTCGCTGGTCGATGGGCCCGGGTCGCGCTGCTCGGTGTTCCTGCAGGGCTGCAACATCGCCTGCGTCTACTGCCACAACCCCGAGACGCAGCGGCTCTGCGTGCACTGCGGCGTCTGCGTGGAGCACTGCCCTGCCGGCGCGCTCTCGAGCGTGGAGGGGCGGGTCGTGTGGGACGAGGACGCCTGTGTGCAGTGCGACACCTGCATCCGGGTGTGCCCGCATCGTTCGAGCCCCAAGATCCGCTGGATGGGCGCGGACGACGTCGCCGCGATCGTCCGCTCGTACCAGCCCTTCATACGGGGCGTCACGGTCTCGGGCGGCGAGTGCATGCTGCACGCCGACTGGCTCTGCGAGCTGTTCTCCCGCTGCCATGAGGCCGGCCTGGGCACGCTCGTCGACACCAATGGGTGCGTGGACTTCACCGGGCGCGACGACCTGCTCGCCGTAACCGATGGGGTGATGCTCGACGTCAAGGCATGGGATCCGGAGGTCTTTGGGCGCCTGTGCGGCGGTGACGTCTCCGTCGTGCGGCGCAACCTCGCCCTGCTGGCCGAGCGCGACAAGCTCGAGGAGCTACGCATCGTGGTGGTTCCCTCCTGGAACGACCCCGAGGCCACCATCGCGGGCATCGCGGGGACCTTGGGCGCGAGGGTGGCGCACACCAAGCTCAAGCTCATCCGGTTCCGGCGCTTCGGCGTGGTCGGGGAGCTCGCGGACGCCGCCTCCCCCACCGACGAGCGCATGGAGGAGCTTGCGGCGATCGCCCGCAACGCCGGGTTCACGACCGTCGAAGTGCGCTAAAGGACGAGCGTCGAGGCATCAGCTTGGGGTCTTCGGTCTCTGGGCAGAGCTCGGCCGCGCACGCTCGCGCACGGCGAGCGCCTGCTCACCCAACGATGGCCTGACGGAGCCTTCGTTTGGTCGCCTCGTCGGCAAAGGACGCCTCCACCGCATTGAGCAGCAGCTGGCCAACGTCGGAGCGCGAGAGCGACAAGGCCTCGGACACCAAGGCGAGCTCAGGGCCCGCCCAGGTGTTGGAGATCGAGCTGTTGTCGGAGTTGATGGTCACCAAGCACCCCGCATCGAGCAGCGTACGCAGCGTCTGGGCGAAGTCGCCCCGCTCAAGGGCCCCAGTCTGCAGCTCGGAGGTGACGCAGACCTCAAGCGGAACCCGCCGCCTGGCGAGTTCGGCGAGGAGCGCTGGATCCTCTACCGCTCGCACGCCGTGACCGATGCGCGCGGCACCCAACTCCAACGCGTCCCATACGCTCGTGGGGCCGTCCGCCTCGCCAGCATGGATCGTGCAGGGGATCCGCAGCTCACGGGCTCGGGCGAACACCGGCGCAAAGTCACGCGTGGGGAAGAGCGCCTCGGCGCCCGCCAGGTCGACCGCGACGATCTCCTCGCCGCAGAACTCCCCCGCAAGCTCGACCGTCTCCAGGTTGGCCGCCAGGTTGTCCTGCCCGCGCATGCAGCACAGAATGAGCCGCGCCTCGAAGTCCGACGCGCGCAGCCCCGCAAGCGCCGCCTCGACCACCTCACGCTGCGTGAGGCCGCGCTCGAGGTGCAGCTGCGGGGCGAACCGCAGCTCCGCGTAGACGTATCCCCGCTCGCGCAGCTCCTCCTGCACCAGGCGGACGCCCTCGCGAATCTGCTCGCGCGTCTGCAGCAGCGAGAGCGGGAAGGCGAACTTCTCCAGATACTCGTTCAGGTCCTCGCAGCCGTCGCCGACCGAGAGCCGACGGAAGATCTCATCGTCCGTCAGGGACAGCGGACGTCCGCCCAGCTCGGCAAGGCGTCGGGCGGAAGGCACGCTCACCGACCCATCGATGTGCAGGTGCAGTTCGAGGAGTCTCCCCCGCAGCTCGGCCAGGGTCACCGGCATGGCTAGCCCTCCACGATGGCGATGCTGGCGCTCGTGCCGAGCCGGTCGGCACCCGCCTCGACCATGGCCTGCGCCTCGGCGCGCGAGTGCATGCCGCCAGCGGCCTTGACCTTGCAGGCGTCACCGACCGTGGCCCGCATGAGCGCGACGTCGTGCACGGTCGCCCCGCCAGTCGAGAAGCCCGTGCTCGTCTTGACGAAGTCGGCGCCCGCAGCCACCGAGCACCGGCAGGCACGCTCGATCTCCTCGTCGGTGAGCAGGCAGCACTCCAGGATGACCTTGACGGTAGCCTCCCCCGCCGCCTCGACCACGGCGACGATGTCGGCCGTGCAGAAGGCGTCGTCGCCGTCCTTGCAGCGACCCACGTTGAGCACCATGTCGATCTCGGTGGCACCATCCGCCACGGCACGGGCCGTCTCGGCGACCTTGGCCTCGGTGGAGGCGGCCCCCAGCGGAAAGCCGACCACTGTGGTCACGCCGACGCCCGTCCCCGCCAACCGTGCCGCCGCAAGGGGAACCCAGCACGAATTGACGCACACGGTCGCAAAGCCATAGCGCGCCGCCTCGTCGCACAGGCGCTCGATGTCCGCGCGCCGCGCGTCCTGGCGCAGGTTGGTGTGGTCGATCATGGCGTTGAGGTTCATGGCACTTCTCCTTGTGGCGTCCGGCCAACCGTTCGTTGGCATCCCTGGCACCTATTCTACGCACACGGCGCCATCGCGCCACACGCCCGCGGCCGGGATCGGTGACTAGTTGAACTTCACCAGCTTCTGCGCCACATGGTAGATGCCGAGCGTCGTCTTCTTGCCCCACTCCCCCGGCAGGTTCGTGGCGAGGCCCATCGCGCCCATGCGAGCGCGACGGTACATGCGCGGATCGAACGCCTTGAGGTCGGCCCAGAGCTGCTCGAGGTTCTCCTCGGCGTCAGGCTCGTCGCTCATCTTGGAGAAGACCGAGCACACGGCCATCATCAGCGTGAAGTAGTCGATCATGTAGCTGCGCAGCTTGGGCTCATCGACGTCATCGTAGAGGTGGTAGGCCCGCATCATGATGCGGGTGATGCGCAGCTGCTGGTCGATGCGGCTGATCATGATCGCCTCGTTGACCGACTGGTCCTCGCGCCCGATGAAGTAGCGGTACAGGTCGACGTCCAGGTAATAGATGGTCTTGCATCGCGGCAGCGGGACGTAGGCGTAGATGTTGTCCACGTAGAAGGTGTGCGCCGGCATGGGGACCCCGCCGTCGCGCAGGACGTCGGTGCGATAGCACAGGGCATGCATGAGCAGGTTCTGCGTCATGCTGAAGTGGCCGATCTTGGCCCAGGTGAAGATCTTGCCGCGCGGCAGCACGTAATGGTAGTCGATAGTCGACTGCTTGCCGTCCTCCACGTGCTCGTAGACGTAGTTCGATATCACCAGGTCAACGCGGGTCTCGAACTCGATGAAGTGGCGCAGCTTGGCCATGAGCAGCGTGAGCGCCTCGGCGTCGAGCCAGTCGTCGGAGTCGACCACCTTGAAGTAGGTGCCCTCCGCGTGCTCGAGCGCCTTGAGCACGGCCATGCCATGGCCACCGTTCTCCTGGTGGACGGCCGTGACGATGGTGGGGTGCTCGGCCTCCCACCGCTGGGCCTTCTCGAGGGTGTCGTCCTTGGTCGAACCATCGTCGACAATGACGATCTGGACGTCCTGCGCATACCCCGTACCCTGGAGGATCGACGTGATGCAGTGGTCCATGTACTCCGCTGAGTTGTAGCACGGAATACCAAAGGTGATGGTCTTCTGCATGGGTGAAAAGCCGTCCTATCGTCTCGTCGTCACACGTGCGGGCACGCGTGCCCGCACGAAGTCTACTGGCTGCTGCCGATGATGTCGTCAGAGAGCTCAAGCGCCGAGGCCACCACGCCGTCCATGTCGTAATAGCGGTACTCCGCGAGCCGTCCCACGCAATGGAAGTTGAGGATGCCGTCCACCCGCTCGCGATAGGCGCGGTAGAGGGCCTGGCTCTCGTCCTCGAGGATGGCGTAGTAGGGCGTCTGGCCGCTCCCCGGCTCGTACGCCTTGGAGTACTCGCGCATGATGGTGGTGACGCCCGGCAGCTGCTGGCCGGTCATGAGCTTGAACTCGGTGATGCGGGTGAAGTCCTCGGTGGTGGTGTAGTTGACCGTGGCCACCGGCTGGAACTGGTCACGCTCGAGCGTCTCGAACTGCATGTCGAGCGTGCGGTACGGCAACGCCCCCAGATCGAGCCCGAAGAGCTCGTCGAGCGGGCCGGTGTAGATGACCTCGCCCCCGTAAGGATGGTCGCACACATACACCAGGTCACCCTTGACCTGCATGATGTCGCGCACGTCCACACCCAAAAAGACATTGATGAGGTCATGGTCCAGCAGGCGCTCGAACAGGCGCGTGTAGCCTTCCTTCGGCATGCCCTGATGGGGGGCCGCCGGGAAGTAGCGATCGTCATCGCCCACGAACACCGGGACGCGCCCGGTGATGGAAGGATCGATCTGGTCGGGCGTCTTGCCCCACTGCTTCATCGTGTAGTACAAGAAGACGTTCTCGTAGACGAAGTCCGCCACCTCGGTGAGCTCGGGGTCGTTCTTGGAGCGCAGCTCCATGATGGGAACCTTCTTGTCCTCGCCGAAGGCGGCGACGAGCTTCTGGTAGAGGTACTCCCCTCGCTCGTCGCCAAAGGCGAGCCGCAGGCTCTGGTGGTTGAAGGGCACCGGCATGAGCGTGCCATGGACGTTGGCCAGAACCTTGTGCTGGTAGTCGGTCCACTCCGTGAAGCGCGAGAGGAACTCGTGCACGCGGTCGTTGGTGGTGTGGTAGATGTGCGGGCCGTACTGGTGGATGAGGACGCCCGCGTCGTCGAGGCGGTCATAGGCGTTGCCCGCGATATGGTCGCGCCGCTCGATGAGGGCGACCTTGGAACCACACGCCTCCGCTATCCTGCGCGCACAGACCGCGCCTGCGTATCCTGCGCCGACGACGATCACATCATAGGCGCTGGGGGCAAAGTTCGCGGGTAGTCCTGTCGTGATGCTCATGAGCGTCCTTTCGTTGGTCGTCGCAGCATCGGGGCGGTCCGGTCCTCACACAAATAAATCGAGGGCACGCAGCGCGTACGGCTCGATGTTGAGCCTGATTCTATCATTGGACCGTATAATGGGGGCGGCTGGGTGCCAAATGCCCAACTTACGCATATGTAAAGGAGTCGCGTATGGGCGCGGCGGGAGACGAGGAGATGCTGGCATGAGTGACTTTCTTGAGCGCATGAAGGCGGCGGCGAAGGCGGACAGGAAGACCATCGTCCTGCCGGAGAGCGAGGATCCGCGCACCATCGAGGCGGCGCGCCAGATCGTGTCGGAGGGCCTGGCGAACCTCGTCTTGCTTGGCGATCCCGCAGAGGTCGACGTCGAGGGTGTGACCGTGATCGACCCGGCCACCTCCGACAAGCGGCAGGCCTACGCCGACGCCCTCTTCGAGCTGCGGCGCGCCAAGGGCATGACGCCCGAGGAGGCCTTCGAGCAGGTGGCCGACGCCACCTACTTCGGCACCATGATGATCAAGTGCGGAGACGCCGACGGCCTGGTCTCCGGCGCCTGTCACTCCACCGCCAACACGCTGCGCCCCGCCCTGCAGATCCTCAAGACGGCCCCGGGAACCAAGCTCGTGAGCTCCTTCTTCATCATGTGCACCCCCACCACCTACGGCGAGGGCGGCACGCTGCTGTTCGCCGACTGCGGCCTCAACATCGCCCCGGACGCCGACCAGCTCTCCGAGATCGCCCTCTCCAGCGTCGAGACGTGGGGATCGCTCGTGGGCGCCGAGCCGCATGTGGCCATGCTCTCCTACTCCACCATGGGATCTGCCGGTGGCGAGACCGCCGAGCGGGTCCAGGAGGCCACGCGCCTCACCAAGGAGAAGGACCCGACGCTCTCCGTTGACGGCGACCTGCAGCTCGACGCCGCGCTTGAGGCCAGCGTCGGCCAGCTCAAGGCCCCGGACTCCACCGTGCCCGGCAAGGCCAACATCCTGATCTTCCCCGACCTCGCGGCAGGCAACATCGGCTACAAGCTGGTCCAGCGCTTCGCCAAGGCCGAGGCGTACGGGCCGCTTCTGCAGGGCATCGCACGCCCGGTGAACGACCTCTCGCGCGGATGCTCCGCCTCAGACATCGTGGGCGTGGTGGCCATCACGGCGGTCCAGGCGCAGCAGCTGGACTAGGCACGGACGAGCGGGAACGGCACGCACCAGGAGGCAGGCGTGGCGATGGTCGCCATGCCTGCCTCCTTTCTTGTTGGGCGAAGGAGCCGCCTCGAAGGCGTGGACCCACAGACGAGCGGGGTCGCCCTGCGAGTCGCCGCAGGGCGAAGGCGTCACCGTGATGTTCCGTGGTGTCGGGCGCTACGCGTTATGCGCTATGCGTTATGCGTGATCGTGGCGAGCGTCATGGGTGTGGTCGTGGTGGCCGTGGTCATCGTGATCGTGGTCGTGGTGGGTGTGGTGACCGTCGGGATCATGGTGATGCCCGATCTCTGCGCGCGAGCGCCAGAGCTGCGCGACGAAGACCTCGCGCAGGCCGTTTCGGTAGAGGTCGCGACCGATGAAGACGCAGCGCGCCTCGTCGGCCGCCTCGGTGCCGGTGAGCGCCCAGGCCCGGCCCACCACGTCAAAGCGCAGCCACTCGCTGCCGCAGGGAAGATAGCCCTTGGCCCGCTCGATCTCACCGAACACGCCAGCGGAGAGGGCGTCGAGGAGCCACATGAGGTGCGCGGGCGTGGGCAGCTCGGCATGTCCGATGGAGAAGGACTCCAGACCCTCGTCGTCTGCGTTCCCACCGGCATCGGTGCCGGCGATGGCGTCTGGGGAGAGGGCTCCCCCATCCAGGTCGCGTCCCAAAAGCGACGCCCACCATGCGTCCGGCACGTGGTCGTAGGGAGACAGGATCGGCTCGGCGGTGGGAGCCAGCTCGGCAAGGAGCTCCTCGAGCCCCGGGGGCAGCTCGCGCTCCGCGCGCGAGAGCTTGGAGACGACCGCGCTCGCGGCATGCGAGAGCTGGTCCTCGAAGATGTCGGGGTGGGCCGCGCGCTGACGCTCCCACGCAGACGCGTCGACGATGGTAACGGGGGCGAGAAGCGTGATGCGCTCGTAGGCGATCTTGCGCAGGTTCTCGAGGATGGAGCTGAGCTTGGCCACGCCCGTGGGCTCGACCACCAGAAACTCGGGGTCGAGGGTGTTCGCGATCGTCAGGACGGAGCTGGCGAAGTCCTGCTTGCCCGTGCAGCAGATGCAGTTCTCGGTCGACTCCCACACCTCGAGCTCGGCGTCGCTGCGCAGCAGCTGGGCGTCGATGTCGGCCTGGCCGTACTCGTTCTCGTAGACCACGAAGTCGCGCCCGGTGCGCCGTGCGAGTTCCTGGATGAACGTGGTCTTTCCCGAGCCGAGGAAGCCCGAGATGACGAGGACCTTCATATGGTCTGCCCCCTGCCTGACGACTGCGATGACGTGCCTCGGGACGCGTGCGGGGCCGC
>JAWRIT010000085.1:0-10603 GCA_040268355.1 Atopobiaceae bacterium | reverse complement strand
CTGGGCGCGGCTTGCTGACGTCACGTGATGCGACGCTGTGTTCGGATCGGCGCGCCACCAAGACGCGACCGCCCTCCTGGCTACTTGAAGCAGTCGGCGATGAAGTCGAAGACCTTCATGCCGTCGTCATCGCATTCGCACTCGTTGTTGTCAAAGTAGATCCAGCTCCAGTGCCCGCTGTACTGATACGGGTTGCCATCCTCGTCGGTGTAGGCGCCGGAGGTGTCCACCACGTGCTCTGTGGTGGAGACATGCAGAGTCTCGTTGCTCTTGCCGGACTGCCGCAGGCGCTCGACCGTAGGAATCTCGTGAACGGTGGGGTCAACGGCATCGTCATCGTCAGACCACACGAAGTACATCGGGAGGTCCTGCAGGCTCGCGATCTGCTCGTCGCTGATCGCCCCGTCAGGCACGGCCTCGCAGATGGGAGCCACGCCCACGTAGGCATCGGGACGATGGATGGCCAGCCACAGGGTCATGAAGCCACCGTTGGAGCAACCGCAGACGAAGATCTTGTCTGCGGAGACCTGCTCGGCATAGGAGTCGATGAACTCCTCGAGCGACTCGGTGTAGAACGAGGCGACCTCGGTGGCGTCCCCAGAGATGTAGGTGCTGTTGCCGTCCTGGTCCATCCACATGGTGGGCGACTGCGGCGCCACGACATGCGCGCCACCGACCGTGCTCTGGAACTCGTCCTCGGAGAGCGCCACGACCTTGTTGGCCAGAATGGTGACCAAGGGATCGGTGTTCTCGGTTCCGCCCTCGCCGGCCCCGTGCAGCCAGACGACGAGGTTGTTGCTCTCCTCCTCGGGTGCCCAGGCCGCGTAGGGATAGACGGTCCCGTCACCGGCGGTGAAGGAGTCGATCGTCCAAGCGTCGGCGGAGGTCGTCCGTGCGGTCGCCACCGGATCGATGGTGACCTCGCTCACTGCGGCGCCTCCCACGGTGAGTTCGGCACCCTCGGCGAGGGAGATGGTGAGCTCGTAGGGATCGGCCCAGGTGTTGTAGCCGGTGGCAATGGTGAACAGGAACGGCGATCCATTCTCGGGGTCACAGGCGAGCTCCAGCTCGACCGTGGTGCCATCCACCGTCGCGCCGGTCACGGTCCGCTCGAAGTCCGCCTCGATCACCGGCATGTCCTCTGCCGTGAAGTCCGTGACCTGCTTGTGCTCGCTGACCGTGAAGCTGTCGACGTCAACGCCATCAAGCTCCGCGTCCAGCGTGATGGTCACCTTGTCCACGCCCGCGCCGTAGTCGTACCCTTGGACGTGCATCTCATAGGTGCCTGTGACCGTGCCGTCAAACTCGGCCGTCGTGGCACCTCCCTCGCCTCCGGCGCCGCCACAGGCGGCAAGCGCGAAACCAGCCGCACCGGTCGCCCCCAGAAATGCCCTGCGCGTGAGGCTCGTGCTCGTCTGTGCCATGATCGCTCCCCTTTCCCTGACCTTCCTCGGCTTTTTCAGATTGGCACTGTTCTAACCGTACCTGTTGGAAGGGGGAACCTCCTAGGACCTATCATGCAAACGGCCTCGGAGTTTCGGCAACATGACACATATGCATAAAAAGGGCGGAGGGCGTGCATGGGGGGGGAGGCGTGCGAACGGGGATCGCACAGGCGCCGTGGTGCGCTACGCCGACGCCGTATGCTGCATGCGGATCATCGCGCCGGTCATGCCACCGTCGAGCAGCACCTCCAGGCGACGGCTCAGCCGCTCGGGCGACTCGCGCATCCCATCATCCAGCCATGCCTCCACGATCTCGACCGTCCCCGCCGTGTAGAAGCGCGCGATAAGGGAGCGGTCGGCCTGTGCGATGCCCATCGGCGTCGCCACTTCCTCCACCATGCGCATGGCGAGGACGCCCAGCTCGTCCTTCAGCGTGCGGTCGACCACGCTCCGATCGACCTCGTCCATGACCTTTTCTACCAGCTGACGACGCTCGTAGAGCCCCTCCAGCATGATTCGGAGCAACGAGCTCCAGTCGCTCGAGCGCGACTGTGCGATCGCAGAGCTCACATACTGACGCAGGCTCCAGATCACCAGCTCGTACAGGTTGTGGAAGTGGTAGTAGAACACCTGTCGAGAAAGACCACAGCGCTCGGTGATCCCCGAAACGGTAATCTGGTCGCATGGCACTTCCGCGAGCAGCTGATTGAACGCCTCAACTAGACGCAACTTGGTCTCATCGGCCTTTGGCATGGCACGATCTTCCCTTCTTGACCGCAATCTCGCCGCACACACTTGCCCTCGCGTGGACACGCTGCCCCCAATGCGGCCGGACTCGGCCCGGGCGCATGCCCTTGCGCGAACGGAACAAGGGTACGCGGCGCATATCCTCTGAGATACCCGCCTTCCTAACGTTGCGACTTGATGCACGAAGACAACACGTCACATTCGCAAAACTGTCAAAAAAAGCAGTTCTTGGGCGGTATTTCTGACCTCGAGGTTGATTTGAATCAAACTTAGTTCTGCTTCTTTCAAATTGGATACAAAACGGTCCGTCGACGCCGGGGCAGAAGCCACGCAGGAAGCGATCTCCCATGCGCCAGAACGCAGAACCTTCGAAGCGGCGCTGGACCATGCGCTCCGAGCGGCGCGAGCACCTGCCGCACCGCATCTGTGAGATGCGCGGCTTTTGCGGGCGGTATAAGCCCGTCTTTGGATGAGTCTCGCCGTGGACGGCGAGCGCCCATGGTGGGGCTGAAGGCTCAGTCGCTCACGTCGGAATCGAGGGCGATCTGGAAGTCGTAGCCGGCAAAGCGCTCGGCAAGACGCTCGCACATCCGATCGACGACCGCCTGCCGGTCTGGGGCGTCCCAGCTCACCACAAGATCGAAGCTCACCGTTCTCGTCTCGACGTCGACGTAGAACCCATGCACCTCCAGCACCAGCTCGTCCTGCTCGGCCCACCTCAGCAGCGTCGAGCGAATGGCGCCCACGTCTCCTCCATCGTTCGTGTTGGTGGAGTAGATGCCCACGGTGTGCAGCATGATGCCGTGCTCCCGCATGACGGCGGACTGCACCGCGCGGGTGAGAACGTCGATCTCACGGGCCGACAGGTCCTCGTCGACCTCGACATGGACGCTGCCGGCGAGCCGATCCGGTCCCAGGTCGTGCAGCACCAGGTCATAGGCCCCCTGCACGCCAGGCACCGTCTCGATGGTGCGCTTGACGCCCACCGAGACCGCCGCGTCGATCCGCGCGCCCAAGATGTGGTCGATGGCCTCGCGCAGGATGTCCACGCCGCTCTTGATGATGACCAACGAGATGCCCGCGCCGAGCCAGCCCTCCAGACTCACGCCGAACGACAGGTACAGCAGGGCCGCCACCAGCGTCGACGTGGAGATGATGGCATCCATCAGCGCGTCTGTGCCACTCGCCACGAGCGAGTCCGAGATGAGGGCGCGACCCCGGCCTCTGGTGTAGAGCCCCAGAGCGATCTTGACACCCACTGCCACGGCCATCACGACCAGGGTCACCGTTTGGTAGGTCGCCTGCTGGGGCGAGAGGATGCGCTGGACCGACTCGATGAGCGAGGTCACGCCCGCCCAGGCAACGATGGCAGCGATGATGAAGGTGGTGACGTACTCGGTGCGGCCGTGCCCGAAGGGATGCTTGCGATCGGCCGGCTTGTTGGCCAAGCGCGTGCCTACGATGGTGATGACCGACGAGAGCGCGTCCGTGAGGTTGTTCACCGCGTCGAGAATGACGGCGATGGAGTTCGCTGCCAGGCCGACGCTCGCCTTGAAGGCGGCGAGCAGCACGTTGGCCACTATGCCGATGACGCTCGTCCGTATGATGCCCACGTCACGCTGCTGCGTGGTCCCTGCCCCCTCCATGGCACTCCCCCTTTGCGCCGTCAGGTCCGTATTCGATCGATTGTCCTCCTTCACCAGACCAGCTGCAAGGCGGTGACGCAGGCACTTTGACGGGTCCTACGCGAGACCGAAGTGCGCAAGGGCGCGCGCGACGCCATCCTCGTCGATGGCGGAGGTCACGTAGTCGGCCGCAGCCTTGAGCTCGTCGGTGGCGTTGCCCATCGCGATGCCGCAGCCAGCGGCTTCGATCATCGAGAGGTCGTTGACGCCGTCTCCGAAGGCAAAGGTGTCACGGATGCCCACGCCCAAGGCCTCCGCGACGCGACGCACGGCATCGCCCTTGTCCGCCCCGCGTATGGTGACATCGGCCGAAGGATGCGGCCCGTGAGGGTTGACCAAGCATTCCGCCCCCAGCGCCTCGGCCACCCGCTGGCGATGCCCCGCGTCGTCAAAGTAGATGTCGAAGTTGTAGGCGCGCAGGGTAAGAGGGTCCTCCAGGCGGCGCAGGGGCCCCAGCTTGAGCGCCGCCTCCGCCACCGGATGATAGCGCTCGTTCCCGCCGTAATAGGCGTCGTAGCGCTCAAAGAAGGCGTAGCCTGCGGCAACCGTGTCGAGAGCTGCGATGAGACGGGTCACCTGCTCCGCCGTGAGGGGTTCGTCCACCAGCGTGCGCTCGCCCATGAAGGCGAGTCGTCCATTGTTGCACACGAACCCGTCCGCATAGGCGGCAAAGTGCGCCTCCACGTAGGCGCGGGCCCGACCGGTGCAGATGAACACGGCGTCACCCCGTGAGCGCATGCGCGCCAAGGCCGCCGAGGCGCTCTCGGGCACCGTGGTGCCCCGGGCGAGCGTTCCGTCTATGTCAAAGAATGCGATGCGCATGGCTGCCCCTCTCGATGTCGGACACATGGCACCCGCCGTCTGCTCAGACCGGACGTGCTCTGACACCGTGTCGCCTACGACAGCAGGGCCTCTTCCCAGGCGGCCTCCCGAAAGCCCACCAGCACGAAGTCCGCGCCCACCACGATGGGCCGCTTAATGAGCATACCTTCGGTGGCGAGCGTGGCGAAGGCCTCGTCGTCGGTCATGCCGGCATCGAGTCGTGCCTTGATGTTGAGCTCGCGGTAGCGCTTGCCACTGGTGTTGAAGAACCGTCGTACGGGAAGTCCGCTTGTGGCGTGCCACGCCGCAAGCTCGTCGGCGGTGGGCACGTCCTCCACGATGTGACGGTCAATGTGAGCAACGTCATGGGCGTCCAGCCACTTCTTTGCCTTTCGGCAGGTGGAGCACGTGGGGTATTCGACGAACAGGACGGGTGCGGTCGGCATGGTGGTCTCGACTTTCTGCGCAGGTCGGACAAGGGCGACAACGGTGGTCCGCTCTCAGTATAGGCCCTGGGTCGACAAGGGTCGCTCCTGAGGTCGGGGGTGCCTGCGAGCGGAAGGAGGCTCGCGCGCGAGCCGCATCTCGCCCTCGTTGCACGGGTTCGCAAATGGCGATGCTGCCAGTGGTGCTTTGGGGCACGGGACAATTCGCGGAAAAGGCGCCGCAACGTTCGCCTATAATGAACCCACATTCGGAGCGTGGCGCAGCTTGGTAGCGCATCTGCTTTGGGAGCAGAGGGTCGCTGGTTCGAATCCAGTCGCTCCGACCATAAAAATGCAGGTGGGACGGGGTATTTTTCCCGTCCCACCTTTTCGTTCGGTACCGAGCGGTTGCCAAGGGTTGGCAAGGGCTGTTTCCCGTATGCGCTCGCGCTATCGCCGAGGGCGGACGGTGGGGTTGCCTTCGCACCGCGTCCCAACGGGACGCACACCCCCAAGAGAGCGCCCTGCTCCGGCCCTACTCCAGAGCGTCGGCAACTTCCTGCAGGTACTCAATGATGGGCAGTCCCTGCGGGCAGGCCGACTCGCACTGTCCGCAGTTGATGCAGTCACTTGCGTTGACCTGCGCCTTCTCGGCAGCCTGCCGATAACGACGAAGCGCGCTCTCCTCGTTCTCAAAGATGAGCTTCTGGTTCATCGCCTTGAAGAAGTCGGGAATGGGAATGCCCATGGGGCAGCCGTCCGTGCAATAGTGACACGCCGTGCACTTGTACTGGTGCACGCCCGCCAACAGGTCCTGGGCGCGCTGCACCACCGCCTGCTCATCGGCGGAAAGCGGCTTGAAGTTCGCCATGTAGCTCACGTTGTCCTGCACCTGCTCCAGCGTCGACATGCCGGAGAGCACGGTCAGAACGCCGTCCATCGACGCCGCGTACCGAATGGCCCAGCTCGCGAACGAGGCGTCGGGGTTCGCCTCAAAGAGCACCTCGCGCACCACTCGTGGCGGGGCGGCGAGCAGGCCACCCTTCACCGGCTCCATCACGGTGAAGGGAACGCCGTGCGCCCGGGCCACCTCGAAGTTTGCCCTCGCCTGCACGACGGGATCCTCCATATCGGCATAGTTGATCTGCAGCTGAATGAAGTCGATGTCAGGGTAGCTCGTCAGCAGGCTCTCCAGACGCTCGGGGCCGGCGTGGAACGAGAAGCCCCAGCGCCTGATGATCCCCTGCTCCTTGAGGCTGCGAATCCAATCCCATAGCCCAAAGTCGTCATAGGTCTGCTGGTTGTTGTCCTGGATGGCATGGAGCAGGTAGTAGTCGAGGTAATCGACGCCCAGGCGCTGCATGGACGTCTCCAGCTGCTGCTTGGTCTGCTCGGCGGTCGGGTTGCCCAGCCAGGCATTGGCCTTGGTGGTCACGGTGAAGGCATCGCGCGGGTAGCGCTCGGTGAGCGCCTTGCGCGTGGCGATCTCGGACTCTCCCCCGTCGTACACGTAGGCCGTGTCGAAGTACGTGAGTCCCGCATCCATGAAGACGTCCACCATCTGGCAGATCTGCTCCATGTCCATGGAGCCGTCCTCGAGCTTGGGAAGGCGCATCATGCCAAAGCCAAGCTTGGGCGTGTCATGCCCCAGGTAGTCGCGCGCATACGCCATGAGATCCTCTCCTTTTTGTCGTAAGTCAGGTGTCCCCTATGCACCTGACACCATCATACGACCCTTCAGTGTGCTTTAGGGATCGTCCCCGGCGCGAAACTGTCGAGGCAACGCCGGACGACGGACCTCCCACCCGTGTCCTGCACAGGCCCGCACCTATGCGCCCCTCTCGCGCATCCTTTCCCAGGCGATGGCGGTCCGCCATACAAAACGGTGCCCGCACCCGGCAAAGGCCGGACGCGGGCACCGAACCCATACGAAGGGCGCGCGCCGCTGAAGGCGCGACAGATGCTGAACGCTACTTGGCAGCAGCCTGGAGCGCAGCCTTGACCTCGGCGTCGGTCTTGAACTTCATGATCTTCTCGACCAGGGCGTCGGCCTCCTCCTTGGTCCACAGCGAGATGATGCGCCGTGCCCTCAGGA
The DNA here is from genome assembly GCA_040268355.1 of Atopobiaceae bacterium. Classification (GTDB taxonomy): domain Bacteria; phylum Actinomycetota; class Coriobacteriia; order Coriobacteriales; family Atopobiaceae; genus UBA1367. The sequence continues at coordinate 3,384 of JAWRIT010000085.1, read as the reverse complement.
TCGACGGGGCGGAGACGGAGAACTCGTCAAGGCCAAAGCCGATGAGGACCGGAATGAACAGCGGATCGGCCGCAGCCTCGCCGCACATGCCGACCATGATGCCCGCCTTGTTGGCCTCGCCGATGATGCGCTGCAGCGAGCGCAGGACGGCCGGCTGGTAGGGGTTGTACAGGTAAGACACCTTGTCCTGACCACGGTCGGCGCACATGGTGTACCCGATGAGGTCGTTGGTGCCGATGGAGAAGAAGTCGCACTCGGCGGCGAGGATGTCGGCGATCTGGGCGGCAGCAGGCGTCTCGACCATGGTGCCGACCTCGATGTTGTGATCGTACTTGATGCCACGCTCGTCAAGCTCGGCCTTGCACTCCGCCACGAGGGTCCTGACCTTGCGAATCTCGTCGATGCAGGTGACCAGCGGAATCATGATCTTGACGTCGCCGAACGCGGAGGCGCGTAGCAGCGCGCGCAGCTGCACCTTGAACTCCTCGGGGTTGGCAAGGCAGTAGCGGATGGCGCGGTATCCCAGGAAGGGGTTCTCTTCCTTCGGGAGGTCCATGTAGGGGATCTCCTTGTCGCCACCCACGTCGAGCGTACGGATGATGACCGGCTGGTCCTTCATGCGCAGGACGACCTTCTGGTAGGCGGCAAACTGCTCCTCCTCGGACGGGAGCTCCTGGGCATCCATGAACAGGAACTCGGAGCGGAACAGGCCGACGCCCTCGGCGTCATGCTCGACGGCAGCGTTGGCGTCGTTGGGGTTGCCGATGTTGGCGACGAGGATCTTCTCGATGCCGTCGGCGGTCACGGTCGGGACGCCACGGAAGGCCTCGAGCGCCGCCTTCTCCTCGGCGAGCTTCTTGGCCTTCTCGCGGTAGTCGGAGAGCTGGGCGTCGCTCGGGTTGGGAATGACGAAGCCATTGGCGCCGTCCACGATGCACAGCGACCCCGCCTTGATGTTCTTGGTGGCCTCGGGCACGGAGAGCACGGCAGGAATCTCGAGGGCACGGCAGATGATGGCAGCGTGCGACGTGCGACCGCCGGTCTCGGTGATGATGGCGGCGACGTTCTCCTTGTCGATGTCGGCCGTCATGGAGGGGGTCAGCTCCTCGACGACGACGATCGAGTTCTCGGGCAGCGACGAGAGGTCGACGACCTCCTTGCCCAGAAGGTCGGCGAGCAGGCCGATCTTGACGTCGGCGACGTCGGCGGCGCGCTCGCGGAACAGCTCGTCCTCCATGGCGGAGAACATGTTGTAGTACATATCGTACGCCTCGGTGACCGCCTGCTCGGCGCACATGCCACCGTCGATGGAGCCCTCGACCATATCCTTGATGCCCTCGTCGGTACCGAACTCGATATGGGCCGACATGATGCCAGCCTCGTTCTCGAGGCCATTGGCCTTCATGCGCTCGATCTGGGCCTCTGTGGCGGCGACGAACTTGTCACGAGCGGCCAGAAAGCGCGCCTTCTCGGCCTCGTGATCCTCGGGCTTGAACGGCACGAACGACAGATCGGGAGCAATGGCAACCTGTGCGACACCGATGCCAATCCCGTCAGATGCGTTGACGCCCTCGAACATGTGGTACCTCCTGTCGTATGGGACCTTCATAACGTGTGTACGCCGAAACCATATGCAAAAGGCGGGGCGCTGACGCCCCGCCCGAAAGCCGATGAGCTGTTACTTCTTTTCTTGCGCCGCGATGATTTTCTCCTGCGCGTTGAAGACTCGCATGATGGTGCTGTGCTTGGCGATGCCCTTGGAGGCAGCTGTGGCGGAGCCGCAGGCGGACGCAAAGCGCAGGGCCGTCTCGTAGTCCTCGCCAGCGTCGGTCTTGGCGACGAAGCCCGCGACCATCGAGTCTCCCGCTCCGGTCGCGTTCACCAGGCGAATCTTGGCGGTCGGCACCGTGTGGATGTTGCCGAACTCGTCGTAGAGCAACGAACCGTGCCCACCGCAGGAGACGATCACGTTGCGAGCGCCGCGCTCGTGCAGCTCCTTGGCGAAGGGGATGCACTCCTCGGGGGTCTCGGGACGGGCGTCAAAGATGCGGCCGACCTCGTGGTTGTTGGGCTTGATGAGGAACGGCTCGCGGTCGAGCGACTCCATGAGCAGCGACCCCGGCGCGTCGACGACAAAGCGGATGCCACGGCCTTCGAGGGTCTTCATGATGATGTTGTACATGTCCTCTGGCAGCGACTTGGGAATGGAGCCCGTGAGCACCAGCGTGTCGCCGTGAGCCAGCCCGTCGATGCGGCCCAGCAGCTCGTCGACCTTCTTGAGCGGGATCTTGGGGCCCATGCCGTTGACCATCGTCATGACGATGCCATTCATCTTGACGTTGATGCGGGTGTAGCCACGGTCGAGCTTCACGAAGTTGCAGGAGATGCCCTTCTCCTGCAGGCGGTTCAGGAGGTATTCCCCCGTAAAGCCGGCGACGATGCCAAAAGCGATATTGATGACGCCCAGCTCGTTGAGAAGGGTCGACACGTTAATGCCGTTGCCGCCGCAGTGAATCTCTTCGGTCGAGGACCTGTTGGTGAACCCCATGTCCAGTGTCAACGGGTGCATCACGTAGTCGATGGCCGGGTTCAAAGTCACGGTATAAATCAACGTAAGCTCCTTCCAGCGCTCCAATGCCATTCATTATGGTGCATGGCACCTGACATGATGAACGAAAACCTAGCGAATGATGCCGGGCACTAGACAAGTGGTATCGTTCTCGGCCCCATTGACCTCCCGTGCGCATGAGCTGAGGGAAGGATGGAGAAAGCGACTATCTCACTTATATTGTGCACTACTATTTAGTGTGCTATTGTTGTCCCCAGAACGCACGACGAGAGGAGCGGCACATGGCAGAGAGCATCTACGACTTCACGGTCAAGGCGCAGGACGGCACCGACAGGAACCTGGAAGACTTCCGCGGCAAGGTCCTGCTGGTCGTCAATACCGCCACCGGATGCGGCTTCACGCCGCAGTACGCGGGGCTCCAGGAGCTCTATGACAGCTATCGCGAGCAGGGCTTTGAGATTCTCGACTTCCCCTGCAACCAGTTTGGGAACCAAGCCCCCGGGTCTGACGACGAGATCCATGAGTTCTGCGTGGGGCGCTTCTCGATGACCTTCCCCCAGTTCTTGAAGGTCGACGTAAATGGCGCAGATGAGGCCCCACTCTATGGCTGGCTCAAGTCCCAGCAGGGCGGCATCGGGGGCGCGAGCATCAAATGGAACTTCACCAAGTTCCTCGTGGACCGCAAGGGGCAGGTCATAGCCCGCTTCGCTCCCACCACGACCCCCGAGCAGATCGAGCGACGCATCGTGGAGCTGCTCTAGCGGCATTCCAGTCCGCCACCGGGGGGGGGGGGGGGGGGGGGGGGGGGGGGGGGG
>JAWRIT010000084.1:0-6867 GCA_040268355.1 Atopobiaceae bacterium | reverse complement strand
CTGCGGTGTCGCACCCTTCACGGGTGCGTGGATTGAAACTGCGGCAGGGCGGCGAACTCCGCGGCTATCTCCGTGTCGCACCCTTCACGGGTGCGTGGATTGAAACCCGGGCACGGGGGCCTCGTCGGTCGTGGGCGCGTGGTCGCACCCTTCACGGGTGCGTGGATTGAAACGGCTGCTCGTCGAGTTTGCATAACACCGTACCGGGAGCCGGTCAGCTTCTACGCAATGGTCGAGAGGGTTTGGACTCGCAAGGCCAACACTGTCGCGGCTCACGAGCTTGCGGGCTTCGATCGAACATGTGCTCTGCAGACATCCGTTCCCGAGAGCTTGTGAGGCCCGTCTTGGGGAGACTCCGAAAGCACCGGGCACAACCTTCTGGGTTACACGCGATGCTGAACGGCTACCTCCCGAGCCGGATACGTTGGATTGTGGTGGGCAATCTGCAAATTTCCAACTTACAGAAGGCCTGCTTCATCAGCACGCTCTTGAGGCCCGTCCCGAGATCATACGGGAGGTCGCCAAGCCTTCGAGATGCGGGGTTTGGGGGACTTCGCCTCCTGGCAGGAAAGGCTGCACATCAGTCCAGGATCTAGCCAGACGCTGATATTAGCGGTGGGAGATCCCATGGCCGAGCGACTTTCCTGGCAAGAGTTAAGATGCCTAGGGATGAGAGGTTGACTCAAGATCAAGTTACTGATTTTGTTTGCGGCCGTGAGAAAAATGGCCATTTACCGTGAGCAGTTGTTCGTACTGCTGCTGGCTAATGGTGCATTCAGCAAGCTGCTTAAACTGCTGGGTTGTAAGTTGGCATTGACGAGCCATGGCCGACACTAGAGAAGACGTTATGTCGCTGCCTCGATTGCCGTGGCTGACTTTTGTGCGAATCGTAGTCTTCTTGCCGTCCATGGTGTGATAATGCAGATAAAGATGATCCCCCTCCTTCTGCTTAAAGTCCTTTTTCATGAGGTTTTGGACCACCATGTCCTTCTTTAGTGATGGCATGGACGATCAACTACCAAATCAAGGAACGTGTTGCGGACCGCAATAGCATCTGGTGCGAGCTCTTCCTCCTTTGACATGGCAATTTCCGTCCAACGCCACGCGAGGTCGTTCAAGACCTCGCGCCGCATTTCGTCTTGATGCTCGACATAGACGCAAAGATCAAGTTCCTTGAAGACCCCGATATATACCTGGTTTGTTTCGTCGAGCTCGACTGCCACAGTGATCGGGCTCTTGAACGTATGGGTGACACCATCGGCTTCAAATGAAGAAACCTCTATTGGATGCAGTTCAAGCTCCTCGATGCCGTCAGCGTCTGCGATGTCTGCGATGTCACCATTGACGTTATGGCGGATTTTGCACTTGACTGTCATGAGTTTATAGCGCGTCTCTACAAGGCGGTCCTCAATCTCGGGATCGTATTGTATTCCGAAGCGCCTGGTTGCACCGTTGGGGCGGAACTGCAGCCTTTTGTTCTCAAAGTCAACGAGGACGATATGGCCGATGACTTCAGCATCAACGTACTCCTCCTCAATAGGCTGGAGCTTGGGAAATGGGATGATATCCGCTCGTTTGAGTTCAGTCGTGCTATCAAGCATGAGTCCAGAAGTTAACGTAATCTTCTCGGAAGGCTGTGGGGATATCTTTTTCAATCCCTCAAGGACGTTTTTTCGAGCAAGCTTGCTAGGGACTTCTTGAATGAAGGCGTCAACGTCACCTCTTGCAGCGCAGCCGATAACTCGCAGCACTCGCGTAAAGCCCTCTCCGTATAGCGGAAGGGGTCGATCTATATTCTCTGAATCATCGTATAGCCGTGCCTCTACCGCATAAGACCCTTCGGTTGCAGGCGAAAGACACAGCCTATGGCTGCGTCTCATATCAGCGGTTTCTTGCTGCTGGGTGCGCGTGTTGTTAGGGTTGTATGAACGAGTGTCCTCGAGTGTGCCGAGAAGCGCATCATAACCATCAAAAATCTCACGGAAGCGATCGTAAGAAATTTCGTGACCGAGTTCGGCGGTTTCAACATGAACCACCATTTTATCCACCAAACGATGATTCATTTTGCCGCTGTCCTCTGCCATCTTTCTTCACCTCCTTTTTGACCGAATAAGTCTACACCATAGTCACCGGGCGGCAGTGCTTGGCAGGCGGCGGATGGATGAACGAATCAAATCGACTCCTCTTCGGACATTCGACCTCGCGACGTGCTTGGATGCTGGCTTTAGAAACTATTCGGCATAGATGACTCGTGTTGCCTGTCAGACGAGAAGGGCAGGATGAGCTGCGCTATTCATCGGGACAATCAGGCGTGTAAGAACATGACCGAGATCTCCAACTGAAGCGATCACTGCGGCTACCGAGAATGGCGACCTTGACAGCGCTAACAAGCGGGTGCTCCTGCGCATGTGGGGAAGAGCTCCTTAGGTCTAAATAATCCTTAGGCTATAAAAGAGGAGCCCCCAAGAGACGTTTTTCATCACGTGGCCGGGGGTCACCGTAATATTACCGCAAAGTACGATGACCTAGGCATCGATGGATGCTTTCTGAAGCTGTGTACAGTGCGCTTACAACATCACGCGAAGGGTGAGCCATGACCTCAAAGCAATCAAGAAGCAGGGCAACCACGCAATACATCAAGAGGCACATGCGGCAGTACGTGGTCAGGTTCAACAACGAACGAGAGGGGAAGGAGATCGCGTTTCTCGATGCGCAAGATAACGTGACGGCGCTCATTAAGAGGCTCGTCCGCGAGGAGATGGATCGCCAAAGAACGTAGCAAACTCATCTGCATCTCCTGCGATGGAATTTGGGTGCCAAGTTGCGCTGCGTCGGGTGCGCTTCATCCGGCGATCGAGCCTGACCGCCCTTTGGGGAGGACCCCACCTCCCACCTCCACCCCGCACGTCCGTGATAAGCTATGCGAACATGTGGCCGGAGCGCAGGGGAGGGGAGCGCATGACCTGCTGGAATCGGCAATCGCATCTCAATCGGCATCTGCTGGCGCTGCTTGCCCTGCTCGTTGCCGTCGCCCTGGTCCTTGTTCCCACAGAGGCTCGTGCGGTTCCCAGTGGCTCGGAGCCCGTCGAGATGGAGCAGCCTGACGGCACGTCCTTCTTGGTGACGAGCGGCGGGGATGCCTGGTTCAGCTACTTCACCACACCGGAGGGTGTGCTCGTCCAGTGCGATCCGGAGACCGCCGCCTGGCACTATGTCATCCGCTCTGATGGATCTCTCTCCTTGGGTGCGTCCGTGGTCGATGGGGCGTCCATTGAGGGCGCATGCACGCCGGACGATCTTGTCTCGGACGATGACCGTCGCGCCTATCAAGCGCTTGGTGGCGTCTCGTGGGAGAGCGACGGACGCGATGCGCTCGCCGAGCCGACGCTTCTTGCCGAACCCATCGATCAGGAGGTGCTGCCCACCACCGACGACGCCCAGCAGCCCACGTCCCACGCGCAGACGTCTGCCGAGCGCAGCATCCCCCTGCTGATCGTAGTCGTGGGATTTGACAACATTTCCTACGACGCCAACCTCGATTGGGGTGGGCACATCTTTGGGGACCAGGGGGTCGGCGCGTACTACCAGGCGATGTCGCAGGACCGGCTCACCTTCGTGCCAGCGCAGGAGAGCTTTGCCGACGGCGTCTCTGACGTCGAGGGAGACGGCATCGTCCGGGTGACGCTCGCCGAGCGCACTCACGGCGACTGGTACAACCTCGTCAACTGGAGCGACGTCACCGACACCCAAGGCAAGGATCCCACCGACTATAACGAGTACATGCTTGCGTGCTTCGCTGAGGCTCTCGCCCAGGCGGACGATTACGTGCGATTCGACGCGTTCGACAGCGACCAGGACGGGACGCTTTCCCCCGACGAGCTGGCCGTGTGCTTCGTGGTGGCGGGCTTTGAGGGGGCGCTGGACTATCGCGAGCCATCGCTGTGGGCGCACAGCTGGACGCTCGACAACGCCGCGCTGGGCAGCGTCGCCCCCACGGTCGACGGCGTGGTCACAGGGCCTTACGTCGCCGTCGCGGAGTGGGCGTCGCCGCAGGTGCAGGAGCCGATCGGCCCCATCTGCCACGAACTGGGACACTTTCTGGGCCTGCCCGACCTCTATCCGACCACGCAGACGACGGGCGCGTGGTCGGCCTATCAGGTGGGTGGACTCAGTCTGATGGACGCGGGTCTTTGGAACCAGGACTCCTCCGGTGCCTATGTGGCCGGCGCGCTCGACGCGTGGAGCCGCTACCAGCTGGGGTGGGTCGAGCCGCAGGAGGCTGACGTCGCGTCGCTCACGGGGGAGGGCACGGAGTTCACGCTCGGGAGCGAAGCTGACGGCACTTGGCAGCCGCTGCTCGTGCGCGTGAGCGACACTGAGTATTTCCTCATCGAGAACCGCCAGGCAGAGGGCTATGACGCGGGACTGGCGCGACGCTATGGCGCCGGGTCGTCGGGCGTGGTCGTCTGGCACGTGGACACGGGCGTCTATGAGGCCGGTCGCGAGACCAACACGGTCAACAACGCCGGCAGCCGGCCGGCGATCATGGAGGTGTTCGCCGAGTATGCGGATGACGGGACCCTCGCGCTGTCCTCGGCAGGCGGCACACCTACGGCGCTCCATGCGCTGTGGACCCGCTCGCTCTGGGAGCAGCGGGCGGGTGCTGCGTCCGACCGGCTCTACCTCGCGCGCTACGATGGAGCGGTCACACCCTCGGAGCGGACCTATGCGGGCGTCTGGATCCAGTTCCTGAGCGATGCCGCCCCCTCCATGCAGGTGCGGCTTGGCACCTCGGACGCCAACCCCTTCGACGCGGCCGGCCAGGTGGACCCCGGTGGCCAGGCGGATCCTGGCGGCAAGACGGATCCCGGCAAGAACGGGGACCAGTCGGACACACCCACCCCAGGTGGTACGGACGACGGCAGCAGCACCGATCCTGGAGGGAACGATGGCCCCGCCTCTGACGCCGTCGAAGTGACGGAGACCGACGCTGGCGTGCGTCCTACCACGACCATCCCGCCCGCCCGCTCCGCATCTGCCGTCCCCCTTGCCGCGACGGGAGACGAGACGCTCCTGCTCGCCCCCTTCGCCTGCGCTGGCGTGCTCTGTCTCGTCCTTGCCACCCGCGTGGCACCGGTCTTTGCGCGCAGGCGCGCTGGGGCCTCGAGCGGCAGACGTGTGCCCACCGTGCGCGAGTGGCGCAGATAATGTTTCAACTCGGGGAATGACCAGTGGAGCCTTGAAAGCTACTTTGACACTTGTGGCATAGTCATCTGCTAACCAACTGAGAGGACCGGACTATGACCAGGAAGATCGCCATCTTTGACACCACGTTGCGCGACGGCGAGCAGTCGCCCGGCTGCTCCATGAACACCCAGGAGAAGCTCATCATCGCACGCGAGCTTCTGCGCATGGGCGTCGATGTCATCGAGGCGGGTTTTCCGGCCTCAAGCCCCAGCGACTTCCGTGCGGTCTCCGAGATCGGCTCTGCCGTGGGCGACCAGGCCGTCGTGTGCGCCTTCTCGCGAGCCGTCGACGCGGACATCGAGGCGGCCGCCGAGGCCCTGAAGACGGCCGCGCGCCCGCGCATTCTCACGGGCATCGGCGTCTCGCCCGTTCACATGCACGACAAGCTGCGCATGAGCGAGGATGAGATCGTGGAGCGAGCCGTCCACGCGGTCACGTATGCCAAGAGCTTCGTTGATGACGTTGAGTTCTATGCGGAGGACGCTGGACGTGCGGACCCGCAGATGCTCGTCCGCGTGGTTCAGGCCGTGGTGGACGCTGGTGCCACCGTCGTCGACGTGCCCGACACCACCGGTTCCTGCCTGCCCGAGCACTACGGAGAGCTCGTCAGGCAGGTGATGGAGGGCGTCGACGGCATCGAGGGCGTGACCGTCTCCGTCCACGCGCACAACGACCTCGGTCTGGCGACGGCGCTCGCGCTGGCGGGCGTGCGCAACGGGGCGACGCAGGTCGAGTGCACGGTCAACGGCCTGGGGGAGCGCGCCGGCAACACCGCGCTTGAGGAGGTCGTCATGGCCATCCGCCTGCACGGGGACGAGCTCGACGCCCACACGGACATCATCACGCCGGAGATCACCCGCGCGAGCCGTCTGGTCAGCCGCGTCACCGGCATGAACGTGCAGGCCAACAAGGCCATCGTCGGTGCCAACGCCTTCGCGCACAGCTCGGGGATCCACCAGGACGGCGTGCTCAAGGCCCGCAGTACCTATGAGATCATCGACCCGGCGGAGGTCGGCGCCTCTGGCTCGGAGATCGTCCTTTCGGCGCGCTCGGGACGCTCGGCGCTGCGCCATCGCCTGCAAGAGCTCGGCTACTCCTTCAACAGCGAGGACTTCGAGGAGATCTACGGCCTGTTCATCGACATCGCGGACCAGAAGAAGGAGGTCTACGACGAGGACCTGGAGTCCATCATCCAGGAGCGTCAGCGCGACATCGCGGCCGTCTACACGCTGGACGCCCTGCAGATCCAGTGCGGCGACCCGCTGGTCCCCACGGCCGTGGCCACCATCACCGACGAGCAGGGCGCCACGCACGTGGTGAGCACCACCGGCACCGGCCCGGTCGATGCGGCTTACAAGGCGATCGACAAGGTGGTGGGCATCGAGAGCGACCTGCAGGAGTTCGCCGTCAAGGCCAACACGCGCGGCATTGACGCCATCGGCGAGGTGACGGTGCGCATCACCGCGCAGGACGGGCGTGTCTACAACGGTCGAGGGGCCGACAACGACATCATCGTCTCGAGCGCCAAGGCCTACATCAACGCCGTGAACCGCATGATCCAGGCCGAGCGCGCGCGGGGCTAGGCACCCCTGGCATCCGTCCCGCGCGGCGCGCCGTCCG
>JAWRIT010000083.1:0-5212 GCA_040268355.1 Atopobiaceae bacterium | reverse complement strand
AAATTCCGCGACTGGCGGAGTAGCGGACGAGAAAACAGCAGGACGGAGGACGGAGATACTCCGGGACGTCCGAAAAAACACCGCAAAAGTCCGATCTCTGACCACGGGCCATGCGGGACCGGGCTCAGGGCCGGGCCCGCCCGGGCACCGCCGGCCTCTTGGTCCCGCCAGGTGACTGTGTTGAGCCTAGGAACATGTGCGCACCCCTGTGCCAGTGACACATAGGTGCTTCTTCCCCTGTGTCGTCCTGCTGCCGATAGGGCTATGCGTGGTGCTGCGGCTCGATGAAGCGCTCCAGGACCTCGGCGAAGACGCCGTCGTCGCAGCTGCTGCGCGCCTGGTAGTCGGCCACCGCCGAGGCGTCGGGCGTGGCGTTCGAGACGGCCACTCCCACGCCTGCCGCCTCGAGCATCGCCATGTCGTTGGCGGAGTCGCCGCAGGCGATGGTGTCGGCCATGTCGATGCCCAGCCGCTCCGCCAGCGTCCGCAGGCCGGACCCCTTGTCCACGCCTGTCGGGTTGAACTCGTAGTAGCGCCCGGATGAGAAGGTGGTCGAGAGCCCGTCGGTCAGCACGGGGTCCATGGTCAGCGCGAGCTCGTGCAGCAGATTGAGGTCCTCGAAGACGTAGAGGCACTTGGAGAGAGGCACGTCACGCAGAAACTCGATGCTTGCTCCCTCGAAGGGCGCAAGCTCCATGTGCCCATGCAGATAGGCGAGCTCGCTGCTCGTGAGGTTCCACCCCCAGACCTCGCCGGACAGCGTGTAGATGTGCATACCGATATCACCAAGAAAGACGGCATGCTGGAAGAGTCGGTCGACGACCTCGAAGGGCATGCGGTTGCTGACCAGCGGCTCCGACTCGCCGACGCGGTTGATGCAGCCGCCGTTGTACGAGATGACGTAGCTGTCCTCAAGACAGGCGTCCGGCAGGTCGCGCAGGCTGCCCATGATGGAGCCGTAGGCGCGTCCCGATGCGGGCACGACCAGCACGCCAAGCTCGCGCATGCGCAGGATGGCGTCGATGTTGGCCTGAGGTACCCGGTGGTCGGAGTCGAGGAAGGTCTCGTCCATGTCGGTTGCCACGAGCTGGTACATGCGCGTTCCTTTCACAGGAGGGCCTGTTCATGGTAGCAGACGGACTCGTCCCAGGCGCTCGCCTCGCGTCCATCACCCGCCCGTCGAGACGCGCTGGCAAGGGGGTGACCGTGCGCGCCCCTGCCCGGGACGGCGAGTCCGATGCCGTAGAATACCATGTCAAAGCCAGCACCCACCATCCACCGAGCCGCGAGGAGGCACTATGCCCTTGACCAGAGACGACGTGGCGCTCATCGCGGAGTACGCCCACATCGCGTTGGATGACGTCGAGCTGGACGAGATGTGCGCCTACCTCACCGACGCGCTCTCCCTCCTCGACCCCATCCTCACCTACGACCTGGACGACGTCGAGCCCACGTTTCACCCGATCGGCGAGCTCGTCAACGTCGTGCGCGAAGACGTGGTGGTGCCCGGCCTCTCGCTTGAGGAGGCGCTGGCCAACGCCGCCAGCCGCCGTGGGCGCACGTTCCGAGTGCCGGCGATTGTGGCCGAAGGGGGCGCCGCGTGATGGCCACCCTCGATGCGCTCTCCGCGCGCCAGATCGCCGCCGGCGTCGCGGTGGGAGACTTCACTGCCACCGAGGTCGCGCGAGCCTCGCTCGACGCCATCGCCGCCCGCGATGGCGAGGTGCAGGCCTTTCTGCAGGTGAGCGCCGACCTCGCGCTCTCGGCGGCGGCCGCCACCGACGCGGCGCGTGCGGCGGGCAAGCCCCTTCCCCCGCTCGCCGGCGTCCCGGTGGCCTTCAAGGACAACCTGAACCTGCTCGGCACGCGCACTACCTGCGCGAGCCGCATGCTGCGGTCCTACGAGAGCGCCTACACGGCGACCTGCGTCCGTCGCCTGCTCGACGCCGGCGCCACGCCGATGGGCAAGCTCAACATGGACGAGTTCGCCTTCGGTGCGACCACTGACAGCTCGGCCTTCCATCCCACGAACAACCCCTGGGACCTTACGCGCGTGCCGGGGGGCTCGTCGGGTGGCAGTGCGGCGGCGGTCGCATCCGGGCAGGTGAGCGTTGCGCTTGGCTCGGACACCGGCGGTTCCGTCCGTCAGCCGGCGGCGCTCTGCGGCGTGGTGGGCATGAAGCCCACCTACGGCGCCGTGAGCCGCTACGGCGTGGTGGCCTTCGGCTCGTCGCTCGACCAGGTGGGTCCCCTCGGCCGGCGCGTGGAGGACGTCGCCCTCGCCATGGACGCCCTCACCGCCGCAGGCCCCGACCCCCTCGACGCCACCAGCCAGCACTGCGCGCAGGACTACCTGGCGCACCTGGACGATCCCATCGAGGGGCGCCGCGTGGGCGTCATTCCCGCGCTGCTCGAGGCCGAGGGGCTGGACCCCGAGGTGCGCGACGCCATTCGCATGGCGGCCACGCGCCTCGCGGACGCCGGGGCGCGCGTCGTGGAGGTCGACCTGCCCCACATGGCCGCCTCCATCGCCGCCTACTACGTGCTCGCCTCCTGCGAGGCCTTCTCCAACCTGGCGCGCTTCGACGGCGTCCGCTACGGCTACCAGGAGCCGGACTGCGCCACGTTGGCCGAGCAGACCGCGCGCTCCCGTGCGCACGGCTTTGGCGCCGAGGCCAAGCGGCGTCAGATGCTGGGCGCCTACCTGCTCTCCAGCGACGCGTACGAGCAGTATTACCTGGCGGCGCAGAAGGTCCGCACGCTCATCACGGCCGACTACGCACGCGCCTTCGCGCAGGTCGACGCCATCCTCATGCCGATAAGCCCCACGCCCGCCTGGCGCCACGGCGAGGTCAGCGACCCGGCGGCCCTCTATCTGGCCGACGTCTATACCATCTCCAACAACATTGCCGGAAACTGCGGCATCAGCGTGCCGGTGTGCCTCGGGAAGGACTCCGGCCTGCCCATCGGGGCGCAGCTCCAGGGGCCGGCTGCCTCCGACGCCCGCTTGCTCGCCTTCGCCCGCTCGCTCGAGCGCGCAGGTGAGATGGAGGGCGTCGTCGCGCCGGCGTTCGCCGGGCGGGGAGGTGGGCTCGCATGAGGCGGCTCCACGAGGTGCTGCGCGACTGGGAGGCGGTGATCGGCCTTGAGGTCCACACCGCGCTCACCACGCTCGAGACCAAGCTGTTCTGCGGGTGTCGGCTCAGCCACGACGACGAGCCCAACGCCAACGTCTGCCCCGTCTGCCTGGGGCTTCCCGGCGCGCTGCCGGTGCCCAACGAGCGGGCCGTCGAGTCGATCGTCATGGCGGGCCTCGCCACCAACTGCGAGGTCATGCGCCGCTCGATGTTCTATCGCAAGCACTACTTCTATCCGGACATGGCCAAGAACTTCCAGACCACGCAGGGGCCGGTCGCCTTTGTCATGCACGGTCGCCTGGAGGTCGAGGTGGCCGGCGACGGTGCCGCCGAGCGTCCGGACGACACCATCGAGAAGGCCACCGACGGCTCCTACGTGGCACCGGTGCGCATCCTGCGCATTCACCTGGAGGAGGACGCCGCCAAGATGAACCACCTCGGGGGCGCGGAGGGGCGCATCGGCGGGGCGAGCGAGTCGCTCATCGACTACAACCGCTGCGGCACCCCGCTCATCGAGCTGGTCACCGAACCCGACCTGCGCACGCCCGAGGAGGCGCGCCTGTTCATGGAGAAGCTGCGGCAGACCTTCCGCACGCTCGGCATCTCCGACTGCTCGCTCGAACATGGCTCGATGCGCTGCGACGGCAATGTCAGCCTTCGGCGTCGGGGCGAGACGGGCTTTGGCACAAAGACCGAGATGAAGAACCTCAACTCCTTCAAGAGTCTGCATGACGCGCTGGAGTACGAGATCTGTCGCCAGGCCGAGGTGCTGGAGGCCGGTGGTGCCATCACCTCGGAGACGCGCCACTGGGAGCCGAGCCGGAGGCGCACCGTGGTTATGCGCGTGAAGGAGGCGGCCGACGACTACCGGATGTACCCCGATCCCGACCTCGCCCCGTTCGATCTCTCGGACGAGTTCGTCGAGCGCTGTCGCGCGCGCGTCCCCGAGCTGCCGGACGCCAAGCGCGACCGGTACGTGCGGACCTGGGGCCTCAGGCGCGCCGACGCCGCCCGGCTTGCGGGCGACCCGGGCGTGGCGACGCGCTTCGAGGGGGCTGCCGCCACCCTCGACGCCACGGCCGTCCCGACGCTGGCCAACGTGATGGTCAATCTGGCCGCCGGCTTCGAGGCGCTGACGGCGGCGCAGCTGGCCTCGATCTCGGGGCTGCTCGCGGCCGACGCCATCACCTTCGCGCAGGCGCGCGAGGTGCTCGAGACCATAGACGGCACGGGCGAAGACCCGGGGCGGGTCGTGGACGAGCGCGGCCTGCGCCAGTCCACCGACACCGAGGCGCTCTCCGCCATCGTGGACGAGGTGCTCGGTCGGTGCGACGACCAGGTGCGACAGTACCGGGACGGCAACCGGAAGGTGCTCGGTTTTCTGGTGGGCCAATGCATGAGGGCGAGCAAGGGATCGGGCAACCCCAAGCGCTTCAACCAGCTGCTCGTGCAGCGACTGGAGGCGTAGCGGGGCGTGCGGTGGCGACTGGCGCAGGCATGGCAGGTGGTGTGGGGGCTGCCGCAGACGATCGTGGGCGCGGCGCTCCTGCTGACGCTGCCCCGGCCCCGTCGGCGCTTTCGATTCCGAAGCGCGATTGTGAGCGAGTGGGAGCGCGAGGAGGGCCTTTCGCTGGGCCTGTTCGTGTTCGTGCCACGCGACTGCCCGCGTCCGCTGCTCGTGCACGAGTACGGGCACACGCTGCAGTCGCTCGTCCTGGGGCCGCTCTACCTACCGCTGGTCGTGGTACCCTCGCTCGTGTGGGCGGGGCTTCCCGCCTGTCGTCGCTTTCGGGCGCGTCGCGGCTTCTCGTACTATCGCTTTGGCCCGGAGCGCTGGGCGAATTGGCTGAGCAGCCGCGTGGTGGGGGAGCGGCCTGTCGGATGGTCCCCGCCGCGCTGACGATGGCGTCCCACTGAGGTTCTGCCACTGGCGCTGCCGTCCCGTTGGCACTCCTGTCCCGCTGATGTCGTCCCCGACGATGACCGCAGACATTGGCGCCAACGTGGCATTCCCGCGACGCCATCCCCGCCGGCGACGCTACCGACGCCCGCAGACAAAAGCCCCGCCCCCCCCC
>JAWRIT010000082.1:0-7915 GCA_040268355.1 Atopobiaceae bacterium | reverse complement strand
CACGACCGTGCTACACAAGTTCAAACTATGTGCCTTTGTACGGGGCATTGCAAGGCCCGTATGGCCCATACGGGAGAATTCGAAGGTCAAAGGTAACTGGGGTGACATCGGCACCTGCTAGATGGTGCCGAGCGGGAAGGTGAACATCATCACGCAGATGCTCACACCAAAGACGATGGCCGTGATGACCGTCAGGCGGTCCAGGTTCTTCTCCATGATGCCCGAGCCAGCTGCGGAGTTGTACATGGTCGAGGCGATCATGTCGGAGACGCCGGTACCCTTGCCCGAATGCATGAGGACCAGAAGAACGGTGAGCGTGCCCGAGAGGAACATGAGCACGAGCAGGATGGTGTTGATGACGTTCACGAAAAGGCTCCCTGTACTTGAAGACCGTTGCAAGAGTCCACGATAGCACAAGTGTACCTAGCGAGCCTGCGGAGCTGAGGACCCGACACGTGGCACGGGGCTGGCACATAGGCTCCTCTTCCCCCGTGTCAGCGTCGTGCCATGTATTCTATTACATAGCGACAAGAGCGCGTTTTACCATCACGCTACCACACGCCATCTTAAGACCAATTGACTCATGAGCCATGCTCCCCAGCTTTACCTGCGTCAATGCTTATATGTACTTCCCCCATAGCACGTCTCAAATGGGTATCGAGGTCGTTAAAGCTTTCGGCACTAGCTACGATACATCCAATCTGCTCACCCGAACCAACCCCAGCAATGAAGGTGTCCCCAGGCTGGTAAAAAAGCTCGATAGAATGAATTCCTTGGGTGAAGCGAGTACGTTCAAGACCTGATACCCTACTTATGCGTCCCGACTCATTAGGAAAATAACGCACTCCAGCATATCGAGACTTCACCGTAGGCTTGATATCCTTGTCTTCCAGAATTTCTAGACGCTGCTTGAGGGCGCACTCCACCATGTCGACTCCGTGGGCAAGGCGCACGATATCGTTAATGTGCTGTCCTCCGTTGCGCGCATGAGTTTCCACAATACGCACTTGACGCGTGGGCGTCACGAAGACCTCGGTATGACTCAGCCCGCTACGCTGACCTATAGCATGCAGAGCTGTACCTACCGCCTTTTCAATGAGTTGGTAGGTATCCTGGTCAAGGGGTGCGGGATGGAGGTGGCCAAATTCTGCCAGCTCATCAGGTTGCCCGAGCACGCCTTTCTCCTTCAGGGTAACTCCAAAGCAATGGTACTCCCCATCGCATAGTATCCCTTCTACGGAATACTCCTGTCCCTCGATATACTCCTCAAGCAGCAGTGGATAGTCTAGCGAATCAAACTCACTCGCCGTTCGAATCAGGTAGACTCCTAAACTTCCTCTTCCCACTATCGGTTTAGCAACACAGGGAAAGGGCGAGTCGAAGGATTCACAGGCTTCGCGTGCTTCTACGGGGCTCGTAACGGTAACTGCCTGAGTTACGAACTCCGTATGCTCGTTGAGAAGGGCCCGCATGTGACTTTTTGTAACCATCGCCTCCACTGCGGATACCGGATTATCAATGTACCCGAATAAAGCATTAAGTTGCGCCTGCAAAAGCAGAGCTCGATCAGTGAGAGCGAAGATCCCATAGCAGCGCTCATTGGAGCCCTCAGAGATAAAAGCTCGTATGCACGTGGCAAGGGTGTCAAAATCGCACTCGAGGTAGTCGAGCGAACGGATCATCGTAATTCGTGGATTAACGTTGAAGGACGAGATGCGTTCTGGAAGGTCAATAAGGAGCAGGCGATCAACGTACGTCTCTGCATAGTCGACCATCAGCTGAGACGGGCCGATAGTGATAAGCGAGGTAGCAGTCGCTCCTATTCCATGTTCCATGGTTTAGCTCCTAAGTCCGGGGCGAATGATTCCCACTGACACAGCAAAAGCAAGGGCACATATTCCTGCGAAAGCCGATAGAACAAGGGATTTACCTGCCATATCGGCTGCGGCATAGAGAGCTACAATGGCGGGAGACCCAAAAAGGCCCCCTATGCCGTCACACAACCCTTGTACTCCATAGGCGAGTGTCACCCGTTTCTGCGGCAGGACGCGGATAGCATCATCGATTGCCATACTCGCCACCACCTCTACAAGGGTAAGTGAGAATACGGCAAGAATAATCGATCCCACGCTGATGAACTGAGGTATGAGGGAGAGGAACAGTCCAACAGAGCCAAGGGAGGCCAAGAGGCCTACTAGCAAGAACGAGCGTCGAACTGCGGCGAGACCTATCGGCTGAAGAGCCACCGCGCAGATAGCATTGACTGTGAAAGCTACTCCAAGCCACGAATCCAAGGAGTGATAGGCAAGCACCTCAGGAAGCAAGGTATCCATTTGAGTTAGAAAGGCTCCGAGAAGAAGCGATAGGGGGATAAGTGCAAAAACTATACGCTCTTTTGGAAGAAGGGTTAGAAAACTCCTCCATCCGCTAGAAGCTGGCGAATCCTCCCCACTGACTGCGGCAATTGGCCTCTCTCCTCCTCCAGCTTCCTTCTTGGCTGATACCTCAGAAAGCTCGGCAAGGGAGGGCAGAAAACGCACGAGAATAGCAAGAGCAGTGAAGCAGAGTGCAGCAGAAACTACTACGCCGCGTAACCCAAAATACTGGGCACCGAGGGTGCCAATTAGTGGTCCAATTGCAACACCCACATTAGCAGTAACGTTACGAACCGATAAGCCTGTGAGCTGATACTCTTTTGGTAAGAGGCGAATGAGAAAAGACTTAGAGGGCGGAAAGTACAGGCCGCCACCCAACCCAACTAAGCACAAACCCACAGCAATTGTAGGGACCGTCTGCAGAGCCATCAGCAAGTAACCTGGGATGCGTAGACCTCCACCCCATAGCATTACCGCGCGATGGCCATATCGCCTGACGAAAGGGTCTGCAATAAGACCCCCTGCACGTAAAAGCCAATACTGGAGACCAATGAATGTCCCTGCCAGCCCAACGGCCACGTGAGCGTCACGCGTCAAGAAAACCATCAGATATGGTGCAACTAAAAAGGCAGACATACTCGAAAGGAAAGAGCCTGCCAGAATAATGCTCACAGGAGCGGTCAGCCAGATGGGAACTCTGCATTTCATGTCAGCTCACCACAGCCTTCACACTTCGCGCCGCCGCTTGGGCATACGCATAAGCTTCTTCAGCCGTATCGCCTACAGCCGAGAGGTGTGCATAGCATCCCGTCTGGTCATCGACACGCGTAATCCGTTCACCAACATGTTTTACAAAGTGAAGTTGGATATCACCAGGATACGCTGAGAGCGAGGGGGTACGAAAAGCAGTAATTGTTCCCTTCTGATCGGCGTACAAAAGCATGGCAGCATACGATCGTGATGGGGATAGGTTGCGAGGAAGATCGGGTTTGAGACCCAGACTGAGCTGCAAAAGCGGCTTGTACGGGTTGAACTCTAATCCTCTCTCCAGAGCATAACAAATGAGACTTCCTCCCATGCGCCCGTTCACTTCAATCAACGCAAAGTTGCCATTCCAGTACGTGAACTCTACATGATAGTACCCGTCTTCTGCACCAAGTCGGGTCAATAAGTCTGCCACCCATAAGCGCGCTTGCTTATCCAAAGCAGTATTTGTCAATGCGGGGAACATCAATGCTTCTTCCCGCGAATACGGTTCAAATGATAACACTCGACCCGTAAATCCAAGGACAGTAGGTATTCGCTCGTAAACGAAGACCTCAGCGCTCCACAGGGGGCCAGGTGTATAGGGTTCGAAGAGCCAGCCTCCCTGAGGCCCTGGTTGTGCAGAAAAAACTTGCTCCATGAACTGCTTCACATCATCTGAATTATTAAGAATGTGAACACTATGGCTTCCCGTTCCTGAATCTGGTTTGGCGATAGCCGGGAGAGGGATAGACGAGATCCGTCCATCTGGAGTCTTGTAGAGCAGCTCAGGCTGCGACGATGAAGAGGAAGCGTCCAGCTCACCCAGCTCCTCCTGTTCGAGATGAAGGACATCACTATCTCCCAGAGCGGAACGTACGGCATGCTTGTGGCGAATCAGATTTGAAAACTGGACTGACCGACCAGGTAAACCTAGCCACTCGCTATGTTTTGCGCCGGAGATCATCCACGTGTCTGTATTGGAAACCAAGGCGTCAGGCTTCAGAGCGAGCAATTCTTTATGTATTGTCGCATCGTTTCGCGTATCAATTTCTCTCACCTTAATACGCTGTAAGTGAGATAGATCACCATAGAGCCCCTTCGCGCCAGCAAGAAGGACTACCTCCAGATCAAGCTCCCTAGCAGCAGAGTCAATCAAATCTAATCCAAAGGTAAGAGATTCAAGGAGAACAGCTCGTTTCATTACGCACCTTCCTTATATATGGGAGTATAACTGCGCCTATTCCAATGCATCATGCTCCACGGCATGGCAAGCTCGCTAAGTTCCGTGATTTGTCGCGGAGCATCGACTCTATTTGAAGTCACATGGTTGCTGTATATTTTCTGGTACCTTATCCCAGAATCAGGAGTACCCGCAAGAAACAGCTCTCCTGGACATTTCTGTGCTAGGTATTGTGCGACGTGATACGTAGCACCTGATGAGAGACCAGCAAAAATCCCCGTATCGCTCAGTAAGGAAATGCCCCCGCTTATCGCAATATCAGCATTGACCCAGTGGATATAGTCATAGGAAGTGTAATCGATGTTCTCAAAGGGGATGGCGCTTCCGATGCCCGCCACGAGAATATCGGGGTCATCGATATGTGCCGAACCAAAAGAGATGCTTCCAAAAGGTTGAATCCCAGACAGGGCGACGGGCACATTCTCTTTTTGGAAGCCTCGCATCAGCCCACATGAGGAAGCTCCTGAACCAACTGGCCAGACTATATGAACACCCTGAGAGAAAAGCTGTAAATCAGCTGAGACGAGTTGGCGAGCCACTTCCTCATATCCAAGATAGTGGATGTCGTCGTGATATTGCCTCATCCAATAGGCTTTCGGCTCACTGAGGAGATACTTCTTCACCAGGGACACTCGCAATTCCTGGTCATATTTCAAATTAGTAGATGGAGGAACTTGTTCCACTTCAACACCAAGGGTCTTCAACTGGAACAAAAGCACGGAATCAACAGTCGTAGATGCAATGATATGGCATTGCAGTCCGTATTTATGTGCTGCAAGCGCCAGTGCATAGGCGTATATTCCACTTGAACTATCCACAAGAATAGTATTAGAATCAATTTTTTTCTTTTCTAGCAAAGTCTTTACAGCAAAATCTGCAGCTATGACTTTCATTGACTCGAAACGACATATATACAGATTATCAGTTGTTTTTACAATTGCTGGTCTTGCGATTACATCGTTAATATGGTCATATACCATGGCGTCCTCCTCGGCTACTCACTAACTTTAACAATTCGTAAAACTCAAATGATTGGCCCGTACCACCTCGAATCTAAGGATTTTTAAAATAATAGCTGACTGTAGGTCCAACGGACCCTTGGAAAAGTAACCTGTTACTATTCCCTAATCTCTCACGATGTACGAGGGTATGCCACTCTCTGTTGGATAGGCTCTAATCCGACCTGTACCGCAACTCTCTAACTTGATTTTGCTTCTGAAGATTTAGAAGAAAAGGCCCGGAGTCTGAACTGCACCTCCGAATTTGGACTGAGAAAAGAAAGTTCAAGTTCGGGAGGTGTGGCTGCTTCTAGACAGGCATGATATCAGCGCGCGGATCAGGTTATCAGCGCCCCCTCTCCATAGACATGGAAATATTAAAAACCTATCACTTTTTTTTCAAGGGCAGAGAAAGACTGCTGGCGGGCGGCTAGCGCTATGCCAGCCGTCCGCCAGTGCTCCCGCGCCAACCGATCTGCGAGCCCAAAAAAGGACCCGGGCAGAACCCGGGTCCCGTAACGTGTCGCCTGTCGGTGCGAGGCCTACGCCATGGCGGAGCGCACCATGTCGGCGAAGCCGTCGGCCTTGAGGGACGCGCCGCCGACGAGGGCCCCGTCGACGTCGTCCTTCTCTAGGAAGCCGGCGATGTTGCTCGGGTTGGCGGAGCCGCCATAGAGCACGCGGATCCCCGAGGCGATCTCCTCGCCGAAGATCTCGGCGAGCGTGGCGCGAATGGCGCCGCAGACCTCCTGCGCGTCATCGGCCGTGGCGGTCTTGCCGGTGCCGATGGCCCAGATGGGCTCGTAGGCGATGACGTACTTGGACGGGTCGTCAATCTCGAGGCCAGCAGTGTCCTTCTTGATCTGGTCGACGACGAACGCCACGTGCGTGCCCGCCTCGCGGATCTCGAGGGACTCGCCGCAGCAGCTGATGGGCACGATGCCGTGGGCCATGAGCGCCTTGGCCTTCTTGTTGATGTCCTCGTCGGTCTCTCCGAAGTAGTCGCGACGCTCGGAGTGGCCGATGATGCAGTGGGTCGCACCCACGGCCTCGAGCATGTTGGGGGCCGTCTCGCCGGTGTAGGCGCCGGACTCCTCCCAATACACGTTCTGCGCGGAGAGCGCGAAGGGCGCCCCCTCCTTGTCGATCACCTCGGCGACGCCCTTCAGGTCGACCGCAGGCGGGGCGACGACGACGTCGACGTCGCCGGTGCCGCCCTCAAGCTCACGGGCCAGCCCCTCGGCCAGCACGACGGCCTCGGAGAAGGTCTTGTTCATCTTCCAGTTGCCCGCAATCATCCTCTTACGCATCGAGAAGCGCCTCCACTCCAGGAAGGGCCTTGCCCTCGACGAGCTCCATGGACGCGCCACCACCGGTGGAGATCCAGCTCATCTGGTCGGCCAGGCCGAACTTGTTGATGGCCGCGACGGAATCGCCACCGCCGATGATCGACGTGCACCCCGAGGCGCCGATCGCACGGGCGACGGCTTCGGTGCCCGTGGCGAACTGGTCGAACTCGAAGACGCCCATGGGGCCGTTCCAGAACACGGTCGCCGCGTCCTTGACCGCCTCGCAGTAGCGCTCGATGGTCTTGGGGCCGATGTCCATGCCCATGCGGTCGTCGGGGATCTTGTCGGAGTCGACGACCTCGCCCACGGCGTCCTCGCCAAAGTGGTCGGCGACCACGTTGTCGACGGGCAAAAGGATCGTGCACCCCTTCTCCTCGGCCTTCTTGAGCATCTCGCCGGCCCGCTCGATCCAGTCCTCCTCCTTGAGGGAGGTGCCGACGGTGTAACCCTTGGCCAGGAAGAAGGTGTAGGCCATGCCACCACCGATGATGAGCGTGTCGGCGCTCTCGATGAGGTTCTCGAGCACGCCGATCTTGCTGGAGACCTTCGAGCCGCCGACGACGGCCACGAACGGGCGCGCGGGGTCGGCGAAGATGCCGGTCAGCGTGTCGACCTCCTTCTCGAGCAGGAAGCCGGCGACCGCCGGGAGATAGGCCGCGGGACCGACGACCGAGCCCTGGGCGCGGTGGGCCGTGCCAAAGGCGTCGAGCACGAAGATGTCGGCGTAGGAGGCGAGCTTCTTGGCAACCTCGGGGTCGTTCTTCTTCTCGGCCTTGAGGAAGCGGACGTTCTCGAGCACGAGGATGTCGCCCGGCTTCACGGCCGCGCAGGCCTCCGCGGCCTTCTCGCCGTAGGTGTCGTCGCAGAACTGCACGTCATAGCCGGTGAGCTCGGCGAGCTTCTCGGCGGCGGGACGCAGGGAGAGCTCGGGCTCGGGGCCGTCGCCCTTGGGGCGGCCGAGGTGGCTCATCAGGATGATGCCGGCACCCTGCTCCTTGAGGTACTGGATGGTGGGGATGGCGGCACGGACGCGCGTGTCGTCGGTCACCACGCCATCCTTCAGCGGAACGTTGAAGTCGACGCGCATGATGATCTTCTTGCCGGCGACGTCGATGTCCCGAACGGTCTTCTTGGTAAAGGCCATAGGGATCACTTCCTTCTTGTCGTGTGCGTGCGCTTGCAGGAAAGCGGGGCGCGGTGCGGGCT
>JAWRIT010000081.1:0-25728 GCA_040268355.1 Atopobiaceae bacterium | reverse complement strand
TGGGGCCAGCCGTAGCGCGTCCGCCACGATGCGCGTCCGACGCGACGCGCACGGCACGGCTCGCTAGATCGCGGCAAGCGCCTGGTCGAGGTCGGCGATGAGGTCGTCGACGTTCTCGATGCCCACGGAGACGCGGATCAGGTCCTCGCTGAGGTGGGCCGCCTCCAGCTGCTCCGGGGTGAGCTGGGAGTGCGTGGTGGAGGCCGGGTGGATGATCAGGCTCTTGGCGTCTCCCACATTGGCGAGCAACGTGTGCAGCTTGACGTTGTTGACGACGCCAAGCCCTGCCTCGCGCCCGCCCCTCACGCCAAAGACGACCACGCCACCAAAGCCCCCGTGAAGCAGACGACGGGCCAGCTCGTGGCTTGGGTCGTTCTCGAGGCCCGGGTAGCGGACCCAGCTGACCTTTGGATGTCCCTCAAGGAACTGCGCGATCGCCAGGGCGTTCTGCGCATGCCGCTCGACACGCAGGGAGAGCGTCTCGAGGCCCAATCCGACGAGCTGGGCGGCGTGGGGAGAGAGGGTCGGGCCGAGGTCGCGCAGGCGCTGGGCGAGCACGCGGGTGGCAAAGGGGGCGGCAGGTGCCGCCTTCGTCCAGATGGCCCCGTGGTAGGACTCGTCAGGCTCGGTCAGCGTGGGGAACTTCCCTGGCGTCCGCTCCCAGTCGAAGGTGCCCGCGTCGACGACCGCGCCGGCGATGGTCGCGCCATGACCGCCGATCCACTTGGTGAGCGACTCGACGATCACCGCCGCGCCGCCCTCGGCGGGACGGTAGAGGTACGGCGTGGCAAAGGTGTTGTCCACGACGAGCGGCAGGTCGTGCGACGCCGCCGCCTCCGCGAGCGTCGGCACGTCTGCCACGTCAAGCAGCGGGTTGCCGATGGTCTCCACGAACCAGAGCTTGGTCTTCGACGTGGTGGCGGCCGCAAAGGCATCGATGTCGTTGTTGGGCACGAACGTCGTCTTGATGCCCAGGTCGGCGAGGGTGTGGAGCAGGATGTTCCAAGTTCCCCCATACAGCGAGTCGGAGGCCACGATCTCGTCACCGGCGCGGGCGATGTTGGTGAAGGCAAGCACCTCGGCGGCATGGCCCGACGCGACCGCCACGGCAGAGGCGGCGCCCTCGAGGGCGGCGACGCGGGCGGCGACGGCGTCGGTGGTGGAGTTGGTCAGGCGGCCGTAGACGTTTCCCGGACGGGCGAGCGCGAACTTGGCGGCCGCGTCCTCGGCGTCGTCGAACTGCCATGCCGCCGTGGCATAGATCGGCAAGGCAGCGGATCCCGTGGTGGGGTCAGGCGAGTAGCCGGCGTGGACTTGCAGGGTGTCGAAGTGGCGGGCGGGGTCGCTGGCAAAGGTGGGGTCGAGTTCAAAGGACATGCGTGGCTCTCCTTGAGGTCGGACGGCATGCCAGCGGCAAGCGGCCGCTGGTCAAGCATGCGTCGATTGTGGGAACGGTGCGCCCGGCGCAGGTCACAGGCGCGATGCCAAAGGCAGACGGAGGCGGCCCTAGCTCTGGACGAGCTCGGGCTTGGGCATGAACAGCCCCAGGCAGATGAGCCAGTTGTAGAGGTGCTTCTTCTTCATGGGAAGTAAGTCTACCATTTTGGTAGGAATAATTGCTCGCATCTGGCGTTCGTTACCCAGGAGAAACAACCGGCGCGCGCACGCAAAGGAAAGCCGCCCGCCCCACGATCGGGACGGGCGGCTACAAGCCACGTGACAGCGGGGGGCAAGCCCGCTGCTGGAAACCAGCCTAGTAGTTGATCGACTGCTCCTCGAAGTAGCTCTGCGGATGGTTGCAGGTCGGGCAGACCTTGGGTGCCTTCTCGCCAACGTGCAGGTGACCGCAGTTGATGCACTTCCACACCTTGACGCCCGCGCGCTCGAAGACCTCGCCCTTCTCGACACGATCGGCGAGCTTGCGATAGCGCTCCTCGTGGGCCCGCTCGATGTCGCCGACCAGCTTGAACTTGGTGGCGATCTCGGTGAAGCCCTCCTCGGTGGCCGTCTCGGCGAAGCCCTTGTACATCTCGGTCCACTCTTCGTTCTCGCCAGCGGCGGCGTCAAGCAGGTTCGTCAGCGTGTCGGGAACATCGCCGTCGTGCAGGTACTTGAACCAGAGCTTCGCGTGCTCCCTCTCGTTCCCGGAGGTCTCGGTGAAGATCTGGGAGATCTGCACGTAGCCTTCCTTCTTGGCCTTGCTGGCATAGTACCCGTACTTGGTGTGTGCCTGCGACTCGCCGGCGAAGGCGTACTCAAGGTTCTTCTTCGTCTGCGAACTCTCGAAATCTACTGCCATGCAGCACCCCTCTCTCTCGTGTACACCAGACCGATCCCCATCAGCTGGTGCACGACTGCTATCGGACTTCGGCCGGCACGCGCCGACCGCATTCATCGTAGCGCAGCGCATCGAGTTTGTGTACTGATTTGATAGCTATCGCTAACTGAACACATGTTCTTTTGTCCGAACGGTGAAGCGCATGAGGTCAGGCGAACCAGGCGCCGTCCCGTTCGTGGCAGAAGCCCTCACGCGCGAGCTCTTCGAGCAGCTCGCTCACGTCATGCGCCGAGAGCGGGTCCCTGCCTGCCCGGGCCTCCTCGGCCGAGAGGTCGCGAGCGGCCTGAGCCACGTCAAGGCCCGCGCCCTCCTTCCCCTGTTCCAGCAGCAACCGCACCACCATCGCCCGCTTCTGGCGATGCGAGCCCTCGAAGCGCGTCTGCCGTACGTGCGTCGTGGATCGGCGCGAGGGGTTCGGCACCGTACGCTTGAGGTACGCACCGTAGTCGAGCAGGGCAAAGTACCAGCTTCTGGGACTGTCGGAGGGATCGTGGGCGTCCTTGGGGCACGTGGCCTCCACCAGGGGGGCGAGCTCGCGATCCGGAACCGCCGCAGCCGTGGGATACAGCTCGTGCAGGAAGACGGTGCGGACGTTGGTCTCCAGGTAGACGCCGGGGAGGTCGAACGCGAACGCACGGATTCCGGCGGCTGTCGCCGGCCCGATCCCCGGCAAGGCCACGAGCTCGGCGACCTCGTGCGGGAGACGCCCGCCCGCGTCCGCCACGGCCTGCGCCGCCCGCAGCAGCGCGAGCGCCCGCCGGTTGTAGCCCAGGCCCTGCCACTCGTCCAGGACGTCGGCCGTCGCTGCGGCAGCCAGGGCATCGATGGTGGGAAACCGCTCGAGCCAGCGCTGCCAGCGGCCGTCCACGCGACTCACCTGCGTCTGTTGCAGCATGACCTCGCTGATCCAGACCGCATAGGGATCGCGGGTCCGGCGCCAGGGGAGGTCGCGGTACAGCTCGCGCCCCCGGCCCAGCACCCGTGCGCGAAACTCGTCAAGCGGCAGCTCCGTGCCCGCGCCCCGATCCGTTGGCAGCTCTGTGCCCGCGTCCTGCTCCGTGCCCCTCATGGCCGCCTCCACGCCCGCCAGCCTCGGCATACAAGAAAGCCCCCAGCAAGCTGGGGGCTTGACAGTGCAATGGCGGGATGTAAGGGACTTGAACCCTCGACCTCCGACGTGACAGGCCGGCGCTCTAACCAACTGAGCTAACACCCCGTTCATCTGGTGCATGGGATATCTTACACAGACAGGTCGGCTCTTGTCTAGAGGTCATTTTTCGTTTTTTGCTGGTGCGCCAAAAGGCTCCGCAACGAGGCCTTCTACCGCATGGGACAAGAGCGTCCGAGCGCCCTACACGAGCGAGACGTTCGTCCGCTCGCCTGTGGTCGTCACCACCTGCACGGCATCTCCCACCAGCCTCGCCTCATCGATCTCGCCTGTCCCCGTGACGGGTTCGCCCTCGCTGCCCGTGACCTGCTGCGCCACCGACCCCCCACCCAGCGGGTAGGCGATGAGGTCCCACGTTCCATCCGGGCGGTTCTCGGGAATCACGAAGACGGAGTTGTACAGGATCAGCGTTACGGGAGTCCCCTCCAGCCGATAGAGCACCGCCGTTCCTTCCGAACCCTCCGAGGTGCTGGTCAGCGCATGGGTCCCGTCGTCCTGCTCGGTCAGACGATACGTGGTGCCCCGATACTCGATGCCCTCGTCCCCACTCGACTGCATCTGCTCGGAGACGGTCTCCTCCGGGGCCTGCTCCACCGAGAGCAGCGCCCGGGTGACCAAGGACCCCAGCAGGATCACCACGATTGCGGCAGCGACCCCGAGGATGACGAACACCCGGCGGTTCGACTTGACCGCAACCTCGTGTTGCCGGACCTTCGGCCTGCCGACCGAGCCCATGCGCACCGATTCGACCGGACGGGCGTTGTCGAGACGAAACGAGCCGGTCTCGCTCGCATTGGCCCGCGTGGTCAGCCGAGCCCCCTCGTCCGACGAGATGCGCCGGAACGAACCCGTCTCGGACGGGTCGACGTCGATGGGACGGGGCGCGTCGCCCATCCGGGTCTCCTGGTCGCCGTCTGAGATGGGCGTGAGCGGCGGAGCGGCGCCTTCGCGTTCGGGAGAGACGCCAGCGGATGAGACCGGTGCGACATCGGTCTCCGGCGGCACGGCCACGTCCTGTGGCCGCTGCGTGTCCGCACCCTCGTGCCCGGTGCGCGACACGGCACGTCTGCCCGTAGACGAATGCCTGCCGTGACGCGGAGCGCCGCCCTCGTCGTATGCCATCGCTTCCCCTCTCTGCTTTCTGAGCTTCAATGCTATACCCTCTGACGCGCCTCGATGGCCCTCCCCAAGGTAACCTCATCGGCGTACTCAAGGTCACCGCCAACGGGAAGCCCGCTTGCCAGCCGAGAGACGCCCACGCCCAAAGGAGTGATGGTGCGTGCCAGGTACGTGGCCGTGGTCTCCCCCTCGACATCGGGGTTGGTCGCTAGGATGACCTCGCTCACCTCGTCTGTGGCAAGGCGCTGCAGCAGCTCGCGCACGTGCAGCTGCTCAGGACCGATCTTGTCCATGGGCGAGATGACGCCTCCCAACACGTGGTAGAGCCCGTGGTAGACGCCGGTCTTCTCGATGGCGGCAACATCGCGCGGCTCCGATACGACGCAGATGGTCGTCCGGTCGCGCCGCGAGTCGGCACAGATGTCGCAGGTGTCGCGCGTGGCATACGAGAAGCAGATGGGACAGAAGTGCACCTGCCGCTTGACCTCGATGATGGCGTCCGAGAGCCGCCGGGCCACCTCGGTGTCGGCCTCGAGCAGGTAGTAGGCGATGCGCTGTGCCGACTTGGGCCCTATCCCCGGCAAGCGCCCCAGCTCGTCGAGCAGGCGCTGCAGAGCGTGACCGTCGTTGGTGAGCGGGTCGTAGGCTGCCATCGCCTAGAACAGTCCCTGCATGCCCGGCACGTTCATGCCGCCGGTCAGGGCGCCGATGCGCTCGTTGGTGACCTCCTGCGCCTTCGAGAGGGTCTCGCGCACGGCGGCCAGAACGGCGTCGCCGAGCATCTCGGCATCCTCCTCGTCAAGCCCAAGGGCGGCGCCGTCGATGACGATGCCGGTGATGTCGCCATCGGCCGTCCCCGACACCGTGACCATCCCACCGCCTGACGACGCGGAGACCTCAACCTCCGCGAGCTGGTCCTGGGCGTCGGCGAGCTGGCGCTGCATCTTCTGCGCCTGCTTCATCATCTTCTGCATGTTCATGCGGGCGTTCCCTTCCGGGTGGGCGGCGCCGCTAGGATCCTGGCGGCGCCGATCAGTCCTCTGCGTCGAAGTCCGCGTCATCGACCGGCTCTTCGACAAACTCGCTCTCGGTATCATAGCCTCCGTCATGGGACGTAGGCTCGTCGTGCGCATCCAGTCCCGTCGCAGGCTCGTCGGTGACTTCGTCGGGCGCTGGCTCCGCCGTGTAGGTCACGCCCTCTCCGAAGATCTCCGTCATCATGCTCACGATGTCGGCCGGAATGGTCCCAGGGGCTCGCCGTGTCCGCTTGGGAGCCTCGGTGGGTGCCGCGGTCGACTGCGACGGCGAAGCCGCCGGTGCGGAGCTTTGGACGGCGGCCAGCGCGGGGTCCGGAGCCGAAGCGGGATCCGGGGCCGGGGCCTGTTGAGAGGGGGGCTCCGCAGCGGCAGGCTCCTGTGGCACGGAGGCGGGAGTCACAGGGGTTGTGGCGGGCGCGGGAGCTGCGGTCGGTGCAGGCACGGGGGCCGGTCCCCCATCCGCGGAAGCGTCCGGCACAAAGGCGAGGTCTTCCTCGTACGGCGCCGCGTCGAGGTCGTCGTAGGGCACCGGCTCGTCCGCTGCCGCAGGCTCCCAAGGAGCTGGATAGGCTGGCTGGGGGTCTGGTTGCGCCTGGGGCCGCAGGTCCGGCTGGGAATCCGACTGTGCCTGAGCTTGGGGCTGGGGCTGCGGATCCGGCTGCGCCTGGGGCTGGGACTGCGCCTGAGGCGAGGACTCGTGCCCCGGCTGCGTGCCATGCTCCCGAGCGGGCGCGATGGGTGCCGCATGCTGCGCGGGCTCCGACGTGCGAGCCGCCGGAGAGCTTGATGGGGACTTTGCCCCACCCTCCACGAACACCGCCTTGCGGGGGCCGAAGACGGCGTCGACCACCGGGTCGACGTTCGCGCGTACGTCAGATCGCTCGAGCATTCGGCACGCGAACGACGATCCCCTGGGGAAGGCCACCGTGACCACCTCCCCGTCGTCGGAGAGTGCCGTCGCGCTCATGAGCAGCGAGCCATGCTGGGGGTGCGCGGCAAGCAGTCCGTCAACGACCTGCTTCCATCTGCGCTGGAGCTCCCCGGCATCCATCACCGCCGCCTGGGGCGTCGGACGCTCATGCGATGCGGGCGGCTGCTGTGGGGCGTTCGCCTCAGGGGCCGCCTGTCGCGACTCCGCCTCCACAGGCGGTTGGTCGCTCGCCTGCGAAGCAGCTGGCTCTGGCGCCTCTTGTCGCGGGGCGGCCTCTTGCATATCGCGAGCAGGAGCGGCCGCAGGCTCGGAAGCAGGCTTGGGAGTCAGATCGGGAGCCTGCTCGGGAACTGGCTCACGAGCGGGCTCGGGAGCGGCCGCCCGAACCTGTGCGGGACTCGCCTGCGTCGAAGACGCCGATACGGGTGCGGACTCGGATGCCGGCACGGGTTCGGATTCGTAATCG
The DNA here is from genome assembly GCA_040268355.1 of Atopobiaceae bacterium. Classification (GTDB taxonomy): domain Bacteria; phylum Actinomycetota; class Coriobacteriia; order Coriobacteriales; family Atopobiaceae; genus UBA1367. The sequence continues at coordinate 18,669 of JAWRIT010000081.1, read as the reverse complement.
GACACCAATGCGGGTTTGTGCTCGAGCGTCGACTTGGCCTCGGGCTCGGGCTCCACCGCAGGTACAGGGGGCGTCGAGGACGAGGGGCACTGGCCGCTTGCCAGCTCAGCCGATGCCTGCTGCCTTCTGGCCGCAGGCGTCGAAAGCACGTCCATCTGCCGCTCCAGCGCGGCAACCCGATCGGCCAAGGCCTCCAGCGTCAGCTCGGACTGGGGGCGGGCGACCTTGGTGAGCGCGACCTCGAGCACGAGGCGCTGGTTGGGCGCCACACGCATCTCGGTCGACGCGTCAGACAGCAGCGAAAGCGCACGGGACACCCGATCCGCCGAACCGAAAGCCTTCGCCTCGCGCGAGAGGGCCGGCAGCTCGTCCTGCGCCGCAGAGACGGCCGATGACTGGTTTCCGATGGCGGTGACCACATAGACGTCGCGCAGGCGAGCGGCGAGCGCGCGGGTGAACTGCAGAAGGTCGCGCCCCGCCTCCACCAGCGATTCCACCTGTGCGAACAGCGACGGGACGTCACGGTTGGCCATGGCCAGCGACATGCGTTCCAGGGTGGAGGCGGACACCTCGCCCAGCACGTCGCGCGCCACGTCCACGGTGATCGACCCGCCACCTGAGACGGACAGCTGCTCCAGCTCGGAGATGGCGTCGCGCATGCCGCCGCGCGCGTGGCGCACCACCAGCTCCAGCGCCTCGGGATCAAAGGAGAAGCCCTCGCGCTCGCAGATGTAGGTCAGACGGGCCTGGATGTCGTCCCTGCCGATGGAGTGGAAGTCAAAGCGTTGCACGCGCGAGAGGATGGTCTCAGGGATCTTCTGCGGGTCGGTGGTGCAGAGCACGAACACCACGTGCGAGGGAGGCTCCTCGAGGGTCTTGAGCAGCGCGTTGAACGCCGCGACCGTGAGCATGTGCACCTCGTCGATGATGTACATCTTGTACGGGGCGCGAACCGGGGCGAAGCTGACGCGGCTGATGATCTCCTCGCGCACGTTGTCCACTCCGGTGCGGCTCGCGGCGTCGAGCTCGTAGACGTCAGGGTGCTCGCCCGTGGCTATCATGCGGCACTGATCGCAGGTGCCGTCGGGCAGGTGCCCGGCGCCCTGCTCGCACATGAGCGCCTTTGCCAAAAGGCGTGCCATGGTGGTCTTTCCGGTGCCTCGCGGCCCACAGAACAGGTAGGCGTGGCTCGTTCTCTCCTCGAGCACGGCGTGTTCGAGGGTGGTGACCACATGCTCCTGGCCGACGACGTCAGCGAAGGTCTGCGGACGATACTTGGTGTACAGCGATTCCATGGGCGGGCCTCCGTGCCGATTCACGTGAATCTCAAGTATAGGGCAGCGGGGGTCGCGGGGCCGTGGCCGCGGAACGCAGACGGTCGTGGCGCACGCCAAGCCTCGCCGATCCCACCCTGAGCAGCCCCTCCCAGCGGGGCACGGACCCCGCACGCCATCGAGTGCGAAAGTCCGCTGGTATGTGTTTTGATGCATATTCTTATATGGCGTTCAGGAAAAGGGCACTTTCGTGAGAGAACACGCCCCTCGAGAAGCGATGCTGGAGCGTGGGAAACCCGTCCTCCCAAGCGTCCGGCAGCAGGTAAAGTCCACGGCCTATCATCTATCGCGCGAGCGCCACCAAGGCGCACTCGCTGGCCGGACTGCCGAGAAAGACCTCCGCGCTGACCACCTCGAAGCTCCGTTCACGGACAAAGGAGCAAAGAGCGCCGCTCGTCCAGGCATGGTACGTCCTGAATCCCACAAGCTCGGCAATCTTTATGCCAACCGCGCTGACAGCGTTGTCGTACACGAACGTGGGAGCAAGCAGCAGGCCGCCGGCCTTGAGCACGCGGTGGATTTCACGCAGGGCGCCATCGGGGTCGGGCATGATGTGCAAGGCGTTCGCAATCAGCACGCAATCGAAGGAGCCCTGGGCATAGGGCAGTTTGGTGGCATCGGCCACCTCGCACGTCGTAACACCTGCCAATTGGCGCTTCTTCAACTGGGCGACCATCTTCTCGGAAAAGTCGGTCGCAATCCACGTGCCAGCCGCCATGGCGAGCCGCTCGGTCATCTGGCCTGTGCCGCAAGCGAGTTCGAGCACGCACATGTCAGGCGTGATGAGGGGGCGAAGCTCTGTTCCCAGCGCATCGTACACGCGGTTGTTTTTGGCCATGAAGGGTCCATAGAGGAACGCGAACCGGTCCCAGAACGACCGGTTGTCAGAACAGCCCACAGCGGGAGCCTCGTCGTCGCATTCGCTTCCCATGCTCGTCACCAGTCGCCTCCCTCCCGATACCTGCCGGGTGTCACGCCGACCCAGCGCTTGAAGGCCTTGGTGAAGCTGGCGGCGTCCCCATAGCCCACCATCTCGCCTATCTCTTTGGTGCTCAGGCTCGTGTCAACAAGCAGCTCCTTCGCGGCACCCATTCGCATCCCGCGGATGTACGTTCCCAGGGGCACCCCCGTCTCGCTCTTGAACATCCCGCTCAGCGTCGTGTGCCCCATGTGCGCGATCGCACGCAGCTGTTCGAGCGTCGGAGGGTCCGGCATGGAGAGCTCGACTATCCTCATGATGTCGGAGGCCGTCATCGGCACGCCGGCCCCCCTCGCCTCCCCCGCCCTGCCCGAGTCTCCCGCAAGAGCCTCGTTCAGACAGCACGTCGCCTCGAGGACCTTCGCCTCAAGGTTCGGCAGGGCACCTGACCTGAGCAGGCTCGCCGCAGTAACGCTGTTCAGGATTCGGTCGAGTCGCATGCTCGAGGGTATGGGACCGTGAGACATCGCCCGCTCGCCAAGCCCCTTGAAGTCGTCTGGAAACCGTCGCTCGATCCCGTCGAAATACTCGGGCAGAAGGCATATGGAGGTGCACCTGAATCGCTCGCCAGGGTTCATGGGCATCGTGAAGCGCTCCTCGGGTTGCGCATAGGCAAGGGCCGCCCGCTCGCCCCTTCTGCCTCGTGCACCCTCCGGCACTCCCACCAGAGAGTCACGGGAGCAGCTGCAGAGGCACAGGTGCTCGGGGAGATCCTCCTCTATCAGCAGCGGTTTCCGGACGTCTATCGCGTGAATGGTGAGGATGCAGCTCGGACTCACCTCGAAGGCAAGCAGGTATCCGGAGCATGACTCGTTGCGCACATGGGCAAGGAGGCTGCGTCCCGTGCTCTTTGCCCGATACGGACCCAACTGCTCGAACTGCGGGGCATAGAACCTGTCAAGGGAGCGTGAGAGAGCCATCGTGTCCTTGTCATTCCTTCCGATTCGTTGTCTCTGCATCCTCCGAAGGCCACCAGGAGCCTCGGAGAGAGGTGCGTTCGCTACAGTAAGCCTCTCCTAACTTATAGGCTACCACCAGTACGACACCGTATGGGGTGGCTCCGTTTCGTTTCAGATGCAAGGGAGCGCGTGATGGAGAACAGGCAGGTCGTCGAGAGCGGCGAGTCCAAGCGACTCATGATGAAGGACGTCATCACGCTCGTCATCTTTAATGTCGCCATCCTCGTAGTCATGATGGTCGTGAGGATGGCAATCACGGTGCTGGCAACGCCCGCGTTCAACTACCTGGCATATGTGGGTGTCATGGCCCTGTTCTGCGCACCGCTTTTCGTCGTCATGTCAAACCGGGTCGCAAAGCCGGGCGTGTACTTCGTGACGGCGCTGCTCGCTGGCCTCATGATGGCGGCATTCGGGTCTGCCTGGTTCACGGCAGTCATGGTCGCCGTGGGCATCATCTGTGAGGTGGCCATGGTCGGAGAGGGCAGCTATCGCTCGCCCGTACGAAACGGAATCGGCTACGCCCTCTACTGGGCACTCTACGCGCTCGGCAGCGCAATCCCCCTCTTCTTCTTCAAGGAACAGTATCTCGCATCTCTGCAGGGGTCCTATACCCAGGAGGGGATCGACACGCTCCTCGGCTTCTACGGTTCGCCCAGCATGCTCGCCCTCATAACGCTCATTACCGTCGTGTTGGCGGCCGTGGGATTCGTGGCGGGCAATGCGCTCTACCGAAGGCATGTCAAGAAGGCAACGCTGGCATGACGGAGCCGGTGGCGATGCGTGGGGCGGACAGGGCGGATCCCCGCACGCACCTCGTCATCCTCCTGGTGGCAACCGTGCTCTGGGTGGTCTATTCGCCCGCGCTGATACCCTATCTCACAGCCTTGTGCGCGGCATACCTGGCTGCCCATGGCATGGTTTGGCGCGCCTGCGGCTTCGTCGCCAGCTATGGGGCCCTCGCGCTCCTGGCCGGGGCGTCCGCGTTCGTCATGCCCCTGCTGTATGTCATCCTCAGCACCTTCGCGCGGGCCATTCCCCTGATGATGCCGGCGGCGGCGCTTGTGGCGAGCAACCCCAGCAGAATAATGGCCGCGCTGCAGAGGGTCGGCATCCCTCGGTCGGGGCTTGCGGCAGTGTGCTTGCTGATCAGGTTCTTCCCCGTCATGGCGACCGAGATGGAAAGAGTCAGGGAGGGCCAACTTGCAAGGGGCGTCCTGCCGCGGCGGCGCGACCTGTTGCTTCACCCGGCAACCGCATACCAGTGCTTCTTCGTGCCCCTCATCATGCGCTGCCTGCATCTCTCGTCCGACCTCGGTGCCTCGTCGGAAATGAGGGGGCTCGCGAGCCAGGGGCGACGGTCGTGCCTGCATGGCATAGGGTTCTCCTGGTGGGATGCTACGCTTCTCCTCGCGATGCTCGTCCTGGGAGTTGCTCCCCTCCTGCTCCCGGCCGGAGCCTAGGAGGCGGACGCAGCGATGATAGAGCTACAGAACGTGAGCTTCTCCTATGGCTCAGGCGACGGACGACCTGCGATAGACAACGTGTCCCTTCAGGTGCCCGATGGCAGCTGCACCGTCCTCTGCGGTAGGTCGGGATCGGGAAAGAGCACCGTGATGCGCGTGGTCGAAGGCCTCGCGCCAGGGTTCTTTCCGGGAAGGCGGGAGGGCGCCGTGTCTGTAGGCGGCCAAGACCCGTATGCCATGAGTCCGAGTGAGAAGGCGCACCTGCTCGGCGCGGTATTCCAAGACCCGCGGAGCCAGTTCTTCATGTCCCTGGTCCGCGACGAGATCGTCTTCGCAGCGGAAAATGCGGGTTGTGACGAGGCTTGGGCACGACGGCGGCTGGACGTCTCGGCGGAGTTCTTCGGCGTGGCCGACCTGCTGGACCGGCGCGTGGACGAGCTTTCGAGCGGACAGAAGCAACGGGTGGCGATCGCTGCGGCCGCATTCCTCGAGCCCAAGGCACTGGTGCTTGACGAGCCCACGTCAAACCTCGATCAGGAGGGTATAGAAGCGCTCGTCTCCTCGCTCGCAAGGCTCAAGGAGCAGGGGGTCTCGATACTGGTATGCGACCACCGCCTCCACGAGTACCTCCCGGTCGCTGACCGATACCTGTGCCTCTCTGGGGGACACGTGGCCCACGAATGGACAAGCGGAGTGTTTGCCGCATTGCCCTGCGACACCCTTCGTGCTATGGGCCTGCGCCATCCCGACATGGCCTCCACCTTCCCTTCCACACCATCGCCCGCCGCCCGCAAGCCGGGACTCTCCCTCCGTTCGCTGAGCGTCGCCTATGAAGGGTCTGCTCCCTGCGTGCTCGATGCCACCCTCTCGATCCCACGAGCGGCGGCGTGCGGAATCGTCGGCAGCAACGGGGTGGGCAAGACGACCCTCGCCAAGGTCATATGCGGCCTCCGCAGGCAGGTGCGCGGTTCGGTGGAGATCAATGGGGCCACCATGAGCGCGGCGAGTCGGAGGGCCCTCTGCTACATGGTCATGCAGGATCCCGACTACCAGCTGTACTCGGACAGCGTGGCCCACGAGCTGGTCATGGGGAGGACCCTCGATCCATCGGGTGACCTCGTGACCGAGGCGCTCGCAGCCTTTGGCATCGAGGGGCTGGCAGGGCGCCATCCCGCGTCGCTCTCAGGTGGCGAGAAGCAGCGTGTGACGCTTGCGGCGGCATACTGCGCAGACAGCGAGGTGGTCCTGCTGGACGAGCCGACGAGCGGACTCGACGCCGATGGGCTCGACGCGGTCTCCTCATGGGTCCGGGGGCTCGCGAGGCAAGGCAAGACGGTGCTGGTAATCACCCATGACCGACTGCTCTGCAGACTCGCCTGTGACGAGACGATCAAGGTCGAGGGACGCCGCGCACGCCGTTTAGGTTAGGCCAGCGGCACGCTATTCCATGATTTCGGGAGCCGACACACGGATGCTGGCCTTGCGCGATGCTAGGCCCCCGACTGAGGCTCCTCGGTTTCAGCATGCAAATCGAGCGGCTGCTGCGAACGCCGCATGTGCCTGCGATTGCCACCCGTGGGTGGCAAACGGGCCGGAGTTGCGCCTCGTGGGGGAAATCAGTGCTTTGCTTGGGGCGTTTGAGGGACGACCATCCGACGGGCGCACCGGGAGGAAGCATGCAGGCTACGCACATGGAGACCAGAGGCACGAGGCGAAGCGGCTTTCTTGGGCCGCTCAGGTCGGAGCTTCTCAAGGCGGGATCCTGCCCCCTGATGGTGGGCACTTCCCTGGCCATCGTGGCATTCTCGACCATCTCCAGCGCGTACCTCACCTACATGACGTGGTCGAGGCCCGATGCGGCGGCGGGCCTCACGCCGTCTTCGGCCTACCAGTTCGCGCTCCCCATCGAGCAGGCGGGCTTCGCCCTTGTGGGTGCGCTCGTGCTCTACATGGACGAGGCGAAGGGCCTGGCCCCATCGTTGTTGGCGGTTCCACGTCGCGGCATCTTGCTCGCGTCGAAGGTCGCGACGTCGGCCATATGGGCCGCAGGCACCGCCCTGCCTTCCATCGGCGCCGCGTTCGCAACGCGCACCGTGGTGCTCGCACTTGTGATGGGCAACGTCGCCGCACCTACGGAGCCGCTCGTGCGGGTCAGGGCCCTCGTGCTCTGGTGGACGGTCCTTGCGGTGCTCGTGACGAGCCTTGCGACGCTCGTGCGCCGCTCCATGCCGATCCTGGTGCTCTCCCTGGCGATGATGCTCATGCTGTCGTCCGTGCTCAGGGGCATCACGCCGGCAGCGGCATGGCTTCCCGACCAGCTGGCACTCTGCCTCTACCAGCTCGCGCCGCCTGCGGTCGGCATGGATGCCCGTGGGGCGATCGCCGGCTTGGCCGTATGGGTGGTCGGCTCCTCAGTCGGGGCATGGCGGTCAATCGCACGGTGGAATCCGTGAGCAGCGCGGTAGAGCCCGTGGAGCGCGGCGCGAAACCGCCGCGACATGCTGAAGCTTCATCAGGAAAGGATGAGATCAGATGATCGAGATACAGGCACTGGAAAAGTCATACGGGCCGACCAAGGTCTTGGACAGCGTTACGTTCTCTGCCCTGCCGGGCCGCGTCACGGCCCTGCTCGGCCCGAACGGCGCGGGAAAGACCACGACCCTGCGCATACTCCTTGGTCTGGAGGATGCGGATGCCGGCAGCGCACTCGTCGATGGCAGGCGCTATCGCGAGCTGCCTAAGCCGCTCCGTGAGATCGGAGCGCTCCTCGACGGATCGGGCGCCGCAGGCTTTCGCACCCCGCGCACGCATCTTGCCTGGATGGCCGCGAGCAACGGGATAGCCCGCTCGCGCATCGACGAGGTCATCACGACGGTCGGGCTCGCATCAGCCGCCAACAAGCGCGTCTCGGACTTCTCCCTTGGCATGGAGCAGCGGCTCGGCATGGCGGCCGCCCTGCTCGGAGACCCGTCGACGATCGTTCTCGACGAGCCGACGAACGGCCTCGATGCCGAGGGGGTCGTCTGGACGCGCCACATGGTGCGGCGGCTCGCCGGGGAGGGGCGCACGGTCATCGTGACAAGCCACCTCCTGCATGAGGTCCAGGAGATCGCCGATGACCTTGTCGTCATGGCAGGAGGGAAGATCGTCCAGCGGGGGGTGCTGAGCGAGCTGGTCGGCGAGGGCGCCAGTCTTGAGGAGGCGTACTTCTCCTGGACACGAGGCCGCGAGCAGTATGCGGCGCAGGGGGTGGACGAGCAGTGAGGCTGGTACGGTGCTTTCGCGCGGAGTGCCTAAAGCTCCTCACGCACCCCGCGATCCATCTCACCGCCGCAGGCGTGCTCGCCGTCGGCCTTCTGCTCACCTGGCTCCAGACCCCTACGGTCCTGCAGATGATGCTCTCAGGGGATCCCGGGCTCGCCCCAGGGGCCACGTACGAGAACATGGGGTTCGACATGATCTCCGCCTGCCAGCTGGGCATGGTTGCCGTGGGAGCAATGCCGGCATCCGGCGAGTACCAGGACCATGGCTTGCGGACAAGCCTGCTCGCCATGCCGGGCAGGGCGTCGCTCCTTGCAGCACAGACCGCCGCCCTCTCGCTCTTCTGCCTCGCTGTGGCCACCGTGTCAGTGGCGAGCATCTCCCTCGTGGCACAGGCGCGGATGGGATCCCATTCGGTCATCGGCGCGGGTCTCCCTCCCGAGCTGCTCTGCGACTGGGCAGGCGCGATCCTGTTCTGGGTCGCAAGTGCGCTGATCACCTTCTTTCTCACGCACGTCTTCCGCAGCATCGTGGTTTCCCTGTTCACGATGGTGTGCCTGTCGCTCTCGACCTACGTCGTCCTGTCGCTCACCCCGCTCGCACGCCTGTTGCCCATCACGGCCGGCGTACTCCTCTACGACCCGCTCTCGATAACCTCTTCCTATCCCGATGCGGCCCTGACGAGGCCACAGGCGGCCATGGTGGTAGCCACCTGGGTTGCCGTCGCTGGCTGTGCTGCTGCCGCGCTCTTCGCTCGGCGATCGAGCAGATGAGCGGGGGTGGGCGAAGGGGTCGGTCGCGCACGATATCATGCAACCAGGGAGCAACCAACGTTCACCGGGAGGAGGCTACGATGAGAGCCGATAAGGCGTCCGCGCCTGCTGCAACCGAACCGGCACTCGGTCCCGCTTCTGATCGGACCCGCAGCGCTGCGTCACCGCGCAGCGCGGCCCGCAAGTCCGCCCTGATTCTGGTCCTTGCCCTCGTCGAAGGGTTCTCTCTGTTCGTCCTGAGCGCCCCCGACCAGCAAGGATCCGCCTCCATCAACGCCCTGTTCGCCATCTTGGGCATAGCGGCGTTTCTCGTGCTCATGGGGATGGCCCTGTGGTTTGCCCGCGACGCGGCCCGATCGAAGCGCGCCGCCCTGTCGGCACAGGAGCGCTCCGAGGAGGCGAGCAGGCACCAGCGCGAGGCGGAGGCACGGGCGCGGATCGCCGGTGAGCTCCACGACAGCGTGGGCCACGACCTCACGGCCATCATCGCGCTCACGGAAGGCGTCGAGGTGGCACGGCAAGCTGACGCCGACCTCACGCGCGTACTCGAGCGGGTGAACGAGCTCGCACGGGCCGGGCTCGCAGACACAAGGCGAGCCGTCGCCGACCTCGAGAATGCCGAGATGCACGACGAGGGCCGCAGGCCCCTCTCGTCGGAAGAGCGCTCGTGGGCACAGATTCCCTCCCTGCTCGGCGAGGCGCGCATGGCTGCCATGGCAACCCCCTACTCAGAGATGGGCCGGCGCCCCGACGACCAGCAGCAGGCCGACCTTGCGTATTGCGTCGTGCGGGAAGGCGTCACCAACGCCCTGCGCCATGCCGAGCGTGCGAGCTGCATTGCCGTCTCTGTGGAGCACCTTTCAGACGGCTCGTGTCGCATCGCCGTGCGTGACGACGGGGTGGCTGCATCCGCCGCCACGGGCGACGATGGCACGGGGTTGCGTCGACTGGCCGCACGGGTCGACGCTGTCAGCGGAACGATCGGCTGGGGACCCGACGAGGGAGGGTGGTCCCTTGAGGCGACCCTCCCGCCATCGAGCCGAGGGGCGGCGCAATGATTCGCGTGATGGTCGTGGACGACCAGCGAGACATTCGCGACGGCCTTGCCCTCATGCTGTCGCATGACCCGGAGATTCGCCTCGTCGTACGGTGTGCGAACGGCGCGGAGGCGATCGAAGCGCTGCGGACCCTTGAGGCAGACGGCAGCGTGCTCCCCGACGTGGCGCTCGTGGACGTACGCATGCCCCTCATGGACGGCATCGACGCAACGCGCCGCATCCATCGCCTATGGCCGCAGGTCAGCGTCCTCATCCTGACGACATATGACCAGGACGACTACGCGTTTGGGGCCCTCGCGGTCGGTGCCTCGGGCTTTCTGCTCAAGGACACGCCAGCCCGCACCATCATCGAGGCGATTCACGCCGTCCATGCGGGCGATGCGGTCCTCTCGCCACGTGTGACGAGGGAGGTCATCGCGCGTGCCATCCCGCAGCCCGCGTCTCCCCAGAGAGCCGATGCGTTCTCGCAGCTGCCGCCCCGCGAGCTGGAGCTTGCCTCGCTCGTTGCCGAGGGCCTCTCCAACGCAGAGATCGCCGAGCGCATGTCCATAGAGCCCGCATCGGTCAAGCGGACGGTCTCCCGCATCATCTCCAAGCTTGGCCTCGACAGCCGCGTTCAGGTCGCGGTCGCCTGGTGGCGCACCGGACGATAGGACCTCATGAGGTTGCCGGCGGACGCCATCGGCATGCGGGCAACGCCCACTGCATCGAGTGCGAACATCCGATACACTGCGCACGATTGACTGGTGCACTTAACAGCGCATGTACCTGGGGTTATGAGCATCCTCGCAAATTAGACTCCCTGCACCAGGACCATCGACCTTCGCACTCGATGGTCCCGCGAGCCTCCAGCTGCCGCCTCGCCCGACGGCAGTCCCTGTCCCTACCGGTCGTCCGGTGCGATCCAGAACTTGAGCAGCGGGAAGCTGATCACCACCGCGAGGAGCGTTCCCACGACGGGCTGGATGATGTTGCCCACCAGGCCTGCGCTGACGCCCACTCCCATCAGGAAGCTGGCGAAGCGCGGCACCACGAACGAGTTGCACACGATGATGATGACCGCGAGCACGGCGTACTTGGGGGCGCTCCGGGAGAAGTCAGCAGTCGACTTGAAGACCCACTTCATCTGCACGAAGAAGTTCACCACCTGCGCGATGAGCTCGGCGGCAAAGGTCACGACCATGCCACCGACGCCTCCGGTCAGCGCGTTGCCCACCCACGTCACCGCAAAGCGCGAAGCCGTGGACACGTTGGAGAGCACATTGAACTTGATGAGCTCCCACAGAGCCTGATGCTCGTCGGCCCACTCCTTGAATGCCATGCCCTTGTCCTCCCTCACATGCACTGCAAACGGAGTTGCACCGGGCTCCCCACGCAGCGCGACCTGTCTTGCTCGCCCCGTCCCGAGCTACTTGATCTTGCCGGCAAAGAGCGCGTTCGCCACCGCATTGGCCACGGCAGCCACCAGCGCCAGGATCAGCCCGCACAGGCAGAGCCACCAGTAGAGCCGCCCCGTCAGCGCCCAGATGAGCACCGCCAGCGCAAGGCCCACGACCCAGATGCCCTTGGCCTCCAGCACGAGCGCATCCACCACCCAGTTCCCCAGCGGCATGCCCTGCTTGGGGATGGCGCGCAGCGGCATGTTGTAGATGAATGCCAGGTTGAGGTTGGGCTTGCCCCTGGTGACGGAGCTGCGGTAGAGGCCTGTGAGTACCGCGCTCACGAGCCAGAGCAGCGGACTCCGGCTTCGTCCCAGGTCGCGGAATGCGGTGTTGCGCTGGAGGGGCGCCTGCGCGGGTGGGATGTCGCGTCCCAGCAGAGCGGCAAACTGCGCGTCGTCGACCTGCCGCACCTGGCCGCTCGCATAGGCCGGCAGCTCCTTGCCCGCATAGGGGTTGACGGCTCCGGTGCCCTTGACCTCCACCACCGCCGTCAGGCGAATGTCCTCGACGCTGGCGCCCACACGCAGCTCGTAGCTGCCGCCCTCGACCTCCCAGGCACCTGTGCCCACGTCAAAGTACGCATACGAGCGCCTGTCGAGGGGCACGCTCACGCGCTTGCTCTCGCCCGGCTCAAGCTCCACCACGGCCCAGCCCTTGAGCTCCTCCGCGGGACGGAACACCTGGGCGCCAGGCTTTGCCACGTAGACCTGCGCAACCTCGGTGCCTGCCACGCTGCCGGTATTGGTCAGCGAGAAGGTCAGGCCCTCGGGCGTCGCCGCCAGGTCGGAGTACGCAAAGCTGGTGTACGAGAGGCCGTAGCCGAACGGGAAGGCCACCGGCACGCCTGCGGTCCGGTAGTAGCGGTAGCCCACGTAGGGACCCTCGCGATACTCGGCCGTGTGCGCCTCGGCGGGGAAGTTGTTGGCGGTGGGGGTGTCCTCAAGGCGCAGCGGCCAGGTCTCGGCAAGCCGTCCGCGCGGGTTCTGACGACCGACAAGCACCTCGAGCGCGGCGCTCGCGCCCGCCTGACCGCCCAGCGCACAGTCCACCAGTGCGCGACAGTCGTCCAGCCACGGCGTCTCCACGCAGCTGCCCGCAAAGAGCACCGCCACCACCTGGGAGTTGACGGCAGACACCCGATGAAGCAGGTCGATCTGGTTCTGGTTGATGCGCATATCCAGGCGGTCGAGCCCCTCGGACTCCTTGACCTCGTCGAGGCCCATGCAGAAGAGCACCACGTCGGCGGCCTGGGCCAGACTGACGGCCGCCTCGGCCTTGCTGGCACTCTCCCCTCCCAGGCGCTCAAAGCCCGGCTCGAAGCCCACCAGCTCGAGGTCCTCCGACGCCTGGACCACCTCCAGCAGGCTCTCCACCTTCGTGGCGTTGACAAGCGACGAGCCCGCCCCCTGGTAGCGCGGGGTCTGGGCAAAGTCGCCGACAAGCGCCACACGGGTCCCCTTTGCAAGGGGCAGAAGGGGCGCGGCATCTGGCGTGACCTCGTTCTTGAGCAGGACGACGCCCTTGGCGGCCACCTCGCGGGCCAGCGCGTGGTGCGCCTCAACGTCATACGTGCTGGGCATGGCCTTGATGGCGGCGTCGGTCGAGTAGATGAGCTCCAGTGCCTCACGCGCCCGCGCGTCCACGTCCACCTCGGAGACGCTGCCCGCCTTGACCGCCGCCATCAGCTCGCGCACGGAACTCAGGTCGGGGGCGGGCATCTCGAAGGTGGAGCCTGCGGCAACGCCGGCGGCGTGATCGTTCGAGCCGCCCCAGTCGGTCACGACGGCGCCGTCAAAGCCCCACTCACCGCGCAGCACATCGGTGAGCAGCCAGCGGTCCTCGTTGGCGTACACCCCGTTGATCTGGTTGTAGCTGCTCATGATGCAACGAGGATCGCTCTCGCGCACCACCGTCTCGAAGCCGGCGAGATAGATCTCGCGCAGCGTGCGCTCGTCGGCGACGGAGTCGGACGCCTGCCGGCGCGTCTCCTGGCTGTTGACGGCCAGGTGCTTGGGGCAGGCGGCAATGCCCCGGCTCTGGATGCCGCGCACGTAGCCGGCGGCCATCCTACCAGCCACCAGAGGATCCTCTGACACGTACTCGAAGTTGCGACCGCAAAGCGGGCTCCGCTTGATGCAGAGGCCCGGTCCTAGGATCACGCCGACGCCCATCGTGGCTGCCTCCTCGGCCAGGGCCTCGCCCACGCGCTCGGCGAGCGCGGGCTCCCAGGTCTGGCTGAGCGTGACCGCCGTCGGGAAGCATGTGGCCGGATCCGATCCGCCGATGCCCAGATGGTTGGCACCCTCGCCCTGGTGGCGCAGGCCATGGGGGCCGTCGGAGAACTGCATCCGCGGAATGTCCAGCCCCTCGAACGTACGCGTGCCAAAGGCCGTCTGGCCGCTGAGCAGCGCGCACTTCTGTTCGAGCGTCATACGGGAGAGGGTCTGCTCGATATCGTGCGCCATGAGGTCCTCCGTGCCGATTCGGATGGCTTCGTTGCGCTTGTACCTTACGGCAGCGCGCCCGCCCGCGCGACGCCCCGACGCAAACGGCATGCCTGACGGCGCATTTGGTCACGTTTGGTGCCCAGAACGTGTGCGCCTTCGGAAGTTTCCTCCCCATCGGGTCGGCTCGGCCACACGCCCGCCCCGCCCGTGCGATAACAGAAGGGAGAGGGGACGTCACTCGCCTGATGCGTGCGCCACATTCCGCCGCATGACCGGGCCACTCGGCTCACCACCTCCGGTGGCATCCTCGCTTGCTCGGAGCGCACCGCAACCGCCGCCCGCTCGATGCGGGCGTCCAGGGAGAAGAGGAGCCCTCATGATTCGCTTTGGCATACTTGGCGCAGGCACCATCGCCCGACGCTTTGCCGCAAGCCTCACGCACGTGGAGGGGGCCACGCTCACGGCTGTGAGCTGCCGCACCCAGGAGAAGGCCGACGCCGCGGTCGCGGAGCTTGGCGCGACGCACGGATACGCCGACCATGACGCACTGCTCGCCGACCCCGAGATCGATGCCATCTACCTGTCACTTCCCCACGACCTGCACCACGACTGGGCGATCCGTGCGCTGCGGGCGCACAAGGCCGTGCTCTGCGAGAAGCCCGCGATGCTCACCGCCGACGAGATGCGCGAAGTCGCAGCCGCGGCACGCGAGGAGGGCGTGCTCTTCATGGAGGCCATGAAGCCGCGCTTTGTGCCGCTCGTCGCGCAGCTCGACGAGGCGGTGGCGCAGTTGGGGCAACTCAGGCGCATCGAGGCGACGCTCTGCAACGACATGCTGGGTCATGTGGAGGGGAGCGGCAGCTACCACATGACCCCAGGTCCTGGCGCCGGCGTGCTGCTGGACTGCGGCACCTACTGCGCAAGCTGGCTGGAGGCCTTCTGTGCGGGGGAGCCGACACTCGTGTCCTTTGCCGGGGCGGAGAAGGATGGGATCGACACCTATGCCAGCGCGACGCTCTCCTTTGACGACATGGACGCGCATCTGGAGTGCGCCTTCGACCGAGCCAAGCCGCGCCAGGCCACGCTCGTGGGCGAGCACGGCCGCTTGGTGGTGGACGAGCTGCACCGTCCCACGCACGCCACGCTCCTCCTTGACGGGCAGGAGCCGCGCGAGCTGGACGCTCCCTACGTGGTGGACGACTTCTACGGGGAGGTGTCGCACTTCGTAGGGCTGCTGCGGGAGGGTGCCACCGAGTCTCCCGTCATGCCCCTCGAGGCGTCCGTGCGCTGTGCGCAGATCCTCGACGTCATCCGCCCCGCCTACACCTTGGCTCCCGAAGCGCTTGACGTCCTGACCGAGCAGGAGCGCCTGCTGCGCTACCCCGAGCGTTTTGGCGCCACCGAAGCGCTCGAGCTGGGCGCCGCCATCGTGGGCATGGCCGGCGACTACGACCGGGGCTTCGTGGTGCGCATCGTGCGCGAGGCCGACGGCTACGACCTCTTCCGCTGGGGTGCCGACGACAAGCGGCCCGCCAACTACGACTACGCCGAGGGCAAACGCCAGGCGTCGCTGCGTCTGGGACACTGCAGCCTTTGGGGCTGGGCGAGCTCCACGCTTGCCGGCGAGAGCGCGGAGCAGCTGTTCGCTCAAGGCGACCTGCCGGTGGGAGGGGCCTTTCCCCTGTGCGTGGGCGACGAGCGCATGGCCACGCTCTGCGTGAGCGGCCTGCACGACGGCCGTGATCACGAGCTGACGATCCGTGCACTGGAGCAGGTGCTGGGAGTGCAGGTTCCGGCCTTCCGTTGGTTGGCTGTGTAGCTCATTAGGCTCGGAAGCTGGCAGGCGACAGGCGGGCGGCCCTGGCTCCCCGGTCGCACGGGCGGTGACTCCGTGGTGCGCCCCCTCCCGCTGGCTGGATGGCAAATCGAGTGCGAAGATTTCGCCGCTCTGGTTCTGGCGCTCTTGTCACAACAGCACCATTACCTGCGATTTTACCGAGTCAGCCCTCAGCCCCTTCGTCAGGACCTTCGCACTCGATGGCCTGAAGCTCTCGCTACTCCGTGCGCTTTGCCAGGCGGCTGCGGATGAGTCCCGCCACCGTCGGAATGACGCTCACACCGATGATGCCCACGATGAGCAGCTCGAAGTGCTCCTGCACGAAGGGGATGCCCCCAAAGAAGTAGCCCAGCAGGATGAAGCTGGTGGACCAGGTGATGCCGCCCAAAACGTTGTACATCAGGAAGTTGTGCCAGCGCATGCCGCCCATCCCCGCCAGGAACGGCACGAAGGTGCGGATGAAGGGGAAGAAGCGCCCCAGGAAGATGGCCAGGTTGCCCCACTTATCCAGGAAGGCCTCGCTCTTCTCGATACGCTCCGGCGTCATGGCCTTGACCTTGCCGGAGCGGATGATGCGCTGCCCAAAGAAGTGCCCGATGAAGAAGTTGCACTGGTCGCCCAGGATGGCCGCCGCCCAGCAGGCCGCCAGCAGCGCCACGATGTTGAAACCGCCACCTTGGGCAAAGAAGCCCGCGGCGAACAGCAGCGAGTCACCGGGAAGGAAGGGGAAGAACACCACGCCTGTCTCGATGAAGATGATCAGGAACACGAAGCCATAGGCGGCAAGTGGCCCAGCGGCGATCCAGCCGGCGATCGCAGCGCGCGGATCACGCAGCAAGCTGGCGATGAAGTTGATGAATCCCATGGGAGAGGCTCCTCGTGGTCGGGCATGTTCGAGGCGAGGCTTTCCGCCCGCGCCCGCTCTCGACATACAGCAAGCGCGCTGGATGGGAACGGGTGCCCGTCAGCGGCTCCTTATGGCTGCTGCCTCCCGGCCCTGACCAGGTTCGGAACATGACGTCACCCGAACCCATCCAACGCGCTCGGATGCCCACTATACCAGAGCCCTCCCGCACCATCAAACGCCCATGCGGGTGTTTGGCCCCATCTTCCTCGAACGTCCCGCAGTTCTGCCCAGCGCTGTGACCTGGGCTGTGCCCCTAGCGATCGCTCACCGTGGGGTGCCACTCGTCGAGTCGGCTCAGCAGCAGCTCGTTGGCCTCGACGAAGGCGCGCTCGTTGGCCTCCACGCTTCCCCCGACCGCAAGACGTCCGTAGCCGGAGGCAACCACGTCTCCCATGTGGCCGAAGATGTGCCCGGCGCCCTCGTACACCGCCAGCTCCGTGCCCTCGGGACGCTGCTCGGCAATAAGGCGCCCCATGCCGGCACTGTCCCACATCTGATCAGCATCGCCGGCAATGATCAGGATCTGCGCGTCTGTGTCCAGAGAGATAAGCCTGTCCTGCGCGTTCTCGTCATTGACGGTTGCCCTGTGATAGGTCTCCCGGTACGTGATCGGACTTCCCACAAGCGAGGGAATCAGCAGGTCCCTCACATAGACGCCAAAGTCGGTGTGCATCACGTCGACATAGGGAAGCTCCTTGCCCTGCCAGGTCCAGGACGATCCGTAGTTCTCGAAGTCAAGCCCGTTGAAGGTGTACGCCGACGGGGCGACCAGCACCAGGTTGTCTATCTGCGGGTAGCGCGATGCGAGGTTGAGCACGTACTCGGCGCCCTTCGATGCACCAAGGGCCGTGACGGGCGTGGGGTTGACGGCATGCTCCTCGATGTAGTCAAGCGCCTCCCCGAACTGCTCCAGCGGAATCTTCATGAGGGTCGGCTGCTGGTTCTCCCCACCAAACATGAGTAGCGCCAACACCTCGTAGCCCTGTTGCGCGAGCAGCGTCGCCTTCGCGTAGTCCGGTGAGCCCTCCGAGCCACCGTGGACGACCAGCACCCCCTCGTGGGTCAGCTCGTCGGGCACCAGGTGGAAGCCTTGCAGGGAGCCCTCGCTGATCTGGGTCACCGTCACGCCGTCAATGTCCGTCGGATACAGCGACAGGTTGGACGGTTCGTTGAAGTAGGCGGGCGTGTCGGCGGAGTCCACCTCGGCGTAGCGATGGCCATTCCAGGCGCGCAGGCCAAAAATCACAAGCGCTGCCAACGCAATGATCGCAAGCAGGCTCAGGAGCACCCGCTTCATCACCTTGAATATCGTGAGGCCCATATGCATCCTCCCGGTATCGTAGAAACTCGAAGAGCCCATCACATCCTACCGCACTTCTCTTTCCCACGCACTTCCCTTTCCCATGCGTCAGGGGTCGCGCCCCTATGTCACGCGACCCCTGTTGCACGAAGACGTTCAGGCGCACACGGCTCTGCGGCTATGCCTGGTCCTCCTTGTAGAACTCGCGAATCATCTTGGCGAGGCCTTTGAGGCCAAGGTGCACATGCTTCTGCTCCTTGTCGTTGTCCACATGGATGCCGTCCCAGCTCACATGGACGTTATCGCCGCTCTTTCGGTCGCGCACGTGCACGCCCCGCTCGAAGCTGATGTCCACGTAGTCGCCATCGGGATCGGTGCCTCCTTGGGAGGGGCGCTGGCGCGTGCCTTCCTCGTCCTCGGCAGACGGGTCGCCCCCGGCGTCGGCATCGGCCGCGTCCTGCACCGCACCGTCCGAATCCCCGGTCGCACCCTCGGCATCGTCATCAGTGGTGGCCGTCTCGCCTACGCCGTCGGGGCGCTCCTCCCCGTCAGCCTGCTTGGGGTCGGCGAACAACAGCTCGTCAATCGTCACGCCATAGAGCGCGGCGAGGGCTATGAGGTTGTCGGTGTCGGGAAGGGACTCGCCGCACTCCCACTTGGACACGGCCTGACGCGAGACGCCAACCTTCGCGGCAACCTGTTCCTGGGAAAGCTTGGCGGACTGCCGGTAGTCGTAGAGCCGCTCTGCGATTTCGAAGTTCATGGGTGGCCTTTCTGCCGTCGTTGGTGCGGGACACGTGCCGCCGCGTGGCTGCATGCTCTCCCAGGCGGTCTCAGGACACCACCATCTTTACCTTGCAGTTCCCTGCGCAACCAATAGTTGCGGGCAGGCTTCGGCAAAAAGGGCGC
>JAWRIT010000080.1:0-8358 GCA_040268355.1 Atopobiaceae bacterium | reverse complement strand
ATTCCGCGACTGGCGGAGTAGCGGACGAGAAAACAGCAGGACGGAGGACCGAGATACTCCGGGACGCCCGAAAAAACGCCGCAAAAGTCCGATCTCTAGCCACGGTGCCTCTGTGTCGTCTACCCACGCACAGCCACCGGCGGCTCTTCCACAGGCCCAGAATCCCCCGGACACGACCCCGCAGATGACAGTTTTGTCCTCGTGGGCTCTGTGCGAACTCACCGTCGAGGCTCCGACCGGCGCCGCCTACTCGTATAATGTGGGTTTGGTCGTCTCATGAACGAGGAGGATTGCATGGGTGTCCGCAGACGCAGGGCCCGCAGGAACGCACGCACCCATATCGTCGGATTCGGCATTGCCGGCATCTTTGGGTTTCTGGCGCTGCTTGTCGCCGCGCTCTCCATATCGCTCGGCGCGCTCGTGACGAGCTGGTTGCAGGACCTGCCCGAGTACACTTCGGCCGACGCTTACCTCGTGAGCGAGCCGACCGAGATCTATGACACCAACGGCACCGTCATCGCCGAATACTATCTGCAGAACCGCCGCAGCGTCGAGATGAGCGAGGTCAGCGAGTACGTGCTCGCGGCCACGGTCGACATCGAGGACCGCCGCTTCTACCAGCACAATGGCGTGGATCCGCAAGGCATCATCCGCGCGGTGGTCGTCCAGCTCATGGGCGGCACCGAGGGCGCCTCGACCATCACGCAGCAGCTCGTGCGCAACACGGTGCTCTCCGAGGAGCAGTACGACTACACCCTCAAGCGCAAGGTGCGCGAGGCCTACCTCGCCATCCAGCTTGAGAAGATGTACACCAAAGACCAGATCCTCATGATGTACCTCAACACCATCTACTACGGGCACCAGGCCTACGGCATCCAGGCGGCCTCGATCACCTACTTCAACAAGAACGCCACGGACCTCACGCTGGCCGAGGCGGCGACGCTGGTGGGCCTGCCGCAGTCGCCCTCCAACTACGACCCGTTCCAGAACCCGGAGCTTGCCACCAAGCGCCGCAACATCGTGCTGGACTGGATGCTCACCGAGGGCGACATCACGCAGGAGCAGTACGACGAGGCGGTGGCCAGCGAGCTGGTCTGCGAAGAGGGCTCCTTCATGCAGAACGAGTCCAAGCAGCCCTACTTCACCGACTACGTCAAGCAGCTGTTGCTGGAGGACTTCGACCAGGACACCGTGTTTCAGGGCGGCCTGCGGGTCTACACCACCATCGACCCGGGCTACCAGGAGGCCGCGGAGCAGGCCGTCGCCACCCGCCTGTCCGAGATCGGCAACGAGCGGCTCGATGCCGCGCTGGTGGCCGTCGATCCCGACACCGGCTACATCAAGGCCATGGTCGGCGGCCGCGACTACACCGAGAGCCAGTTCAACCTCGCGACGCAGGCGCGCCGCCAGCCCGGCTCCTCGTTCAAGCTCTTCACGCTCGTGGCCGCACTGCGCGAGGGCATGAGCCCGAACGTCTACATCAACTGCAACTCGCCGATGACCTTCTCACCCACATGGACGGTGCAGAACTTTGGCAACGCGAGCTATGGCCCGGTGACCATGGCCTACGCCTTCGCCGTCTCGTCCAACACCGGTTTCGTGCAGATCGCCGAGGCCATCGGCAGTGACCGGATCGTCACGGCGGCCAACGACATGGGCATCAGCGTCGCTTTGAGCAATCTCCCCTCGCTCACGCTCGGAACCATCGGCGTGCCGCCCGTGCAGATGGCCGAGGCCTACGCGACCATCGCCACCGGCGGCCTGCACCGCGACGCGATCGCCATCACCAAGATCGAGGATCGCAACGGCAACACCGTCTACGAGCACGAGGACAACGCGAAGCGCGTGCTCGAGGAGGACATCTCCGCCGCGGCGCTCGAGGTCATGAAGGGCGTCACCACCTGGGGCGGCACGGCCGACGTGGTCGGCAGCGGCATGGCGGTCGACCAGCCGGTGGCCGGCAAGACCGGCACCACAGAGAACTACCGCGACCTGTGGTTCTGTGGCATCACCCCGCAGCTCTCTGTCGCCATCTGGTGCGGCTACCGCGAGGAGGCGGAGGTGTACGTCTGGGGTTCCTACGGTCATCCCTACAACACCGCCTGCCCCATCTTCACCTACTTTGTGAACTCGGTGCTTGATGGCGTCCCACGCGAGGAGTTCCCGACCTCCAGCATCCAGCCCACCTACAAGGACAACAGCGCCTGGAACTTCTCGGGCGGGCAGTACAGCTGGAATAACTACTACTACGACTACTCCAACAACTACACCACCGACGACTCTGGGGACTACGACACCGATGGTGGCGGTGGCGGTGGCGGTGGCGGTTCGGGTGACACCGGCGACACCGGTGGTGGAGGCCAGGGCCAAGAAGAGGCTCCCCCCGAAGAAGGTGGGGAAGGCGAGGAAGGCGGCGGTGAAGAAGGCGGCGAAGGCGAGGAGCAAGGCGGCGAGGAAGGCGAGTAACCGCCGCACGCAGGCAGGTTGAGCAAGCCGTCAGAGCAAGCTGGGAAGGCCGCCAGCGCAGTCGAGACAAACCGAAGCGGGAGGGTTCCCCGAAGCTGCGGGTCGCAGCGAAACGGAGCCCTCCCGTGTCATACCTACGCTCGCTCTACCAGGTCCTCTGCGGTCAGAATGCGAAGGTCCTCCCGTGCGGCAGCCTTCCGGTGGGTGCCCTCGGAAATCGGTTGCTTGCAAAAGAGCACGTAGGTTCGCCTAGCACTACCGGCAAACGCATCCGCCCGCTTAGCCAGAAGCCTGAGCGCTTCGCTCTCGTCAAACGTGTTGCGCCACTTGCATTCGCCGAGCAGCATCTCCTTTCCAAACGCATCCGCTGCCACCACATCGACATCCGCTCGTTCGCGGGCCACAGGGTCGGTGCCCCACCACTTTCCGATGTATGCCGCGACGAACCCGAGACTCCCGTCGTGTCCTTCCTTCTCGACCCACTGCTGGCAGATCGTCTCAAATTGGAGGCCTGTATGCGTCTCGAGCGGCTCGTCAGTCAGCGCCTGGGCAATGACCGCACTCCCGTCATTGCGTTCCACGGCGGCAGTGAAGGGGCTCACGAATCGATACCAAAAAGCGAAGAACGGGTCTGCCATGTGCCACAACCCACGCTTTGACCTGACAGAGTGCTCGCCGTAGGGCACGTCGCGCCGTACGATGCCAAGCCCGGCGAGGGTGGCCAGGTACTTCCCTGCAGAATTCTTGTCGATGCCGGCCCGCTCGGCAATCTGTTTGGGGAGAGTCGCACCCGACCCGATGGCGTCGAGGATCGACTGGTAGAGCGCCACCTCGCGCAGCTCTTGTCGCAGAAGCATCTCTGGCTCGGCAAAGAGCACGCCATAGGGGTCAAAGAGCAGCTCGCGGACGTTCTGCAGATAGCCAAGCGTGGGATCTATCTGAGAGAGGTAGTAGGGAGTTCCCCCAAAGGTCGCGTAGTAGTGCACCAGATCGACGGCGCTTGCCCGGGGCAGCATAGGCAGCGCCTCAAAGAAGGTGAACGGCTCGAGCTTGACCTGCATCGTTCGGCGACCGTAGAGCGGACTCTTGCCACCCAGCACCTCGCTCTCCATGAACCCCTGGTTGGAGCCGCAGAGCACCATGCACACATCAGTGGCGAGGAAATCGTGGTCGATGCTTGCCTGCAGCATCGATGGCAGCGACGGGTTGGCCTTTGCGGCGTAGGGCAGCTCGTCAAACACGAAAAGCAGTGGAGAACCCAGGTCGCTCGCATGCGCGGCGACAAACGCCAGTGCAGCCGACCAGCTGGAAAAGGCCGGAAGGCCACTCACCCCAAAGAGCTCAAAGACAGCATCTGAGAAGTTGCGGAGGTTGATCTCGTCGCTCTTCTCGACCGCCGTAAAGAAGAGGCAGCGTTTCCCCTTGGCAAATTCGCTCAGAAGAAAGGTCTTGCCCACTCGCCTGCGACCATACACGACCGCCATCTCGAAGCGGCCCGTATTGAAATGCCGCTCGAGCGCCGCGAGCTCCCGCTTCCTGCCAACGAACATGGTCCCTCCTAAAACGTACTCGTAAGTATCTTACTCGTAAGTACGTCTTAGGTAAAGCAGGGGTTCACTAGCAAGACCGGTGGCGACAGAATGCCCCTCGCCTTTCCCGCAGAGCCATCATCGGTCAGGTGGAATCTGAATGTTGCTTTTGTACCGCGCCTTCGATACGAACGCGCTTGCGACGAGGCAGGCAATTCCCACCGCGCTCGTGGATGCTATGAACGGTAGGATTCCGTTTGCAGGATTGAACAGGTAGAGAAGCAGCGCATTCACTCCCATAAGCGGGAGGGCGATGCTTGGATTGGTCGTTATGTCTATATCGAAAAACAAGGATGCGATCATGCCAAGCCCCATGGAGAGACAGACCTCTGCGAGCATGGCGATGCCCGCTGACAGCAGAAAGCCTGTGACCAGCGCAGTGGGGTCGATGAACAGGACATAGGCGCACAGCGTGAGCGCTCCGGTGAGTGCGACGAAGATGATGGGGACGATGGCACGCGCGATCCAATACGCAGCAAACGACATGTTGTTGAACGCGAGCATGGGAACGACATCGTCCTTATAATCGTCAAACAAACAGCTCATATACAGCTCTAAGAACGTGCCCAACGATACGAGCGAGATCAAGAAGAGGTTCATGAATTCCTTGCCGAACAGCCTGACACTGGTGCTGTCGCCGCTCACTTTGATCAAGAAAAGGGTCCCTGCGATGAGAACGGGCAGCCACATCCAAAAGCGCCCCCGTTTCTTGAGCAAGCAGATGTCCTTGTACAAAATGGCCCTAATCATCGCTGTTCCTCTCGGCAGTAAATCTTAGGTACTGCTCGACGAACTCATCTCGTCCCAGCGCAGACACCTCGCCATCCTCTCGAACGAGCTTTCCACGTTCGATGACAAAGGCCCTATCGCACACTGCGTGTGCGAAGTCGATATCATGGGTCACCAATACGACCGTCGCACCATGCCTCTTCTGTTCCCGCAGAATGACCTTCAAACACTCTCGTGTCTCTGGATCAATTGAGTTTGTCGGCTCATCAAGAAGCAACAGCGTCGGATCGAAAGAGATTCCAGCAATGCATGAAGCCCGCACCTTGTTTCCCGCTGACAGGTTCTTTATCGGAGTGTCAAGATGCTTGTCGAAGTTGAACTGCCCTACCAGGTCCTTCTCAATCGCCGCGTCGCGGCTTCGCTTAAAGGCGAACTCGCGAAAGCGAATCAGCTGGCGCGTGCTCAAGTCTCGGTTCTGCTTGTTTCCTCCCGCAAACAAGAAGATGTCTCGATAGCTTTGCACGCCAGGATCGGCTATTGACACGGATCCCGTCTCACTTCTGAGCAGTCCGTAGATCAGGTTCAACAGGGTCGTTTTGCCTGCCCCGTTATGTCCTAGGATGCACGTTATCTCGTTTGCGAAGATCGTGAGCGAGAAGTCGGAGAAGACAGGGTCGCTGTTTCTCTTGTACGAGAAGGAAACTCGCTGAACCGCGATGGCAGTGTCACGCATGCCCACGCCCCCCTCAGATCACATTGCGTTTGAGCCAACGACAGAATCCGAGCCTTCGAGCGTATTTCGGGCGCGCCACCATGAGTCTTGGTTGCGACGCCGCGCCCTTTCCCGTCTCTGGGCGCGCCTACCCTGGTGCAGTCCTCGCTACTTGTGGGTGCTCCGGAGCTTGTTGACGAGGTTGACCAACTCGGTGGCGCCTCCCTCGGTGCCACAGACGACCAGCACCGTGTCATTGCCGGCGACCGAACCCTTCACGTCGGGCATCGACGCGGCGTCGACAGCCGCCGCAACGCCTGGGGCCGTTCCCGGCTGCGACTTCACGACCACGAGGTTGTTCGCCTGCTCGCAGGTCGTCACGAACTCCGAGACCATACGCTGCAAGTGCAGGTCCTCCGCGAGCACATAGATGCCCTCGGCCAGTTTGCGCAGGCCCATGTCCGCGATGTCGCGCGAGACGGTCGCCTGGGTGCAATTGAATCCAATTTCCTGCAGCTCCTCGACGAGCGAGCGCTGCGTGCGGATGGACTTGGCGCGCACGATGTCGCGGATGGCCTCCTGCCTGCCATTACGACGCTTGACCATTTTCCTACCCCCTTGGTGACCCCATCGCCATCTGTATGGCGAGACGTTCCGTATATCCATATTACAAAATGTAGGGTTTTAGGAAAAATATGTCAAAGTTCGTTAATAAAACGCCCGTTTAGTCAGTTCGAGAGCATCGAACGGCATGAATCCACGCCTGGGTGAGCACGGTCTTTATCCGATAGAACCAGGTGCGTCGGGTCAAAGGCGCCCTCCCCCTCGAGCGCAGGCCACCTGATGCCCAGCTCGGGATCGTCCCAACGGATGCCCCCCTCGTCATCGGGATGGTAGACGTCGTCACACTTGTAGCAGAACGTGACCTCGTCGGAGAGCGCCAGGAACCCATGCGCGAAGCCGCGCGGGATGAAGAGCTGCCGGTGGTTATCCCCCGAGAGCTCGACACCGAACCACTGTCCCCAGGTGGGGCTTCCGGCCCGCAGGTCCACGCACACGTCGAAGGCGCTTCCCCGCATGACCCGCACGAGCTTTGCCTGCGGATGCCGCCTCTGGTAATGCAGCCCCCGTAGCACGCCCTTGGTCGAGCTTGATTGGTTGTCCTGCACGAAGTCGGCGTCGATGCCCCCTGCGACAAAGTCGGGACGCTTGTAGGTCTCCATGAAGGCGCCCCTCCGATCGCCGAAGCTCCGAGTCTCGACGACCACGACGCCCTCGATGGGCGTCGCGACGAAGGTGAAGTTGCCAAAGACACGCTGGTCCTGCGCCGTCTGCGTCATACGATGATCCCTTCCTGTCCCCTACTGTCCCTGGGCGGCGTAGCGCGCCTCGGCGGCCTCCTTGGTCGGTCGCCACCAGGGCTCATTCTCGCGGTACCACGCGACGGTGTCCGCCAGGCCCCGCTCGAAGTCGGTGTGGGTGGGCTCCCAGCCCAGCTCGCGGCGGATCCGGGAGGGGTCGATCGCGTAGCGGCGGTCGTGGCCGGGGCGGTCACGAACCCAGTCGAAGTCGTCCTC
The DNA here is from genome assembly GCA_040268355.1 of Atopobiaceae bacterium. Taxonomy (GTDB): domain Bacteria; phylum Actinomycetota; class Coriobacteriia; order Coriobacteriales; family Atopobiaceae; genus UBA1367. The sequence goes on along the minus strand of JAWRIT010000080.1, from coordinate 1,285 downwards.
GGGACGGCCCATCGCGCGCAGGATGGCCCGCATGACCGAGAGGTTGTCGCGCTCGCCGTCGGCGCCGATCAGGTAGGTCTCGCCGGGCACCCCACCGGTAAGCACGGCCCAGACCGCCGAGCTGTGGTCCTCGGTGTGGATCCAGTCGCGGACGTTGCGCCCGTCGCCGTAGAGCCGGGGGCGCAGCCCACAGAGCACGTTGGTGATCTGGCGGGGGATGAACTTCTCGACGTGCTGGTAGGGGCCATAGTTGTTGGAGCAGTTGGAGATCGTGACCGCCACGCCGTAGGTGCGGTGCCACGCGCGCGCGAGCATGTCGGAGGCTGCCTTGGTGGAGCTGTAGGGGCTCGAGGGCCGGTAGGGCGTCTCCTCGGTGAAGCGCGCCGGGTCGTCCAAGGCGAGGTCGCCGTAGACCTCGTCGGTGGAGACGTGGTGCATGCGCGTGCCGTGGCGGCGGCACGCCTCGAGCAGCTCGAAGGTGCCTCGCACGTTGGTCCCCAGGAAGGGGGCGGGGTCGGCGATGGAGTTGTCGTTGTGGCTCTCCGCCGCGAAGTGGACGATCGCGTCGTGGGAGGGCACGAGCTCGTCGAGCAGCGCCGCGTCGCGGATGTCGCCCACCACCAGGCGCGCGCCGGTGCCCTCGATGTTGGCGGGGTTGCCGGCGTAGGTGAGCTTGTCGAGCACCGTCACCCGCACGTCCGGGTGCTCGCGCGCCACGTGGTGGACGAAGTTGGACCCGATGAAGCCGCAGCCACCGGTGACGAGGACGGAGCGGGGCGAGAAGGTCTCTGGCATGGGTCAGCCCTTTCGAGAGGTGGTGGTGCTGGTCTCTTCTGACAGGTAGTCGCGCAGGGCCTTGCGCCAGGGGCGCATGCGGACGCCGAGCACCTGCGCAAGGCGCCCATTCTCGAGCGACGAGTACCGCGGGCGGCGCGCGGCGGCGGGGTTCATCGCCTTCCACCGCTCGGAGGAGCAGCGCTCCACGCGGCAGTCGACGCCCGCCAGGCGGAGGGCCTCCTCGGCGAGGTCGGCCCACGAGCAGGTTCCCTCGTTGGTGCAGTGCCACACGCCAAAGGCGTCGCTTGGGGCGATGCGCAGGAGCATGTCCGCGAGGTCGTCGGCCGAGGTGGGGTTGCCCAGCTGGTCGTCCACCACCGTCACGGCGTCGCGCTCGCGCCCAAGGCGCAGCATCGTCCTGACGAAGTTGCGTCCGTCTCCGTAGAGCCAGGCGGTGCGGACGACGTGCGTGCGGGGGTTGGCCGCCAAGGCCAGGCCCTCCCCCGCG
>JAWRIT010000079.1:0-16918 GCA_040268355.1 Atopobiaceae bacterium | reverse complement strand
GGCGCCGGCCCGTCTCGTTTTGCACACGTTCGTGCGGGCTAGTTGTTGTCGCCCTCGAACTCGCTCCAACCGTCCTCGTCGTCGAAGAGGTCCCAGTCGTCGGGACCCTTCTCATGGTTCTTGTAGCGGGCGCGCGTGCGAATCTCGAGCACGGCCGAGATGATGAAGAACAGTATGACACCGCTGGCAAGCAGGACGATGACCCCGCGCCTGGTTCCAAAGAGCCAGTGGAAGGCAGCTGCTATCAGATCCATGTCCCACTCCCAACTCACGCCGCTCGCGTGCCCGACCTGGGGCGCGGAGGCGGCTCGCCACCTCCGACGCTCGTTCGCAAGGTACAAGTATATACTTGGTTGAGCATTGCGTAGCCACCGTGAAAGGACGGCCGCCCCTATGTTGGACATCAAGTTCGTTCGAGAGAACCCCGACGTCGTGGACCAGGCGTGCGCATCGCGCCAGAACGCCCACTGGGATCGCGAGCGCTTCTTCGCGCTTGACGAGCAGCGCCGCTCGCTCATCGTCAGGGTTGAGGGGCTGCAGGCCGAGCGCAACGCCGCCTCAAAGCAGATCGGGCAGCTCATGCGCGAGGGACGGCACGACGAGGCCGAGGCCGCCAAGGCCAAGGTCGCCGCCAACAAGGGGCTCATCGCCGAGCTCGACGCGCAGCGCGGCGAAGTGGAGCAGGCGCTGTTCGATCTGGTGGCGGGCATTCCCAACATCCCTGACGAGTCCGTGCCCTTTGGCGCCGATGACTCCGACAATCCCGAGGTGCGGCGTTGGGGGACGCCTCGCACCTTCGACTTCGAGGCCAAGGCGCACTGGGACTTGGGGCCAGAGCTGGGCATGATCGACTTCGACCGTGGCGTCAAGATCTCCGGCAGCCGCTTCTACGTGCTGGGCGGCATGGGCGCCCGCATGGAGCGCGCGCTCATCAACTTCATGATCGACCTGCACACCGAAGCCGGGTTCAAGGAGTGGTGGCCACCCGTGGTAGCCAACGCGGCAACGCTGTTCGGCACGGGGCAGCTGCCCAAGTTCGAGGACGACCTCTACCACGTGAGTCCGGACCTCTACCTCATCCCCACGGCCGAGGTGATGCTTACCAACCTGCACCGAGACGAAGTGCTTGACGCCGACCGACTGCCGCTCTCGTACTGCGCGTTCACGCCGTGCTTCCGCGAGGAGGCGGGCTCGGCCGGGCGCGACACGCGCGGCATCATCCGCGTGCACGAGTTCGACAAGGTGGAGATGGTCAAGTTCGCCACACCCGAGGACTCCATGAACCAGCTGGAGAGCATGACCGAGCAGGCCGAGCGTGTCCTGCAGGTGCTGAGGCTGCCCTACCGTGTGGTCACGCTGTGCACGGGCGACATCGGCTTCTCCGCGCGCAAGACCTACGACATCGAGGTGTGGCTGCCAAGCTATGACAGCTACAAGGAGATCTCCAGCTGCTCCAACTGCTGGGACTTCCAGGCTCGCCGCGCGAACATCAAATACCGCGACCCGTCTCAGTTCAAGGGAACGCGCTTTGCCCACACGCTCAACGGATCCGGTCTGGCCGTGGGTCGCACGATGGCCGCCATCATGGAGAACTACCAGAACGCCGACGGGACCATCACCGTTCCCGAGGCGCTGGTTCCCTATATGGGCGGCGTCGAGACGATCGTTCCGGAGGAGTAGGGGATCGTAGAAATTGTGATGAAATCGCGATGGGTGCCGATGCGCTCGTGGCGGCGGACAAAAAGTAACTAACTTTATGAGGCGGCGGCTTGCGTCGCCTCTCTTCTTGCGGTAAGATACGAACAAATGTTCTTAGAGCAGAACAAGGGGACGAAGGGGGTTTCATGGGACGGAAGCTGCTGGTCAAGCACTCTGATGGAGCGGAGACGCGCCAGGTTTGGCTCGTGGAGGGGGAATCACTGGCAGTTGTCGAGCAGACGCGTGGACCGGCGACGGAGCTTGCCTACGGTGGGCAGGTTCACGGACACAAGGCGCTCTTTAGCGAGCAGGCATGCCGACGTGCGCTTGATGTGCAGGGAGGTTCCATCGAGGGTGCGCTGCGCGACTTCTTCGACCAGGATGATCAGGAGGTCCTGCTTTCCGACCTGATGGACGCCTTCGATCGTGTGGGGCAGACGTTTACGTACGCGTCGTGGTCCGACGAGGGGGACGCGGCCTATCGCGCGTGCGCTCCCAAGTGAGCCGTGCCTTCCTTGTAAGGCTCCAGGGCGTGTCTGCTCAGGGGCTTGAGGCGGGCAGGGAGTGAGCCTGCGGGGACGAAAAGAGGCTGATGGCAGAAAGAAGCTGATGCGCGAGTAAACAAAAAGAGCCCCTTTCGGGGCTCCCTCATTCTCGTGGTGCGGCGTACAGGATTCGAACCTGTGACGTCCTGATTCGTAGTCAGGCCCTCTATCCAGCTGAGGTAACGCCGCGTGCAAGAGATAGAATGCCACCTGGCTTGGGGCTTGTCAAGGTGGATTTCGATGATTTTCTGTGGCTCGTGGCGGGGCCGCGGGCTGCAGCGACCTTGCGGTTCGAATCCCCAGTGCGGACTTGGCACGTAAAAAAGCGCAGGCACGTCTCCGTACCTGCGCCGTTCATTCTGGCGGAGAGCTGGGGATTCGAACCCCAGATAGGATCGCTCCTATACTCGCTTAGCAGGCGAGCACCTTCGGCCTCTCGGTCAGCTCTCCAATAGGTGGTGCTAAGGAATCATACCCCAAGAAGGAGGGTGCTCACAACACCAACCCAGACAAGAATCCCTGTGTCATCACAACGTCGTCTCGGTGGCTGGCGAGGTGTTCCCACGAGAAACGAGGGAGCAGGTCGGCGGGCAGAAGCTCCTCTCCGGGCTCTGCCATCCCGACGGCCTGTGCCAGGACCCCAACCACGCGTCGCGCCGGCACCCCGGCGTCCCTCAATGCCTTGATGGTGAGGTCGCGCTCACGTTTGGAGAGCCGCCTGCCGTCGGGGGCGACAAGCAACGGAACGTGCGCGTAGGTGGGTGGGCGGTGACCCAGCAGGCGCGTCAGGTAGATCTGCCGTGCGACGCTGCCGAGCAGGTCGCGTCCGCGCACCACCTGGGTGACGCCCATCAGGGCATCGTCCACCACAACGGCAAGTTGGTAGGCGAACACTCCGTCGCTGCGCCTCACCAGAAAGTCGCCGCACGCCTGGGCCAAGACCTCCTCCTTGGGACCAAAGACCAGATCATGGAACCGGACCGTTCCTGCGGGGTCGTCGCGGGCGGGCACTGCGAGTCTAGTCGCCGGCGGTCGCCGCTCCGCTCGTGCTGCCACCTCGCTGGCGGTGAGCCCCCGGCAGGTGCCTGGGTAGAGGTAGGTGCCGTCCGAGGCATGGGGCGCAGTGGCCGCATGGAGCTGCGAGCGCGTGCAGAAGCAGGGGTAGGTGAGACCATCCTCCTCAAGCTTCCGCAGCGCCTGCTCATAGAGCTGCGCGCGGCCGCCCTGGAAGACGGGCTCCTCGTCCCAGTCCAGGCCAAGCCAGACGAGGTCGTCCATCAGCGCCTGAACATGCTCGCGGTTATGCGCACGGGGATCGAGATCCTCGATGCGCAGGAGCATGCGCCCTCCCGCGGCGCGAGCGCCAAGCCATGCCATGAGGCACGAAAAGGCGTTGCCCAGATGCATGCGTCCCGACGGAGTGGGGGCAAAGCGCCCGGTAGTGGGGGTGCTGCGAGGCGATGGCTGTGTGCGTGCGTGAATCATGATTCGTATACTACCCCGCGTTAGTATCGCCTGTGCTCGAATGAGGTTCCCCAAGTATAGAAAATGGTGAATAAACTTCTCTAAACATGTAATTTAAGATGCTAAACCATAGTAAACTACCTTTGAAAATGAAAAACTAACCGCTTGCGGGATTCAATAAAACAGGCGGCAAATTCGGGCTAGGATTCTGCTTGCAAGCACGTGTCACCATGCCACCTATGGCAAGCAGCAAAAGGAGTTTCCATGGCAAAGTTCGAGAGCCCCGATCGCGTCGTCATCGCCCTTGGCGGCAACGCCCTCGGCGACACCCCCGAAGAGCAGATCGCCCGCGTCCGTGAGGCGGCCCCGACCCTGCTCAAGGTCATCGAGATGGGCAATGAGATCATCATCACCCATGGCAACGGACCGCAGGTCGGCATGATCCAGAACGCCTTTGCCGCCGCCAACGAGATCAACCCGAAGATTCCCAAGGTGGACCTGCCCGAGTGCGGCGCCATGAGCCAGGGATACATTGGCTATCACCTGCAGCAGGCCATCGGTGTCGCCATGCACAAGGCCTACAAGCGTTGGCACGTTGCCACCGTCGTGACCCAGATCGAGGTCGACCCCGACGACCCCGCGTTCGAGAGCCCGACCAAGCCCATCGGCGCCTTCATGACCAAGGAGCAGGCCGACGCCGAGAAGGCTGAGCATCCTGACTGGACCCTCGTCGAGGACTCCGGCCGCGGGTACCGTCGCGTCGTCGCCAGCCCCATCCCCCGCAAGATCGTCGAGGCGGACTCCATCATCAACCTGCTCGACGACGAGTTCATCGTCATCGCCTGCGGGGGCGGTGGGGTGCCGGTGGTGCGCGACTACGCGGACAAGGGCGCCTACAAGGGCGTCGCGGCCGTCATCGACAAGGACATGGCCGGCGAGCTGCTCGCAGAGGACTGCCGCGCCGACATGCTGGTGCTGCTCACCGCCGTCGACCACGTGGCCATCAACTTTGGCACTCCTGACCAGCAGGACCTGACCGACATCACCGCCGAGCAGGCGCGCGAGTACGCCGACGCCGGCCAGTTCGGCAAGGGCTCCATGGAGCCCAAGGTCCGCGCTGCCATCAAGTTCGTGGAGAGCCGCCCTGGTCGTACGTGCATCATTGGCAGCCTGGAGCGTGCGGCCGAGGCCATCGCCGGACTCTCCGGCACGCGCATCCACCTGTAAGCCCAAGTCATCCAGACCCCCCCTTCCAGCCCCGGCGCCTTTGGCGTCGGGGCCGCCTTATGCGTGAGGATCGTGGGGTGGATACGCTTAGAATGCGAGCCATAGTCAAAAAACGCTGAAACCTTGAGTCAAATTGCATTGCAAATTTGAGCCAAAATTCGTTGCATCCTTGAGTTTCACCAGTTAAATTGCTAGGATAGATCAAAAAGAAGATATCTTTGATCGGAGCACTCCAATGCAAAAGAAATACCTGCCTCGTATCGCCGACAGGCAGCTTAGCGAATGTCTCGAACGGGCGGGTGCGGTCAATGTGGTGGGGCCCAAGTGGTGCGGAAAGACCGAGACGTCTCTGCAGCAGGCCGCAAGCGCGCTTTTTCTTCAGGATCCAGACGAAGCTCAGCAAAACATTGCTCTCGCGGAAGCCAAGCCATCCCTACTTTTGCGTGGCGAACAGCCTCGTCTCATTGACGAGTGGCAAGACGCGCCTCAGCTCTGGGACGCCGCAAGGTATGCGATTGACCGGGAAGGAGGGGCTGGACACTATATCTTCACCGGATCAGCCTCTCCTGTATCAAAGCCCAGACATTCTGGCACGGGACGCTTTGCGCGCCTTGAGATGCGTCCTATGTCGCTCTTCGAGTCCGGAGACTCATCTGCTGAAGTCAGCTTGACCCAGATGTTTTCCAGAGACAACATCGCCGGAAGTTCAGGAATTGACGTTGAATCGCTCGCAGAGATTGTCTGCAGGGGTGGGTGGCCCGAAGCTGTCCTAAGCGCCAGCACTCACTCGGCCATCAGGCTTTCGCGCGATTACATCGAATCGCTCATTCGTGTTGATGTCCCCAGGATGGGCCAGTCTCTCTCAAACGCCCAGTACGCACGCCTCGTTCTACAGGCATATAGCAGGTGCATATCCACCCAAACTCCCATCGAGACCATCCGAAGGAATATTAAGCACAATCAGAGCGAGCTCGCTCGCTCCACGGTCGACGCCTATCTCTCGGCGCTTCGATCCCTCTATATTATTGATGAGCTCCCCGCCTGGGCACCCTCTCTGCATGCCCGTTCCAGGATCGCCAGCACGCCCACGAGGCACCTCACCGACCCGTCCCTTGCCGTTGCTTCGCTTGGCGCGAGCCCCGAGCTCCTTCTTAGGGACATGTCAACCTACGGCATGCTCTTCGAATCGCTCTGCGTGCGAGACCTGCGTGTTTATGTCAACGCAATGGGCGGCCACCTTCTCCATTATCGCGACAACACGGGCCTTGAAGCCGATGCCGTTGCAGTCCTTGATGATGGTCGCTGGGGCCTCTTCGAGATGAAGATGACAAACTCCCTCATAGACGAGGGTGCAGCTCACTTACTTAAGCTTGCCGGCCGTATTGACGCCACGATAATGGGCGAGCCGTCGTTTCTGGCGGTCATCACTCCGCAGGGCTACGCCTTCAAGCGCGCTGACGGTGTGCTCACCATCCCCATCGGCTGCCTTGCTCCGTGACGGGGATGGTGAGCGCGTCTCCGGCATGAACCTCCATATCCGTCCGCCGAGCGCACCGACCCTCGCTGGTTTGCGGTAGGGTGAGCGAGCAGGAGACAAGGAGAGGAGACGGGCGTGCACGGTCGGAGGGAACAGGAGCCGATGTCGGGGTTCGAGCTGGGAGACCCAGCGCTGGTGTGTCGATGGCGGCTTTCCCATCGCCATCTTCCGCTCGAGAACCGTCACCTCAAGGCGCTGCTCGCCCGCGTGGTGGCGGGGACGCCGGTGTCGCAGGCCCTGGTCGCGTGGGCCAAGCAGCACATCGAATGGACGCTCGAAGCGGGGGCCGCGAACGACCCCTCCGGCACGCTCATGCTGCTGGTCGACGCCGAGGGTAGGGCGGCCATGTCCGTGGGGCCCTATGAGCCTTTGGCCGACGTCACGCTCGCCGGACTTGCCCGTCGTGCGCAGGAGGCCCAAAGGGAGGCCGTGTCGACCGGCGTCGCGCCGGAGTCGCTTTGGCTGGTTCACGAAGGTCGTTTCATGTGGAACCTCGCGGAGGGCTGTGCCCCGTCGGGGGCGTCGTCGCTGGTGGTGCAGCTCGCTCAGACGCTTGGTGTCGAGGTGGCCACCCGCGCGGACCTCCTTGGCGTGCTGTCGGCAGGGCAGGTCGCCTTCGAGGAGGCGTTTCTGGTCTCCGACGAGCACGGTGTCACGCTGGCCCAAGACGCGTCCGGCCCTCTCGGGAGGCGCATGGCAGAGGGGTACCAGCGTCTGCTGGAGCATGCGTGACCAGGCACGCCCCTGCTGCGTCGCACGGGCTGGCGCCGATGCGTATAATCGACCCGATTTTCCGTGATACTGCGCTCCCAATGAGTGATAATGAATCATGTATGCGTGTATTGCGCAGCGGAGGTACCGGATGGGTCCCATCCGGGCGAACCAAAGGAGAGGAAATGGCGAGAACATTCAAGTCCATGGATGGTAATAACGCTGCGGCCTATGTGTCGTACGCGTTTACCGAGGTGGCGGGCATCTACCCGATCACCCCGTCCAGCCCCATGGCCGACTACGTCGACCAATGGGCAGCCCAGGGTCAGAAGAACATCTTCGGCACACCGGTGCGCGTCGTCGAGATGGAATCCGAGGCAGGCGCCGCAGGCGCGGTCCACGGCTCGCTCGGCGCCGGCGCCATCACGACGACCTACACGGCGTCGCAGGGCCTGTTGCTCATGATCCCCAACATGTACAAGATCGCCGGCGAGGGCCTGCCCTCCGTGTTCCACGTGAGCGCCCGAACCGTGGCCTCTCACGCACTGAACATCTTCGGCGACCACTCCGACGTCATGGCCTGTCGCCAGACCGGATTTGCCATGCTCGCCGAAAGCAGCGTCCAGGAGGTCATGGACCTCTCCGCCGTCGCCCACCTGGCCGCCATCAAGGGTCGCGTCCCGTTCATCAACTTCTTCGACGGATTCCGCACCTCCCATGAGATCCAGAAGGTCGCCCTTTGGGACTACGACGACCTTGCGGAGCTCTGCGACATGGAGGCCGTCCAGGCGTTCCGTGACCATGCCCTGAACCCCGAGCACCCGCATGCGCGCGGCAGCCACGAGAACGGCGACATCTTCTTCCAGCACCGCGAGGCGTGCAACCCCGCCTACGACGCGCTGCCCGCCGTGGTCGAAGAGTACATGGACAAGGTGAACGAGAAGCTCGGCACCAACTACCACCTGTTCGACTACTACGGCGCCGACGACGCCGACCGCGTCGTGGTCTGCATGGGCTCGTTCTGCGACGTGCTCGAGGAGGTCGTCGACTACCTCAACGCGCGCGGCGAGAAGGTCGGCCTGGTCAAGGTCCGCCTATACCGCCCGTGGTCGCTCGACCACTTCATCAAGGCTCTGCCCGAGACGGTCAAGTCCATCGCCGTGCTCGACCGCACCAAGGAGCCCGGCTCGCTGGGCGAGCCCCTGTACCAGGACGTCGTCACCTCGCTGTTCGAGGCCGACAAGCAGGGCATCACCGTCATCGGTGGCCGCTATGGCCTGGGCAGCAAGGACACGCCGCCCGCGTCTGCCTTCGCCGTCTACGACGAGCTGGCCAAGGCGGATCCCAAGCGCGAGTTCACCATCGGCATCGTGGACGACCTCACCCACCTCTCCCTGGAGGAGATGGACGACGCCCCCAACACGGCGGACCCCTCGACCATCGAGTGCAAGTTCTGGGGCATCGGCGGCGACGGCACCGTGGGCGCCAACAAGAACTCGATCAAGATCATCGGCGACCACACCGACAAGTACATCCAAGCGTACTTCCAGTACGACTCCAAGAAGACTGGCGGCGTGACCATCAGCCACCTGCGCTTCGGGGACACGCCCATCCGCTCGCCCTACTACGTGACCAAGGCCGACTTCGTGGCCTGCCACAACCCCAGCTACATCACCAAGGGCTTCAAGATGGTCCGCGACGTCAAGCCCGGTGGCAGCTTCCTGATCAACTGCCAGTGGGATCTCGAGGAGCTTGACCACCACCTCAACGCCGCCGCCAAGCGCTACATCGCCAACAACGACATCCACGTCTACCTCATCAACGCCATCGACCTGGCGCTGCAGGTCGGCATGGGCAAGCGCACCAACACCATCCTGCAGTCCGCGTTCTTCGCGCTGGCCAAGGTGCTGCCCGCCGAGGACGCCATCACGTACATGAAGGATGCCGCCGAGCACTCCTACGCCAAGAAGGGCCAGGCCATCGTCGAGGCGAACTGGAAGGCCATCGACGCCGGCGCCACCGCCTTCACCGAGGTCGAGATCCCCGAGAGCTGGAAGACGGCGACCGACGAGCCGACGGTCCTGACCCTCGAGGGTCGCGAGGCCATCGTCAAGCAGGTCAAGGAGCTGCTGCATCCCATCGACATGATGGACGGCGACAGCCTGCCTGTCTCCGCCTTTGCCAACAACGCCGACGGCCAGTTCGAGCTGGGCGCCTCCGCGTACGAGAAGCGCGGCGTGGCCGTGTTCGTGCCGCACTGGGACGAGAGCAAGTGCATCCAGTGCAACAGCTGCGCCAACGTGTGCCCGCACGCCACGATCCGCCCGTTCGCGCTTGACGCCGACGAGGCCGCCAAGGCTCCCGAGGCGATGCGCACCATCCCGCTGACGCCTGCCAAGAAGTTCCCCGACATGGTCTACACGCTGGCCATCTCCCCGCTCGACTGCATGGGCTGCGGCGTCTGCGCGGGCGTCTGCCCCAAGGACGCCCTCACCATGGTGGGCCAGGAGGAGGAGCTCGACCAGCAGGAGGTCTTCAACTACGCCGTCGCCAACGTCACCGAGAAGGAGGGCGTCGTCGCGACCAACCTCAAGGGCATCCAGTTCAAGAAGCCGCTGCTCGAGTTCTCCGGCTCCTGCGCCGGCTGCGCCGAGACGGCCTACGCGCGCCTGGTGACCCAGGTCGCAGGCGACCGCATGTTCATCTCCAACGCAACCGGCTGCTCCTCGATCTGGGGCAACCCGGCGGCGACCTGCCCCTACACCACCACCGCCGAGGGACATGGTCCCGCGTGGAACAACTCCCTGTTCGAGGACAACGCCGAGCACGGCCTGGGTCTCTACCTTGGCTACAAGGCAGTGCAGGACAAGGTGGCCGAGCAGGTCGCCAACCTCATCAAGAAGGACGGGGCGCCCGAGGACGTCAAGGAGGCCGGCACCGCCTGGCTTGAGGCGAAGGACGACACCGAGGGCAGCAAGACCACCGCTGCCGCGCTGGTCGCCGCGCTCGAGGCGTGCGGCTGCGAGGAGGCCAAGGCGATCCTGGCCGACAAGGCGTACCTCACCAAGAAGAGCTTCTGGATCTTCGGCGGCGACGGCTGGGCCTACGACATCGGCTTTGGTGGCCTTGACCACGTGCTTGCCTCCGGCGAGAACGTGAACGTCTTCGTCTTCGACACCGAGGTCTACTCCAACACCGGTGGCCAGTCCTCCAAGGCGTCCAACATCGGCCAGGTGGCACAGTTCGCCGCGGCCGGCAAGGAGGTCAAGAAGAAGAGCCTCGCCGAGATCGCGATGAGCTATGGCTATGTCTACGTGGCGCAGGTTGCCATGGGCGCCAACCCGGCCCAGACCCTGAAGGCCATCCAGGAGGCCGAGGCCTACGACGGCCCGTCCATCATCATCGGCTACAGCCCCTGTGAGATGCACGCCATCAAGGGCGGCATGACCAACTGCCAGTCCGAGATGAAGAAGGCCGTGGACTGCGGGTACTGGAACCTGTTCACCTTCAACCCGGCTGCCCCCAAGGGCAAGAAGTTCACGCTCACCAGCAAGGCTCCGGCCGGCGGCTATCAGGAGTTCCTCATGAACGAGGCTCGCTACAACCGTCTGACGCGCGAGTTCCCCGAGCGCGCCAAGGAGCTGTTCGCCAGGAACGAGGAGGCGGCCCTCGCCCGCTACGAGCACCTCACCAAGCTCAAGGACCTCTACGCCGAGCTGTAGGCTCCACGGCGTTTTGGTCATAGGCTTGCCTCAAGGGCCTCGGATTCGTCCGAGGCCCTTTTGCGTGGCACCAAGAAGCATTATTCTCGGGGTGGGCGAAGGGCGGCGCAGGCCAAGGGCTCGGTTCGTCGCCTGGGCGCAGAGCCGCAGGCACCGCTCGCAGCTCTGCGCCTCCATGGAAATGCAAGGAATACTCACAGGCCCAATATGTCGGAAAAGTGCATCTATTGCAGTCTTGTTGCAGCTTAACGGGTGCCTTTATGGAGTCGGTAGGATGAACGAGGGTTTTCGTGAGACCCCTTTGCGCGTCACATCAGTTGAGTCTGGCGAGAGGAGTCACAGATGCCCAAGCGCACAGACGTCCATAAGGTACTCATCATCGGCTCTGGCCCCATCATCATCGGCCAGGCGTGTGAGTTTGACTATTCGGGAACACAGGCGTGCAAGGCGCTGCGGCGCCTTGGGTATGAGATCGTCCTGGTGAACTCCAACCCGGCGACCATCATGACCGACCCGGACACCGCCGATCGCACCTACATCGAGCCGCTCACCGCCGATCGCCTGACCGCCGTCATCGAGAAGGAGCGCCCCGACGCCATCCTGCCCAACCTTGGCGGGCAGTCGGCGCTCAACCTCTGCAGCGAGCTGGAGCGGCAGGGCGTGCTGGCCACCTATGGCGTCAAGGTCATCGGGGTGCAGGTCGACGCCATCGAGCGGGGCGAGGATCGCGAGGCGTTCAAGGAGCTCATGGGCGAGCTGGGCATCGAGATGGCTCGTAGCAAGGTCGCCTACTCCGTGGACGAGGCCGTGGAGATCGCCCGCGAGCTGGGCTATCCCTGCGTGCTGCGTCCGGCCTACACCATGGGCGGCACCGGCGGCGGCCTGGTCTACAACGTCGACGAGCTGCGCACCGTGGTAAGCAGGGGCCTGTCCGCAAGCCCCGTGCACGAGGTCCTGGTGGAGGAGTCGGTCCTCGGCTGGGAGGAGCTCGAGTTCGAGGTCGTCCGCGATGGCAATGGCACGATGATCACCGTCTGCACCATCGAGAACGTCGATCCGATGGGCATTCACACGGGCGACTCGTTCTGCGTGGCCCCCATGCAGACCATCGCTCAAGACACCATCGACCGCCTGCAGGAGAAGAGCTACCGCATCGTGGAGGCCGTCAAGGTCATCGGCGGCACCAACGTCCAGTGGGCGCACGATCCCGTCTCCGACCGTGACATCATCATCGAGATCAACCCGCGGACCTCGCGCAGCTCCGCGCTCGCGTCGAAGGCGACGGGATTCCCCATCGCCCTCATCAGCGCCATGCTGGCAAGCGGCCTCACCCTCGACGAGATCCCCTGCGGTCGCTGGGGCACGCTCGATCGGTACCGTCCCGACGCCGACTACGTCGTCGTGAAGTTCGCGCGCTGGGCCTTCGAGAAGTTCAAGAGCATCGAGGACCGGCTGGGCACGCAGATGCGCGCCGTCGGCGAGGTCATGTCCATTGGCAAGACCTACAAGGAGGCCTTCCAGAAGGCCATCCGCTCTCTCGAACAGGGGCGCTATGGTCTGGGACATGCCAAGGACTTCAACGACCGGACGCTCGGGGAGCTGATCGACCTGCTGCAGACCCCCACGAGCGAGCGGCAGTTCCAGATGTACGAGGCGCTGCGCAAGGGCGCCACCGTGGACCAGCTGCATGCCCTGACCTCGATAAAGCCCTATTTCATCGAGCAAATGGCCGAGCTGGTGGCCGAGGAGGAGCGCCTCGTCGCGCACGTGGCGGCACATCCCGGCGAGGCGATGCCCGCAGAGCTGCTGACCCAGGCCAAGCGGGACGGCTTCGCGGATCGCTACCTGGCGCAGATCACCGACACGCGTGAGACGGACGTTCGTGCGCAGCGCCTGGCGCTCGGGGTGCGGCAGGGATGGGACAAGGTGCATGTCGCCTCCACGCCCGACAGCGCCTACTACTACTCAACCTATAACGCCCCCGACACGTCCGAGGCGCTCGAGGGCGAGGCGGTCATGATCCTCGGTGGCGGGCCGAACCGCATCGGCCAGGGAATCGAGTTTGACTACTGCAGCGTGCATGCCGCAATCGCCCTGCGCAAGCTCGGCTTTAGGACGATCATCGTCAACTGCAACCCCGAGACCGTCTCCACCGACTATGACACCTCCGACAAGCTCTACTTCGAGCCGCTGACGGCCGAGGACGTGCTCTCCATCTACGAGAAGGAGAAGCCGTTGGGCGTCATCGCGCAGTTTGGCGGGCAGACGCCGCTCAACCTTGCGAGCGAGCTACAGGAGGCAGGCGTGCGCATCCTGGGAACGTCGCCCGAGGTGATCGATCTGGCGGAGGACCGCGACGAGTTCCGTGCCATGATGGAGAAGCTGGGCATCCCCATGCCGGAGTCGGCCATGGCCGTCACGGTGGAGGAGGCCCTGGACGCGGCCCACGACATCGGCTACCCCGTGATGGTCCGCCCCAGCTACGTGCTGGGCGGGCGCGGCATGGAGGTCGTCTACGACGACGAGCGCATGCGAGCCTACATGGCGGCGGCCATCGGCGTGACGCCCGACCGTCCCATCCTGATCGATCGCTACCTGCAGCACGCGCTGGAGTGCGAGGCCGACGCCATCTGCGACGGCACGCGCGCCTACGTGCCCGCGGTCATGGAGCACGTCGAGCTGGCGGGCGTCCACTCGGGCGACAGCGCCTGCGTGCTGCCATCGGTCACCATCACAGACGAGCAGCTGGCCACCATCAAGGACTACACGCGCCGCATCGCCGAGGAGCTGCACGTGGTCGGTCTGATGAACATCCAGTACGCCATAGAGAACGGCGCGATCTACTGCATCGAGGCCAATCCGCGCGCCAGTCGCACGGTGCCTCTGGTGTCCAAGGTCTGCGGGATCCAGATGGTGCAGCTTGCCACCGACGCCATCACCGCCGAGCTGACGGGGAGGCCGTCGCCGATCGCGGACCTCAAGGAGGCCTCGTACGCGTTCTACGGCGTGAAGGAGGCCGTGCTGCCCTTCTCGATGTTCCCCGAGGTGGACCCGGTTCTTGGGCCTGAGATGCGCTCAACCGGCGAGGTGCTGGGGTTGGCCCCGACCTTCGGCGAGGCGTTCGTCAAGTCGCAGGAGGCGACGGGCATGCCGCTTGCCAACGCAGGCAACGTGCTGATGTCCATCTCCGACCGGACCAAGGGAGAGCTGGTCGAGGTCGCGCAGATGTATGTGGATGCGGGATTCCAGATCATCGCGACGAGGGGAACGGCGGCCTACCTCGCAGAGCACGACATTCCGGCGACGGTGGTCTTCAAGCAGCGCGAGGGGCGTCCGAACATCACCGACGCCATCAAGAACGGCCAGATCGACCTCATCGTGAACACGCCTCAGGGAGACGGGGCCTCCAACACGGACGGATCCCTCATCCGTAAGGAGTCCATCCGTGCGCACATCCCCTTCATGACGACGATGGCCGCCGCGCGGGCGGCGGCGATCGGCGTGAAGACCATGCGCTCGCAGGATGGCTCCGGCGTCAACGCCCTGCAGGACATCCACGCGCTCATCAACTAGGAGCGGGCTTCGGGCGGCTGGGCGGGGAGAGGGCGCCAGCCCAGCCGCCATCACCGACTCTAGCTGGACCAGAAGCTCTTTCGCAGGTCGGTGCGCGTACGGGTGTCCGTCTTGCGCATGATGTTGTGCACATGGGTCTTGATGGTGCCTTCCGAGAGGAAGAGCTCCTGTGCGATGCCCCGGTTGTCCCTGCCCTCGATAACCATGGCCAGCACCTCGCTCTCACGCGGGGAGAGATGGTGCGTCGCGGCATAGGCAGGCAGAAGGTCCGCGATATGGCGTACGAGGTCGTCCGCATCCTCGCGACGAGCCACGGGCGGGGTGTTGAACCGCAGCGCCAGCGTCTCGAGCGACCCACGAATGACGTGGTAGGCCACAAAGAGCATCATCGCGTTCTCAGAGAAGTTCCGCTCCGAGAGGTAGAGCGTGATCCAGCTGCTCGTTGGGTCGGGAACGGGAGCCCCCAGGATGATCCACCAGTCCTCGACGAGAATGCAGCCGAGCATCACCCATAGCAGAAGGTAGCGGCCGCGAAGCTTTCCCAGTCGCTCGCGATAGGGCGTGTCGGGGGAGCGTCTCCACCTGACGTACGCGAAGCTCAGGCCAAAGGCGATGAACACCTGTCGCAGCGTGTAGAACAGCCATTGGCGCAGCGGCCCATAGGGGAGTCCCCACACCACCGCGCAGCAGGCGAGCACAAAGAGGGCGACCGGCGTCGCCTGCATCCGCCGCTCATGCACGTCCAGGATGTCAAGCAGCATGATCCAGAGGCTCGCCAGGACGCCAGCCCCCGTGGCGATGCGCAGCACCGGCAGGGTGATCTCGTAGTACGTCCCGGTGTCATACACAAGGTTCTGCTTGGTGAACTCGATGCCGAGAATCCCCGTGACCTCGACGATGTAGCACACGAAGAAGGTGACCTGCGGAACGAGCGAGCGCTTGTGCGACACGGCGTACGCCGCAAGGGACAGCATGGCCGCCGCAAAGCAGCACAGGATCAAGAGAATCGTGTAGATAAAGATGGCTGCATCCATGGCGGTCCGCCTGCTGTCTGTCCCTTTGCGAGTGGTAGCCCGCATCGTAGCAAAGCGCGCCGAACCCAGGAGAGGCGCGCCCTCGGGCGCCCTCTGCAGCGTGCGCGGCTGCGCCAAAGCTGACTCCACTGTCTCAGGCACCATCGCGCGACGCAAGTTTATTTGAGGTTGAATTCCACAAAGAGCAGGTAAACCGACATCTTCTGTCCCTTTGCGCCAGGGCTTTGCATGATGGGGCCACACACGCGTTTCGATGACGGACGGCAGACGGTCCGTCGCGGGGGCCGGGGGCGCCCGGCAGACGAAAGGAGCTCGCCATGAGCATGCCAAAGGACTTCATCGACACCAACGACTTCACCAAGGAGCAGATCTTGGCCATCCTCGAGCTGGCCCTCGCCATGAAGGCGGCCATCAAGGAGGACGGGTACTATCCGCACCTGCTGCGCGACCAGAGCCTCGGCATGATATTCCAGCAGGTCTCCACCCGCACCCGCATCTCCTTCGAGGCGGCCATGACCGATCTCGGGGGCCACGCGCAGTTCTACGGTCCCGGGACGATTCAGCTCGGGGATCACGAGTCTCTGGAGGACAGCGCGCGGGTCATGGGCAGCCTGCTCGACATCATGATGGCGCGCGTCGATCGCCATCGGGACGTCGCCGGCCTGGCCGCAGGCTCCGCGGCGCCCGTGATCAACGGCATGTCGGAGTTCAACCATCCCACCCAGGAGATGGGCGACCTCATGACCATGCTCGAGAATCTCCCCGAGGGAAAGCGGATCGAGGACTGCAAGCTCGCCTTTGTCGGCGACGCCACGCAGGTCTGCGTCTCGCTGATGTTCATCTGCTCGATCATGGGCATGGACTTCGTGCAGTTCGGCCCCAAGGGCCACCAGATCACCGACGGCGGCCTGCAGGTGGAGGACAAGGTCGACCTGCTCGCCATCGGACAGAGGAACTGCGAGGTCAGCGGCGGCACCATCACGATCACCGACGACATCGAGGCCATCAGGGGCGCCGACTTCGTCTACACCGACGTGTGGTACGGCCTGTACGACGAGGAGGCCGAGGGAGCTTCGTACCTGGACGTCTTCTACCCCACCTACCAGGTGACCATGGACATGATGAACCTCGCGGGAGAGCGGTCCAAGTTCATGCACTGCCTGCCTGCCACCCGTGGCGAGGAGGTCACCGACGAGGTCATGGATGATCCCGAGCGCTCCCTCTGCTGGGTCGAGGCCGAGAACCGCAAGCACTCCATCCGCGCCCTGCTCGCGACGCTCGGACGCCGTGCGCCGCTCAACGACGAGGGCGTCGAGTACGCGTCCAAGGAGCGCCTGCACACCGCCCTTGCCGCGATCGACAGGCTCCAGGCATAGCACGTAAGAGCGCCCCCCCCCCCCCCCCCCC
>JAWRIT010000078.1:0-6742 GCA_040268355.1 Atopobiaceae bacterium | reverse complement strand
CACGAGGGGCGTCCTGTCACCACGCGAGAAGGGGCCCGCGCGGTGGGCGAATCCGACGGTCAGCGTCCCGCTGGTGCCAGCGGCATCTCCCAGCCAAAGTGATCGGTGTGCAGCAGCTCCTCGGCACGCTCGGAGAGCGGCTCGCCGAAGAACTCGCCATAGACGAGCTTGATCGACGGGTTCTCGTGACTGAAGCGCAGCTCGCTCGCGGCATCCATCGTCCACAGGATGTCACCGCGCTCCTCTGCCAGCTCGCATCCGTCGTGGATGGGCTGGCCGCCGCCACCGGCGCAGCCGCCGGGGCAGGCCATGATCTCGATGAAGTCGTAGGAGACCTCGCCCGCCTGCAGCGCCTCGAGCAGCTGGTGGGTGTTGGCGAGACCGCTCGCGATGGCCACGCGCAACGGGGTGCCGCCCATGTCAAAGGTGCACTCCTTCCAGCCCTTCATGCCACGCACGTCGCTGAAGGCGTCCGGGTCGGGATTGGCGCCCGTCACCAGGAAGTGCGCGGTGCGCAGCGCGGCCTCCATGACGCCGCCGGTCGCGCCGAAGATGTGCCCGGCGCCGGTCGCGATGCCCAGCGGCTGGTCGAAGGGCTCGTCGTCGAGCGAGCGCGGGTCCAGGTGCTCGGCCTTGACCATCCGGCACATCTCGCGCACCGTCAGTGACACGTCCACGTCTGGGTCCCCGCAGGCGTCGTTCTGGTTGGGCTCGTCGATCTCGGCCTTCTTTGCCAGGCACGGCATGACGGAGACCAGAAACACGTCATGCGGGTCCACGCCTACGCGCTCCGCCCACCAGCTCTTGAGCGTGGCGCCGAACATCTGGTGGGGCGACTTGCTCGTGGAGAGGTTGGGCGTGAGCGCGGGATAGTGACTCTTGAGGTAGCGGACCCAGCCCGGACAGCAGCTCGTGAACATGGGCAGCGGACCGTGCTCGGGATGCGCCAGGCGATCGAGCAGCTCGCTGCCCTCCTCCATGATGGTGAGGTCGGCGGAGAAGTCGGTGTCAAAGACGTAGTCGAAGCCGATCCGACGCAGCGTCGCCACCATGCGGCCCACCGACGCCTCCTCGCGCGAGAGTCCGAGCGGCTCTCCCCATGCGGTGCGCACGGCGGGCGCCACCTGGATGACCACGGTCTTCGCGGGATTAGCCAGCGCCTCGAAGACGCGGTCGGTGTCGTCGCGCTCGCGCAGGGCGCCGGTGGGACAGTGCGTGATGCACTGGCCGCAAAGCGCGCAGTCGGACGCCTCGATCGTACGGGCGCCCGCCACGCCCACGCTGGTGTGCGCGGCGCGGTTGGTGAGGTCCCACACGCCCGTGGCCTGCATCTTCTCGCACACCTGGATGCATCGCAGGCAGTTGATGCACTTGTCGTTGTTGCGAATGAGGGGGAAGTCGACCGGCCATGGCTGGTTCGGCAGGTGCTTCTCGTAGGGCAGCGTGGTGATGCCGAGGTCGTTGGCCACGCTCTGCAGCGTGCAGTTGCCGCTGCGCACGCAACTCGTGCACTCGGAGTCGTGCTGCGAGAGCAGAAACTCCACGTTGCGCTTGCGCGCGAGGCGCACCTTGGGGCTGTTGGTGCGCACGATCATGCCGTCGAGCACGACGTTGTTGCAGGCGGCGACCAGCTGGTCGATGCCCTCGATCTCCACGACGCACGCCCGGCACGCGCCGATCTCGTTGAGGTCCTTGAGGTAGCACAGCGTCGGGATCTTGACGCCCGCCTGGGAAGCGGCGTCAAGGATGGTGGTGTGCTCGGGCACGGTGACGTAGCGCCCGTCGATGATGAGGTTTACCATTCGAAGACCCTCCCTCCGCGGAACGCGCCGAAGCCAAAGTGGTCACACCGCAGGCAGCGCGAGGCCTCCTGGTGCGCCTCCTCGTCCGTGAAGCCACGTTCGACGAGGTCGAAGTCTCCCACGCGCTCCGATGCCTCCCGCTCGGTCATCTCGCAGCGGGCACAGGAGACCTTGCCCTTGAACTGCACGGAGGGAAGCTCGACGGGGAAGTCCAGCACATGGTTGAACCCGAGGTAGCTGTCGATGTTGCCGGCCGCCACCTTGCCCGCGTTGATGGCGCGGATGACCGTGGCGGGGCCGGTCTGGCAGTCGCCGCCGCAAAAGACGCCGTCGAAGCCAGGGACGCCCTGGTCGGAGCCCGTCTTGATGCGCCCCCACGAGCAGGCGACGCCCTGTCGCTCGAAGGGCTCGGAATCGATCTTCTGGCCGATGGCCACCGCGATGATGTCAAAGGGGATCGTGATGTCCTCGGCGTCCGCGCGACGCACGGCAAAGCGCCCACGATCCAGGCCGGAGATGATCTGCTTCTCCACCACCAGCCCGACGACACGTCCGTCCTCGACCGCGATGGACTTGGGCGCGTGCAGCTCGAGCAGCTCGCAGCCCTCCTCGCGCGCGCCCGAGATCTCCTCGTCCTGGGCGGTCATGTCCGCCACACGGCGACGGTAGACGATGGAGACCTTCTCCGCGCCCAGGCGGACGCTGGTGCGCGCCACGTCCATGGCCACGTTCCCGCCACCGATGACGGCGACGCGCTTGCCGCTGAAGTCGCGCGTCTTCTCGTCGCCCATGTCACGCAGCAGCTCCACGGCCGAGATGACGCCCTCCGCGTCCTCGCCGGCAAGGCCGAGCTTGTTGTCCTGGTGGGCGCCGATGGCGATGTAGACGGCATCGTAGGCGTCGCGCAGCGTGGCGAGGTCGCTCACGTAGGTGTCGAGCTCGACGTGGATGCCCAAACGCAGGATCCAGTCGATCTCCCGCTGGAGCTCTTCGTGGGGCAGGCGGTAGTTGGGGATGCCGTAGCGCAGCATGCCGCCCAGGTGGTGGCGCGCCTCGAAGATGGTGCAGTCGTGCCCCATGAGGCTCAGGTAGTATGCCGCCGAGAGCCCCGCCGGCCCGCCGCCGATGATGGCGACCTTCTTGCCGGTGGGCGCGGCCTTCTGGTCGACCATGTCGTAGTCGTCCATGTGGTCGATGGCGTAGCGCTTGAGCCCGCGGATGTTCAGGGGGTTATCCACCATGCCGCGGCGGCAGTTGATCTCGCAGGGATGCTCGCAGATGAGCCCGCACACGAGCGGCAGCGGGTTGTCCTTGCGAATGAGCTTCACCGCGTCGGTGTAGCGCCCCGCCTCCACGAGGCTGATGTAGCCCGGGATGTCCACCGCCGCCGGGCACCCCGAGACGCAGGGCACCAGCTGGCTCTGCGAAAAGCCGCAGCTGTGATGCCGCACGTGATGCTCGAAGTCGTCGCGGAAGCCCTGGATGGCCGTCAGTGCCATCTCCCCCGCCTCGTAGCCGATGGCGCAGTCGGCCGAGAGGTAGATGGCCCGCGCGGTGCTCTCGATGAGGTCGAGCGTCCTGTCGTTCGCCCGGTTCTCGAGCACCTCCTCGAACAGGTCGCACAGGACCCGCAGCCCCACGCGGCAGGGTGTGCACTTCCCACAGCTCTGCGTCGCGCACATGTTGATGTAGGCCGTCGTGAACTCGACCGGGCACGGAGCCAGCGAGCTCACCGCGAGACGCTTCCCGAGCGCGTCGTGCAGGCCGTCCATGACCGCCTGGGCCTCGCTGCGCTCCATGACGTGCAGTCTTGCCATCGAATCCCCCAATCCACTGGCAATGGTCGTGGGACGCGACGCCCCACCCTCTCCCTATGACGCGCCCGTGCGGCGTGACGACGCACCGCGCGACTTTGCTTCAGTATGACGGAAAGGGCCGCCTGCCCGGCATCAGAGAGTCAAGGAAACGCACCCCCTTCGGCAACCGGTCGAAGGGGGTGCGTCCGTCAGGGCGTGGGGATTACTGGCGCGAGTGTGGGCGGGCCTAACTCGAGTGGGGGCCGGCCTCGCGCACCTCGGGATCCATGTCTGGATACTTCTGCGCGGCGTTGTCCTCGAACATCTTGGCGAGCCTGCGGGAGGCCTTGTCGTAGGCGTCCTTGTCGGCCCAGGTGTTACGCGGGTTGAGCACGCGCGGGTCGACGCCGTCGACATGCTGGGGCACGTCGACGTTGAAGACGGGGTCGCGCACGAACTTGGCCTCCTCGACGGTGCCCTCGAGCACGGCCGTCACCATGAGGCGCGTGGAGGGAAGGTCCATGCGGGCGCCCACGCCATAGGGTCCGCCGGTCCACCCGGTGTTGATGAGGTACACGCGCGTGCCCGAGCGCTCCATGCGCTCGCCGAACATCTGGGCGTAACGCAGGGGATCGAGCGGCATGAACGGCTCGCCGAAGAGCGTGGAGAAGGTGGGCTGCGGTTCGGTGATGCCACGCTCGGTGCCGGCCACCTTGCTCGTGAAGCCAGAAAGGAAGTGGTACATCGCGGCGTTCGTGTCAAGGCGGGAGATGGGCGGCAGCACCCCGAAGGCGTCCGCCGTCAGGAAGATGACCACGTTGGGGTAGCGACCCTGTCCCATGGCGGCGGCGTTGTCGATGAAGTTGATGGGATACGCGACGCGCGTGTTCTCGGTCAGACGGTCATCGAAGTAGTCAGGCCGGCGAGAGGCGCGGTCGACGATGACGTTCTCGCAGATGGAGCCGAAGCGAATGGCGCTGTAGATCTGGGGCTCGGTCGCGGCGGAGATCTTTATGGCCTTGGCGTAACAGCCACCCTCGAAGTTGAAGACGCCGCCGTCGGACCAGCCGTGCTCGTCATCGCCGATCAGCACGCGCTGCGGGTCGGCGGAGAGCGTGGTCTTGCCGGTGCCGGACAGGCCGAAGAACACGGCCGTCTCGCCGGTGGAGGGGTCCATGTTGGCCGAAGAGTGCATGGGGAGAATCCCCTCCTCCACGGGCATGATGTAGTTCATGACCGAGAAGACGGCCTTCTTGATCTCTCCGGAGTACTTGGTGCCCGCGACGATGATGCACCGATCCTGGAAGTTGATCAGGACGGCCGCCTCGGAGTGGGTCCCGTGCTTCTCGGGATCGAGCCTGAGGCCTGGCGCCGCGAGCACGGTGAAGTCCTGGATGCCGTAGTTGTCGAGCTGGCGGCGCGAGGGGCGCACGAGCAGCTGGCGGGCGAACAGCGCCTGGCTGGCGCGCTCACACACCACCAGGAACTTGCGGTACCAGCGGCGGTCGGCGCCGCCGATGGAGCGCACCACGAACAGGTCGCGCTGCTGCAGGTACGCAAGCACCTCGTCCTTCACGAGCTGGTAGTTCTCGGGCGAGAAGGGCTTGTTCACCGAGCCCCATGCGATGTCCTCGTGCACGTCGGGGGTGTCGACGATGAAGCGGTCCTCGGGCGAGCGGCCCGTGTAACGGCCCGTCTCCACCGCAAGGGCGCCCTTTGACGTGAGGATGCCCTCATGCAGGTCGATGGCCTTCTCCACCAACGTGGCGGGGGCGGCGTCAACCATGATGGCACCGCGGCAGTCCGTGAGGCCGCAGGCCGCGAGCTGGTCCTGAATGGAGCGTTGGCCGTAGCTGCGAATGGAGCGCACGAACGAGCCAATCTGATCCGAAATAGGCATAAAACCTCCTTTGAGACACAACGCACTAGGGGGCAAGGTATCCATTGACCAGGGTAGGCCAACGAAGGCAAGACAAAGAGAGAGTTAACAAAAAGACTAACTATATGAACTTCTTGGGGAGTCTGCACAGGCCTGTAACTATCAATCGGCAAACGGTTTTATTCGTCGACAGGCGCACATGCGCAGGCGGCTCCACACGTGCGACAATAGCAGGTGAGGCACCGGGAAGCAATGGGGATGCCCGTCTGCCCCACCTTGCGCACACGACCATGGCGGACATCGCCACCTCGAAAGGAGACCGACAATGGGCACGATAAGCCGTATCGCAAAGGGGCGCGTCACCGCGGCGGTCGACTCTGCGGGAGCGCAGCTGATGAGCCTCACCTTTGACGGGGGCGAGTACCTCTGGCAGCGTGACGAGCGCTTCTGGCCGCGCTGCGCGCCGGTCCTGTTCCCCATCGTGGGCAGCATCCGCAACGACCGTGCCAGCTCGAAGGAGGGCGAAGTCGCGCTCCCCCGCCACGGCCTCGCGCGCGGTCTCGAGCACGCCGTGGTCGAGCGCGGCGACGACTTCCTCACCTACGAGCTCGCCTCATCCGACGAGACGCGCTCCGCCTTCCCCTTCGACTTTCGCCTGAACATGACCTACCGCATCGTTGACGATGCGCTTGAGCAGGAGTTCTTGGTGACGAACACCGGTCAGGTCACCCTGCCGTTCGTGGTGGGCGGGCACCCCGCCTTCAACGTCCCGGTCCCGGCCGACGACGCGGGCTTTGACGCCTACCGCCTGCAGTTCGCCCAAAGCTGGACCTACGCCTCCCCCACCATCAATACCGAGAGCGGCCTGATCGACTGGCAGCGACGCTTCGCGCTGCTCGAGGACTCCGACACGCTACCGCTCACGCACGAGCTGTTCGACGTCGACACGCTCATCTTCGAGGACGTGCCCGACCGGACCGTCTCACTCGTGGGACCCGCGGGCCACGGCATGCGCGTGGACTTCGACGGATTCGACTATCTGGGGGTGTGGAGCGCCCCGGGCGCGCCCTTCGTGGCGCTGGAGCCCTGGTGCGGCACCGCCACGCGCACCGACGAGGATGACGTCTTCGAGCACAAGCAGGGCATGATCTTCCTGGAGCCGGGAGAGGCCACCGCACGGACCTTTGTGATGCGCCCGTTCTGAGGCGAGATGCGTCTACGCCCGCAGGCGGGCGACCGCCCGGCGTAGGGGGGGGGGGGGGGGG
>JAWRIT010000077.1:0-43293 GCA_040268355.1 Atopobiaceae bacterium | reverse complement strand
CGGGTGGGGGGGGGGCCCCTCGAATCGTGCGGTCAGCAGACTTCTACGCGAAGATCTCCTCCGCGGCGGCGCGAAGCTTGGCCTCGATCTCCTCGGCGGCGGCGCGCGTGTCGCCCTTGGCGAACAGGTACGCCTTGACCTTGGGCTCGGTGCCGGACGGACGGAAGATGATCTTGTTGTCGCCCTCGAGGCGGTACTCGATCACGTTCGCAGGCGGCAGGACCTGTGGTGCCTCCTTCTGCAGGCCAGAGACGCGCGGCATCTCGGGACCCGTGGCAAAGTCGGTCATGCCCTCGACCTTGAGGCCGCCAATCTCGCTCAGCGGCTCCTCGCGCAGGGTCTTCATGAGGGCGGCCATCTTGTCGGCGCCGGCGGCACCCGGGAACGAGGCGTTGACGATGCCGTTCAGGTAGTAACCGTACTTCTGGTACAGGGCGTCCATGGCCTCGTAGAGGTCCATGCCCTTCGAGGCGTAGTCCGAGGCCATCTCGACGCACATCTCAACGGCCACGATGGCGTCCTTGTCGCGGGCGTGCGTGCCGATGAGATACCCGTAGGACTCCTCGAAGCCCATGAGGTAGCGGTCCTCCTCGCCAGCGTCCTTGAGCTGGTCGATCTGGTCGCCAATGTACTTGAAGCCGGTCAGCACGCGACGCAGCTCGAAGCCCTTGTCCTTGGCCAGCGCGTCGGGCATGGTGGAGGACACGATCGAGGTCACGACCACCTTGCGCGCGACGTCCTCGCCATTGGCCTCTGCCATGTTGGCCAGCCAGTCCATGAGCAGCACGCCCATCTCGTTGCCGGACAGCAGCTTGTACTCGCCGTTGTGCGGGATGGCGGTGCCCATGCGATCGGCGTCGGGGTCGGTGGCCACGACCAGGTTGGGCTTGACCTCCTCGGCGAGCTTGAGCGCCAGCTCGAGCGCTTCACGGAACTCGGGGTTGGGGTAGGTGCAGGTGGGGAAGTTCCCGTCGGGCTCCGCCTGCTCGGGAACAGTGGAGACCTTCTCGACGCCGATCTCCTTCAGGATCCTGGTCACACACTCCATGCCGGTGCCGTTGAGCGGCGTGTACACGACGGAGTAGGAGTCGTCCGCCTTGAAGCCAGGGATGGAGACCTTCTTGACCGCCGCGATGAAGGCGTCGATGACCTCCTCGGGCGTCCAGACGATCATGCCGCTTGCGAGGCCCTCGTCGAAGTCCATCACCTTGACCGCGAAGGGGTCGACGGCGGCGATGTTGGCGCTGATCTCGGCTGCCGCCTCGTCGGTGATCTGGCCGCCGTTGTCGTTGTAGACCTTGTAGCCGTTGTAGGCAGCCGGGTTGTGGGAGGCCGTGAGCACGATGCCGGCGGACGTGCCGAGGTGACGGACGGCGAAGGACAGCGTGGGGACGGGTTCGATTCGCGGGAACACATAGACCTTGATGCCGTTCGCGGCAAGGATGCCGGCGGCGACCTTCTGAAACTCCTCGCCCTTGAGGCGCGAGTCGCGCGCGAGGGCCAGCGTGGGGTTCTCGTAGTGCGCGTTGAGGTAGTCGGCGACGCCCTGGGTGGCCTGTCCCACGACGTACTCGT
The DNA here is from genome assembly GCA_040268355.1 of Atopobiaceae bacterium. GTDB lineage: Bacteria > Actinomycetota > Coriobacteriia > Coriobacteriales > Atopobiaceae > UBA1367. The sequence goes on along the minus strand of JAWRIT010000077.1, from coordinate 41,718 downwards.
TCATGCGGTTGGTGCCAACGCCAAGCGTGCCGCGAAGGCCCGCCGTGCCAAAGGCAAGGCTGCGATAGAACGCGTCAAAGAGCTTGTCCTCGTCGCCGGCGGCAATCAGCGCGTCAAGCTCCTCTTTGAGATCTGGGATGGTGACCTTCTCGGACCATAGATCGATGGTGGCCTGAACCTTGCTATCCATGCGACTCCCCTTCAACTCGGGCACGAGCGCCATTGCCCGCGCAGCTCCATGCGTGCCTTGATGATAGCTGGTGCTCCGTGGCATGGGTCGGTGGGTTGGGCGGATGGGTTGGCATTGGCGGCGAGTGAGCCTGCGGGCATGCGGCGTACCAGACGCTGGGGTATGATTGGGCGCAGGCCGATGCCGCATGGCACCTGCGTCGTCGCGCGCGCGGCCTTGTCGCCGTGTCGCCAGTCGCATGCCCCAAGGGGTGGTGCGGCAGCCGTTCCCAAAGGACGAACCATGGAATTCATCGCCACATGCCCTGCCGGCTTCGAGCAGCTCCTGGCAGACGAGCTGCGCCAGCTGGGGACGCCGCAGGTCCGGCCCTTGAGAGGACAGGTGGCCTTCGAGGGGCCGCTTCGGTGCGCCTACCGCGTCTGCCTGTGGTCGCGGCTCGCCTCGCGCGTGGTGGCGGTGCTCGCCCGCATCGACGCGCACGATGCCGACGCCCTCTACGAGGAAATCGCCGGCATCGCCTGGGAGGAGCAGCTCGCACGCGACGCGACCTTTGCCATCGACGCCCACGGCACCAACGCCCAGCTGCGCAACACGCAGTTCACGGCCCTGCGCAGCAAGGATGCCCTCACCGACCGCCTGCTCGCCCGACGTGGGGCGCGACCCGTCGCCGACCCCGCCCGTCCCGACCTCACGGTGACGGTGCGCATCTCGCGCGAGCGGGCCATGGTCGGCATCGACCTCGCCGGCTCTCCCCTCTTCCGACGCGCCTACGAGGTCGCGCGCGGAAAGGGCGGCCTGTACGCGCTGCGTGCGGACTACGCCGCGGCGCTGCTGGCCGCCGGGGGCTGGTCGGCAGGAGAGCGGCGGAGCCTCGTCGTGCCCTTCTCAGGAGCGGGGACCCTCGCCGTCGAGGCTGCCTCATGGGCGCTCGACCGCGCGCCGGGCCTGCTCCGGCAGCGCTGGGGCTTCGAAGGTTGGAAGCTGCACGAACCAGACGAGTGGTCGAACCTCACAAGCGAGGCGCACGAGCGGGCCCAAGCCGTCCGTGACGCCTTTGACCTGCATGTCAGTGACACGCGGACGGGTGCGGAGGCCGCCTGCCGCCAGGCCCTGCGCGCCGCCGGCATCGACCTTGCGCCGCAGTTCTTTGCTGCTGGCGAGGCCCCTCGGACCGCAGGCGAGCCGACGCTGCTCGCGGCGGACCTCTCGTGGATCGAGGCGGACGCCGTGGCGGTCGAGGCGGCCGCCTTGGATCAGCTGACAACATGCGCGAGCGGACTGGGTGCAGACGCGCAGGTGGTGGCCTTGACGCCGAACGCCGTCGTCGACGGCGTCCTGGGGACACCCGAGTCCGCAACGGCAACCATCGTCGGGCGCACCGAGATGAGCCTGCGCCGCTGGCTGCTGGGCGCCCCGCCCACCCGGCAGCTCGTTGACCTGCCCCAAGGTGGCAGCGTGGGCGTGCTGCTCCCCACCAGCGAGCAGTTCGCCCGCAGGCTCGCCAAGGCGTGGCGGCTGCGGCGCAAGTGGGCGCGGCGCGAGGACGTGAGCTGCTACCGCGTCTACGACGCCGACCTGCCCGACTACGCGGTCTCCATCGACCTGTTCGAGGGCTCCGAGACGCCGGGCCGCTGGCTGCAGATCTACGAGTACGCCCCGCCCGCCTCCATCGACGCAACCCGCGCCCAGGCACGCCTACTCGACGTGCTCGCCCTTGCCCCACGCCTGCTCGAGGTGCGGCCCGAGAACACCTTCGTGCGGGTGCGCACCAGGGCCAAGGGCGGCTCGCAGTACGCAGACGAGGCCCGGCCCCAGCGCGGGACGCGCCCAGGGCGCAAACGCGACGGCGCGCCTGCCCTGCCGCCCGGCGCGCACCTCGTCGACGAGGGCGGCCTCACCTTTGAGGTGAACTTCCGAACGCGCCTGGACTGCGGCATCTTCCTCGACCACCGTGACACCCGCGCGATGCTGCGCGAGCTGGCCAAGCAGACCAAGGGCTCGAAGCGCTTCCTCAACCTCTTCGCCTACACGGGGACGGCCACCTGCTATGCCGCCGACGGCGGGGCAAAGCACACCACGACCGTCGACCTCTCGCGGCCCTCGCTCGACTGGGCGCGGCGCAACATGGAGCGCAACGGCTTCACGGGGCGCGAGCACGAGTTCGTGCAAGCGGACGTCATCCGGTGGGTGGGTGAGCAACGCCGCACGGCCAATCGCTGGGACCTCGTCTTTTGCGATGTGCCCACGTTCTCCAACTCCCGGCGCATGGGGCGCGGGTCCTTTGACGTGCAGCGCGACCACGCCGAGCTGCTCATTGGCATCTCACGCCTGCTCACGAGGGACGGCGTCTGCGTCTTCTCGTGCAACCTGCGCAGCTTTGCGATCGACGAGGCGGCCCTTGCGAAGGCGGGCGTCGCCGTGGAGGACATCACGGCCCAGACCATTCCCGAGGACTTCGCGCGCACCCCGCGCATCCACCACTGCTACCTGGTCAGACGCACGCCACGAACCGCTTCGTAGGGAGACGGCCCGCCTGTTTGGCTGGCCCGCCGGCTGACCCTCCAGCTGGCCCTCCGTCTGGCCGCAAGCTCACTGCGAGCGCCGATGCGCGCGCAACCAGCCGCGCGCCTGGGCGAGCAGGTAGTCCAGCGTCTCGAGATGCACGAGCCGCGCCACCCCCAGGTAGGCGGCCGCCATGACGAGCACCTGGCACACGATGGTGAGCGCCGGATGCAGGCCCGCGAGGCTGATGGGCCACGCCACCGCCGCCGCGACGGCCGAGAGGACGAAGGCCGGGGAGAAGTCGCGCGCCTGCTCCGCAAAGCCGTACCCGATGAGCCTGCGATTGGGCCAGGCGTTCACGGCGGTGCTCACGAGCGATCCCAGAAGCGAGCCGAGCGCGATGGCATACAGGTCCTTGAACACCAGCGCGGCCACGAGCAGGATGACCACCCCGTACGCCTTCTTGATGAGCTCGAGGCGGAGGAAGTCGGCGCTGTGGCCGGTGCCGTTCAGGGCCTGCAGGTTGGTGGAGTGCACCGGCAGGAACGCGTAGACGACGCAATAGATCTGCAGGAAGGGCACGCTCGGCAGCCACTGCTCTCCCAGCAGCAGCGTGACGAGTGGCCGTGCCACCAGCGCGAAGCAGAGCATGGCTGGCACGATGCCAAAGGTCGACACGCGAATCGCCCGGCGGGTGAGCGCCTTCACCGACTGGGCGTCCTGTTGCACGTGCGAGATGACCGAGAGCATGACCGGCTGGACGGCGCCGTCCAGGATGGACCCGACCGCCTGGGGGTACTTCTTGCCCTGCGAGAAGATGCCGAGCTCCCCCTGCGTGAACTGCTTGCCCACGATGAGGTCCGAGAGGCTCTGGTAGCCCGTTTCGAGCAGTCCGGAGACGAGCAGCTTCCACCCAAAGGAGAACAGCTCGCGGGCGCGGGCAGGGTCAAAGACCGGACGCGGGCGCCAGCGCACCTGGGCCGCCAGCATGAGGCAGTTGGTGATCTGGTAGGAGAGCTGCTGGGAGACGAGCGCCCACACGCCGCCCCCAGAGAGCGCGACGCCGACGCCGACGACGCCCGAGACGACCACGCTGGTGAGCGTGGCGTTGAAGATCTTGCGAAACTCCAGGCTGCGCTGGATGTGGGCCACCTGCGTGGCGTTGTAGGCGTTGATCAGCAGGATGAGGCAGAGCGCCCGCAGCGACCACACCAGCGTCGGCATGGCGTAGAACGCCGCCACCGCAGGGGCCGCCCAGAAGATGCCCCCATACACCAGAAGGGCGATGGAGAGGCTCATCCAGAAGACGGTGCTGAAGTCGCGGTCGGTCGCCTCGACCGACTGCACGAGGGCCGTGTTGAGGCCCGACTGCACGAAGACGTTGCCCACGTTCACGAACACGATCATGATCGCGAGCACCCCGAAGTCGTCGGGGCCGAGCAGGCGCGCGAGCACCACCTGGATGACGATCTGGATCGCCTGGTAGCCCATCCGCTCGAGGAACTTCCATATGAGCGAGGAGAAGGTCTTCTCGCGAAGCGACCCGTCAGCCATGGCGCAGCTCCCTCCGGGAGAGGTCGAGCAGCTCGAGCGCCCGCCGCCCGTCCTCGCGCTCGTCTGTGGTCATGCGCCTGAGCCGGTAGCGCCCCTGGGCCGGGTCATAGACGGGACAGAACCCGGCCAGGTACGCCAGCCGGGACGCAAGGCCCAGGACATGGTCGCGGACCGAGAGGTAGGGCCGCCAGCGCGAGCCAAACGGAGAGCGGAAGAAGCGCACCCACCCGGCGACGATGGCGATGTTGCGGGCGCCCGTGGCCCCCCGGGCCATGAGCGCCTCGTGGTAGGCGCCGCCGGTGTGGGCGTCGATGTTCTGGTAGAAGAGCAGCCCCGCGATCTCGCGGCGCACGTCGAGGACCCGACGGCGATTGCCATCGGTGAACGAGCCCGCCGTTCCCAGCCGGTAGACGCAGCTGATCGTGGGGTCGTAGTGGACCAGGCCGCGCTGGGCACAGAACAGGGCGAACGAGTAGTCGCCAAAGGGCTTGCCGAAGTCCCACTCGAAGGCGTAGTCGTACTCCGTCTGGGCATGCACGACCACGCTCGCCGTGGGCAGGGCGCCCTCGCTGCCCCAATGGGCGGCGAGGTAGGCGCCGTCGAGGTCGCGGGGCGCGTCTCCGTAGCCCTTCCGTGCGACCTCGCGTCCCGTGGTCGCGTCCTCCACGATGGCCTGGCAGGCGACCATCGAGCAGTCGGGGTGCGCCTCGAGATAGGCGACCTGCCGCGCCAGCTTGTGCGGGTCGCACCAGCAGTCGTCGCCCTCGCAGAGCGCCACGTAGCGGTAGCGCCCCATCGGCACGAGGATGCCCCCGACGTAGGGGACGGTGTGCACCGGGTCCCAGCGGTTGTGCTCCTCGTAGGCCACGCGCACCACGCCCGGGTGGCGCCGTTCGTATTCGCGCAGGATGTCGATGGTGCCGTCAGTCGAGCAGTCGTCGTGGACGAGCACCTCTATGGGAAAGTCGGCCTCCTGGCAGAGGAACGAGTCGAGCGCGGCGGCGATGTAGGGGGCATGGTTGAACGAGAGGCAGCAGACGGAGACACCCAGCGGCCTCGCGGCGATCTCCTTGCGCACCGCATCTGTGCTCACCACGCCCGCCCCCTACTGCCGCTGGTCGAGGGCCACGTAGGCATGCTCGTTCAGGGAGGAGTTGTAGGCCGGACGAATGATGCGCGCCGCGCCATAGAGCTCCTCCATGCGATGCGCCGCCCAGCCGGCCATGCGGGCGATGGCGAATATCGGCGTGAACATGGCGTGTGGGATGCCCAGCATCTCGTACACGAAGCCGGTGTACAGGTCGATGTTGGTGCTGATGGGCTTGCGGATGCCCCGCACGTCGCGCATGAGCTGGGGCCCCAGGCGCTCGACGCGCTTGATGAGCTCGAACTTGCCCGCCTGGCCGCACTGCTCGGCGAGGGCGCCCGCATAGCGCTTGACGATCTCGGCACGTGGGTCAGTCACGGTGTAGACCGCATGTCCCAGGCCATAGATGAGGCCCGTGCGGTCGAACGCCTCCCGTCTCAGGATGCGCTCGAGGTAGGAGGCCACCTCGTCGTCGCTGTCCCAGCGCTCGACGTGGGCGGCGACGTCGTCGATCATCTCGCCGGCCTTGGAGTTGGCGCCACCGTGCTTGGGTCCCTTCAGCGAGCCGAGCGCGCCGGCGTAGGCCGAGTAGGCGTCAGTGCCCGACGACGACAGCACGCGGCAGGCGAACGACGAGTTGTTGCCGCCGCCATGCTCGGCGTGCAGCGTGAGCATGACGTCGAGCAGCATGGCCTCGTCGCGCGTGAAGCCCTCGTCGCCGCGCAGCACGTCGAGGATCGTCTCGGCCATGGAGTAGTCCTCGCGGGCGGGCGGCACCACCAGGCGCGCGCCCTCCTCGTTGGCCACGAAGGCCGCATGCGCGACGCTGGCGACGCGCGGCCAGCGCCCGAGCAGGGAGAGCGCGACGTCGACCTCGTGGATGGGGCTGGTGTCGTCGGGGTCGGGGTCGAACGCGTAGAGCAGCAACGTCGCGCTCTGCAGCACGTTCATGATCGAGTGGCTGTAGGTCGTGCGCGGGAAGAGCGCCAGATAGCCCTCGGGGAGCTGTCGGCGCGAACCGATGCGCAGCTTGAAGTCCTCGAGCTCGGCCCGATTGGGCAGCGCCCCGGCGATGAGCAGGTAGGCAGCCTCCTCGTAGCCAAAGCGACCGTCCCGCTGGGCGCCGCTCACCAGGTCGTCGATGTCGTAGCCGCGGTAGGAGAGGTTGCCCTCGTCCGGCACCACCTTCCCGTCGACCCGGTTGTAGCCGTGCACGTTGGAGACCGTGGTGAGTCCCACGAGCACGCCCGACCCGTCGGCGTTGCGCAGGCCGCGCTTGACGTCGTAGTGGGCGTAGAGCTCGGGCGGGACCTTGTCCACGCGGTTCATGCCGTCGTAGAGCTGCTCGGCGACGGGCGACAGCCCCAGGCCGACCGAGGGCATGGGATAGGCGTCGGACACACGGTCCAGGGCGGAGGTTTCCTCCCTGGTCAGGAAGCGAGACGTCCGCTCGCGGCGTTGGCGTGCGCTCATGGGGCTCCTCCTGCTAGAGGCGGTACATGAAGTCGAAGACCTCCTCGCGCTGCAGCGTGATCTGCACGCCGAGCTGGCCAGAGAGCTCGCTCAGCTCGTTCTGGACAACGGAGAAGTCGACATCCGACGCGCTCAGGTCGACGAGCATCGTCATGGTGAAGATGCCCTGCAGGATGGTCTGCGAGATGTCGAGGATGTTGATGTCATGATGAGCGAGCGCGCCGGTGACGGCGGCGACGATGCCCGAGCGGTCACTGCCGAGGACGGTGATGATTGCACGACCAGACGGGGCGTCGGTGATGGATGCCATGGGCATGCGACCTCTCTGCGCGTGGGGACTTGCGAACTGTGCAATTGTACCTAATAGCCGTGATCTCCCTCAGACTCCCATGAGCTTGAGCAGAATTGGTAACGAGGGAGGCCTTGTGGCGGACGTGCCGTCCGGGCGCTACGCGAGGGAGGCGTCCCCCTCGATCTGCCGCTCGAAGCGTCCCCGGACGTCCTCGGGCGTCGTGCCGAGCGCCACGGCGAGCTCCTGCAGGGAGCGCTCGCACGCCTGCTTGAGGATGCGCTCGTAGGCCACCGGAGGGCGCTTGTTGCGTGCGCGGACCTCTGCGATGCGCGCACGGAAGGTCTTGGCCACGCGGACCGAGTCGCGGCAGGTGCCCCGACGGATCTCGTTCTTGAAGTGCTCCTCCTCGAGCGCCACGCTGCGCTCGGTGTAGTCATCGGGCTCGATCGTGGGATAGTCGTCGATCAGCTGCTTCGCCTCGGACTTCGAGAGCACCGGGCGCAGCCGTCCCTCGCTTGCCACCGGAAAGCTGATGCGCATGTGGTGCCGGGAGCCGACCGGCTCAAGCAGATAGGTCTGCTGGGGCTCGGAGACGATCTCGTCAACCTTGCAGACGCCTTGCCCAGGATGGACAAGGTACTCGCCAACGTGGTACATGACCTGCCTCCATCTCTTCGTTGTATCAATGATATCACGAGAGATGGCGGATTCTGTCACCTGGTCGATTGCCTATTGCATTGTAAATCCATACGGCATATTCTTATTCGTTCTGCTGTTTGGGGATGCGGGGGCCGGATCTGCCGGGGGCATGGCAGGACCGCCGAACGAGCCTGCTAGGCGTCCTGGTCGTCACCGTCCTGCGAGCCGTCCGGGCACGAGGCGACCATCCAGGCCACGAGGTTGTCCTGCGCGTCCCCCGAGCGCTCGGCAAGGCCGTAGCCCGCCTCCCAGACGGCCTCGAAGGACACGTCCTCGACCGCCTCGCTGCCCTCCAGCGCGCAGGCAAGGGCGACCTCGGAGGTCAGCGAGGTCTCCGCCTGGAAGAGCCCCGTCATGACGCGCCAGTGCGGGGCGACCGTCGCCTCGAGGGGCCGCTCCCCACAGAGGTAGCCCAGCGGCGAGCACATCGTCACACGGTCGGTCACCGTCACATCGAGCACGTCGGTCTGCGCCAGGTCGTCGCTCCAGGCGGCGAGAAGCCCCTCGTCCCAGCCATCGGCCTCGCCATAGCGCTCGTGGTTCTCCTGGAGCAGGGAGCTGACCATCGCGTCGAAGTGCAGAGAGGACTGCTCGTCGGTGCCAAAGAGCTGGTTGGCGGTACCAGAGCGGTCGAGGGCGTCGTAGGCGCAGACGCCACGGGTCGCCTGCCGACAGGCGTTCACGAAGCCCCAGAGGCCCGTGATGTCCGCCTCTCCCCTGTTCGCGTTGTAGGTCAGCCACCGATCGTCGCCGTTCGTGGCGCTCACGTAGCTCTCGAGCGAGTCGTAGACGGTGGCCTGGACCTGCCGCACGCCGCCAGACGACGCGGACTCGCCGTTGCCCTCCTGCGACGACTCCGCGACCTCCGAGACGCTGAGGTCCGCGTCCCCCGGGAAGTACGGGGCGACGCCCACCGGCGGCATCGACGTGTAGGGGAAGGTCGTCGAAGCGAGGAAGGCCGAGGCAGCGTCGCGGATCTCCTTGAGCAGGCGGTCGTAGTAGGTGCCGCCCCCATAGGTGCCGTCCTCGATCCGGTCGAGCGTGAGCGGGTTGCCGTCGGCGTCCGCCAACGAGAGCGCGTTCAGGTAGCTCCCATAGGCGTCTGCCAGATCCTTCGAGAGCAGGGCCGTCCAGCTGCCCTCGGCCCGCGAGTCCTTCTGCGCGTACTGCCCCATCATCCACTCGTAGGCGGCGTCGCCAGCGTCGAGGGAGACGGCCGGACACCACGACGCCGAGCCAAAGATCTCGTCCGTGAGCTCGGCACCCTCGAGGTCGTGGGTCGCCGCGCCCAGCTCCTTGAGGTAGGGGTCGAACGCCTCCGCATTGCCCGAGACGCCGAGCTGCACGCTGTAGGTGCCGCCCGCGCCCAGACCGAAGGCGAAGACGCGGGAGGTGTCGCACGGCAGGACGGCGGCGTTGTAGCGCAGGCACCGCACGGCCGCCTTGAGGTCGGCCACCGCCCAGGGGGCGCCGCCCGAGAAGTACTCCTGGGTCGTCGACTCATAGCCGCCGCTGCGCCCGCGGAAGCCCGCGTAGACGTAGACGACGCCCGCCTCGAGGAAACGCCCCAGCCCGTCGTAGGAATAGCTGGTCGGGCAGGGTTGGGCGGACCAGTACGACGAGTTGATGGGCAGGGCGACCGGCGCCGTCTCCGCCGTGAAGTCGCCAACCTTCCCCGCCGCATCCACCGCGCAGCGGTAGGTGCTCCCGCGCTTGGTCGCCGTGAAGTAGGCCCCCGGAACGAAGATCGCCAGCGTCTCGTACTGCTCGCTGCTCGGCGTGGTGCAGTAGGGCAGGCCAAGCTGGTAGTAGCAGTCGTTGGTCGCGTCATAGGACCAGGCGTCCATGTCGATGGCCAGGCCCTCGAACTCGGCCAGGTCGACGGCGGGCTCCTCTTCCTGCTGTTCCTGCTCGCCCGGGGCCTCCTCGCCCTCACGGTCGTCTTCGACGAGCTGACGCAGCTCGCAGGCGGAGAGGCCGGCTGCGGCACCCAGGCCGGCAAGTCCAAGGAGGCTTCTTCTGGTGAGGTTCACGGCACATCTCCCCTGTCGCTGGTCGTGCAGGTACGTTCGGTGTCTGCATGCTATTGTAGGGCTTGGGTGGCCAGAACGACGAGCTGGCGCCTTTCGACCTCGTCAGGTTCCACGTGCGGCAGCCCTCGCTACGAGTCGCGCGGGGAAGGGGATTCGCATCATGGCAGACGCACGCACAGCAGCACGCCCCGACGACCCTCGCCGCCTCAGGCGGCTGCGCATGCGCTTCGTGGGCGAGGTCCAGGGCGTCGGGTTCCGCTGGACGGCGCGCAAGGTGGCCGGTGAGCTCGGGCTCTCCGGCTGGGTGAGAAACGAGCCCGACGGCAGCGTGAGCATGGAGCTGGAGGGGCCGAGCCGCGACCTGGGCACCTACTTCACCCGCTTCGACCGCCAGTACGCGAACTTCCCCATTCGCTACGTCATCGACGAGAAGGACGACATCGAGCCCCACGGGGACTCCCGCCCGTTCACGGTGCTGTTCTGAGCGAGGAGCGGGCACCGAACGGCTCCGAGCAAGGGGCGCATGTTTGGCTGCCGTCCGGAGGCGTCGGACACGCCGCCTGGGACCACACCCCACCAAGCCTCGCCAGCCGTCCCTGCCACGACCATGGCAACAAGAAACTTCTTGACGCGCAGGTGCCGTCTGCTATAGTGAACTAGCTTGCACGCGAGCATTCATCTGGCTGGGTAGCTCAGTTGGTAGAGCAGGGGACTGAAAATCCCTGTGTCGGGGGTTCGACTCCCTCCCCAGCCACCATGTGGTCTCAGAAAGACGTTCCGGTCGGAGCGTCTTTTTTATTTTCCGAGCGCCGGGGGCACGAGGGCGCACCCGACACGCGCCCGTCTCCGCTGATGCCGGATCCTGCCTGCGGCATCCCTCGACTCCCGGTGCGACGGGCGGGTGCCGGAGGGGTCCTGAGCTGACCTTTCGCTTGTCAAATTGTTTCAAGTGACAAAATTCTGTCTAAAAATACACGTTTTCGCCCCAAAGGGGAAAAGGTGCTGCTAGGGTCTCTGAGTAAGCTATAGCGAACTCTTCGCGCAGACCTTGTGCACGGGTCGCGCCCCCAAAAAGAGACGGGAGCCTCAATGCTTACGTTTGTCCTCGATTGCATACCCCGAATGGCAATCGCCCTCGTACCTGCCTTGCTGTTCGTCACACTGTTCGACAAGGCGCTCAAGAAGCACGCTGGCGTCTTCTATGCCCTCACGGCCGTCGTCGTCATCGCCCAGTACTGGTATGCGCCCTTCTCGTGGGTCGCACGCTCGGGCGGCGCGGAAATGCCTGCGTGGATCCAGAGCTACCATGAATGGAGCCACTCTTTTTCCCACACTGAGCCCAACGCCCTCGGCTATCTCATCCGAACGGCGTTCTTCTCGGCGGAGGCCAGCGTCGCCCTGTACACCGTCGTCATGTTCATAGGCGCGCTGCCCAAGACCCCCTGGGTCAAGCGTATGTTCGCCATCCGCTCGGAGCTGTCCATCCTGGCTGGCATCAACGCCTTTGGCCACGGGTTCCAGCGTGTCGGCACGGCCCTTCGCTACTGGAACGCCGACCTGAGCATGGCGCACGGCCCCCAGTGGATCGAAGTGCTCGACATCATCATCTTTGGCGTGATCTTCGTCGTGCTGACGATCGCGTTCTTGGTCGCATGGATCACCTCGTTCAAGCCCGTTCGTCGCAAGCTCGGATCGAAGTGGAAGACGGTCCAGCGTGCCACGGCATACCCCTTCTACGTGCTCGTGATGCTCGCGGGCGCGCTGGTGGGCTTCTCCAACGTGTGCAGCGGCGTCGTCATGTTCGTCGAAGGCACCGAGATCGTCCCCGGCCAGCTCGAGACCTTCCCCACCTGGGCCATCCAGGGAGCGGGCACGTTCTGGATCTTCACGCTGATCGGAGTGACGTATGTCGTCCTGCGCATCAACAAGGCACGTGCGGACCGCGCGGCGGCGCAGGAGCGCACCGAGAAGCAGCAGGTGGTCGCCTCTGCGGTAGAGCCGTAGAGCCATAGCAGCCACGGATCCGACGGCAGAGCCGCAGATCCGATGCGTCACCTCCCCTTGTCGGCGAGACGCGCATCTCGGCGCGAGGGGAGGTGACGCGACCTGCATCAGGTCAAGCTTGGCTGGTGACGGACTCGACCCGCGCCTAGCCAAGCCTGACTGGTAACGGACCCAGACCTGTTCCTACTCCGGTCCTGGCCGGCAACGGATCCACCCGGCGCCTAGTCCAGGCGCAGCCAACTCTCCTCAGGACGGAAGATGAGCCGCGCGTCGAGGTAGGCCTGGCGCATGCTCAAGACGGTCTCCCCTTGGTAGCTGCCCGACGCGGTGAGCCTCACCACGAGGGCGACGTCGACATGCCCAGGGCGCTGCAGGCAGAGGGGCAGCAGCAGGCTCATCTCGTTCGCCTTGGGGTGGTAGCACGGAACCGCCGCACGATAGTTCCACTCGGTCTGCTTCCTGGCGAACTTGATGGCGTCGTCCAGGCGGTCCTTGAGGCGGCGGAGCAGCGCGTCGTCGCTCTCGATCCCCTGCCGTATCTCGCCGAAGTCCTCCCGCTGGACGCCGTCGTCGACGTCTCCCAGGCGGGCGAGATGCTCGAGCAGGGCCGGCCTGTCGTGGAGCTGCTCCTCCAAGAAGGCCCTCGGAAGACGGTCGACGTTGTCCACGACGATGTGGGTGGAGTCGACGTAGAGGTCCTGCGAGCTGTCGAAGACGAGGTCCGTCACGTCATCGAAGTAGCTCGCGCGGGCGGGGAGCTGCGGAAAGCCCTCGATGAGCTGCTTGCCCAGGCTGCGCACCCCCGCGACGCACACGCCCGCGTACTCCCACTCAGGGTTCATCCTGACGTTGGGCTTGAAGCACATGAAGAGGTCTTCGAAGGTCTTCCCGACGAGGCCGGTGTTGAATGCGGCCAGATCGTTCGAGTTGTCAAACAGCACCTTGCCCTGTATGGCGGCGCGCTGGTAGGTGTACCTGAGGTAGGACCTCAGCACCCAGCGGTCGCCCGTCCCGAGGTCCCAGGGCTCGTCGAGCGCGGCGCTGGCGACCTCCTCGAGGACCCTGTCCCAGGGCATCCACGCAAAGCTCTGGATGTCGCGCGGAGTGCTGAGGTCGTCACGCAGCTTGTCGAGGATGCGGTACCGGTCGGGACCCACGTACCTCAGCGCCCACGGCACCGAGACATCGTCGCGGTTGTTCGGGACGAGCGTCGCCACAAGGTCATTGTCAGGCAGCTCGGCGCTGCTAGCAGAGGGGCTGGAGTCGTCTTCGTGCGGGACGATGCCTGCCGCAGCGTCCGCAGACGGCGTCCAGACGGGAAAGCTGACGCTTCTCCCCTCGTCGACCACCAGCCCGCTCTCGTGGGCGCACTGCCACGAGTCACACAGGACCTGAAAGGCGTCCGTCCCTTCCGGCAGCCGTCGTGCAAGGTGACCGATCGTGCTTGGGGGAACGAAGGCAAACTCGCCGAGCTTTGGGCCAAACCCGTCTCGCCGAAAGACAAGTCCTGACATGTGATCTCCTGGAACTGGGCGTACAGAGTTGTCCAGTATCTCATGGACTTGTGAAGGGAGCTTGGGGCTGCCATACCGGGTCCGCAAGCGGGCGGCGGGCACGGGGTCGCCCGCCTCGCCCCTTCTGGTTGGAGGACGAGGGCGCCCGAGCGTCTCGCGCTTCCGGCGCCCTCGCCACATCGGTCTTCATGCTTCGCCCTGCGCTTCGTGCACTGGGCCTTGGGGGCCGGCATGGCCTGGTCGCGATGGTGGCCTCAGGCCGCGCCCTCCGCAGGCGGACGCATCAGAGCTCGAAGCTTCCGGCATCCTCCATCTGTTGCAGGCGGCGCTCCCCCTCGTCGGCGATCGCACGGAACTCCGCTATGGTCTGCTCCATTTGCGGTAGTGCGCGCTGCTTGTAGGTCGAGATGTCGTCGAGCGCCGAAAGCGTGTCGGCAAAGGACTGCTTCAGCGTCTCGGGCGAGACGCTCGTCTCGCTCGCCATGCGCTGGATGGTGACGCCCTGTTCCTTGAGCATGCGCGAGGTCGACGCGATCATGTCGTTGGTGGTCTCGTTCAGCGCCTGGACCTTCTCCAGCACGATGCGCTGGTTGTAGAGCGCCCCAGCCACCGTCACCGCCGTGCGCAGCGCCGCCACGGTCACGTGCTCGGCACGGTCGACGGCGCGCATCAGCTCCAGGTTGTTGCGACGCACCACGTCCATGGCCACGATGCCCTGCTGGTTGACCACGAGCAGCTGCTGGAAGTCCATGATCTTCTGGCGCAGCGGGAACAGGACCTCCTCCTCAAGGAACGTGACGCGCTCGTCCTCGGTGCCCTGCGAGCGAATCTCCTCGATCCGCCCGGTGAGGTAGGCATCCAGGTCGACGGCCATCTCGAGCTTCTGGTTCAGCTGGCGGGTGAGGTCGCGCATGGCGCCCTCCTCCAGCTCAAGGGTTACATTGTCCTGCTTGAGGGTGGTGCGTCCCCGATCGAGCGAGCGAACGATGTCGGCAATCTCTGCGTCGGCGCTCTTGTAGCGCTCGAAGTAGCGGCGCACCGGATTGAACAGCCCGCCCAGCACCCCATGCTTGACGAAGTCGATGCCCGAGGGGTCCAGGTCGCGCATCTTGATGGCCAGATCCTCCAGGCCCCTGGCGACCTCGCTGCTCTCGTTGCCTCCGCGCGAGAGCTCGCCGACACGCTTGGCGAGGATGGCGTTCTTGGTCGTCGAGCGCTCCACGATGTCGGAGCCCAGGTCGTTGACGGCGCTCGTGATGGCGCGGCGGCTGGCGACCGAGTCAAGGTCGACTGCCACGATCTCCTCGCCCTTCTCGACGGCCGCCGCGTCGACCGCGTCGGCATAGGCGCTCGACACCTCGGTGTCGCGCTTGACCGTCTCCATGACGTCCTGGGGATCGGGAACTTCAAGGTCAAAGCTCATGGCTCACTCCTTCTTCGGGCACGCGACGCTCGAGGCACCATGCCCCGACCCGCCGCCTCTCGCTACATGTTGGCGTTGAACAGGTCCTTGAGCTGGTAGATGACATCGTCGGTGGAGGCGTCGATGCTTGCCGCCTCGTTGATGGAGCTGATCTTCTTGAGGGCGTCGATGTTGGCGTTGTAGCCGATGGTGTAGACGGGGATGCGCAGGGCCTTGAGCACGTCGCTGACGTCCGCAAGGTCGTGCCCGGTGTTGGTCTCCCCGTCGGAGAGCACGAAGATCAGCGGCTTGGCGTCCTCGTGCTCCGCCATCGCCTCCTGCACCATCTGTGTCGCCACGCAGATGCCATCGAAGGTGGCCGTGCCGCCACCGGCACGCAGGCCCTCGACCGCCCCCTTGAAGTAGGCGCGCTGGTTGAGGTCGAACTGCGCGATGGGCAGCTCGATGGTCACGTAGTCAGAGTAGGACACCAGCCCCACGTAGTTGTCGGCGTTGATGTAGCGCATGCTGTTGATGAGCGACTCCTGCAGCGCCCGCATCGGCTCGCCGTCCATGGAACCCGACACGTCGGCCACGAAGACCGCCACCACGGGCTTTCCGCTGTCCTTGTTGTCCTTGTAGAGCTTCTGGGCGGAGACGAGCGTCTTGCCATCTGCCTCGGGGTTCTCGCTCTTGTAGGAGTCGAGCCCATCGAAGCCGTAGCGCTCGGCCAGCTCGCTGCCGTTCTCGTCGCAGTAGGCGGCGAACTGCTCCACGATCTGACGCTTGGTGGGGTCGGTCGTCGACAGTACCACGAGCGGGTTGTCATGCCGATAGCCGAAGGGCACGAACTGGTAGGACTTGGAGAGCGAGGGGTCGTTCTGGTAGAGCTGGTACTCCAGCACGAAGCCGTCGAGCGAGCCGCGCTCGGCCGCGTCACGCATCTGGACCGTCGTGAGCGCCACGAAGGGCACGTTGGCCTGGAACTGCCGGAAGCCATCGATGGCCGCATCGGACAGCGGGTCGTTGCGGTCGTAGCGCAGAAGCGCGGAGATCAGGAAGTTGAGGCCTGTGCTGCTCGTAAAGGGGTTGGTGTAGCCCATCGTCAGGTCGCCCTTGCCGACCGCCTCGGTCACGGCCTTGAGGTCCGCGGCACCATACTCGTCGACAAGCGCGTCGTAGTGGGCCTTGTCGAGCAGGAAGCCGGCGACGTTGCCCACCGTCCGCTCCCGCACGTACTCGCATGCGACGCCCTTCGCGCCAAGCATCTCGACCCACAGGGCGCTGGAGGGAGAGTAGGCGTCCGGGGTCGCCTTGCCCGTGACGATGTAGTCGTTGCCCAGCCCGCTCGAGACGTTGCGGATGCGCACGGAGACGCGCTGGCCGTCGAGCTCGGGGTTGGTGGCGTTGAAGGCGTCGGCCAGCTCGCGCATCCAGCCGTCGGTGCCGGTGCCCGCCTTTTCCGGAGAGCACCAGATCTCGGCGAAGAGTTCGGTGGTCTCCTTGGCGGTCACCTCATTGGTGTCGAGGTCAGGCAGCTCGTCAGCCGTCGTGTCCTCCTGCTCGCTGAACTCGACCGACGACTTGTGAGGCGTCGCCGTCTCCGGCTTGATGCTGTTGACCATGCGGTCGAGGCTTGCCGTGGCGTCCTCGGTCGTGCGAACGCGCTCCGGCACGAACACGTTGCGGGCGAGGACGAACGCGCCGAAGACCACGGCGCTCACCACCACGATGCCCGCGATGATGGCAATGATCGCCTTGTTGTTCTTGCGGTTCATATCTGTTTGCCTCCCTGTCGCCTACGGTGCACCGACGCTCGGTTGCCTACCGGTAGTACTTCGTCTGCTCGACCAGCTCGCGCACCTCGTCGAGCATGCGGGTGTTGTCCTCGCGGGCGTCGTCGGCCTTCATGTCCGAGATCTCCATCTCGAGCTTGCCCATCTCCAGAAGCAGGCGCTCGTTGGCCTCGATGACCTCGCGCATGCCGGCAAGGGCCCCATCGTAGACGGCAAGACGCTCGCCATCGAGAGCCTGGGCGTCTGCGTCTGGACGCTTGCGACGGGCCGAGCGGTACGCGTCGACGTCGAACGCGTGGATGCGGTTGGCCAGCAGCGCGCAGTTGCGCAGCAGCGTGCGCTGCGAGGCGTCTATGACCGCCATGAACTTGTCCCAGCTGAGCGAGCCTTCCGAGAAGGTGGCGCTCACCACACGCCGCAGGCGTTCGTGACGGTATCCCGCCGACTCCACCTGCGTCGAGGCCTGCTGGGCGAAGGTGCCCACCACCGGCGTGTCGGAGAGCCCGCGCAGTTGGGGAAGGACGTCGTCGGCCTCGTTGACCTCGGAGGTCTCTAGCAGCCGGTACTCCGCCTCATGCAGGTAGACGTAGGTCGATCCGGCGAAGGCCCCGGCAAGCACGATGCCGCAGATGACCGAGAGGGAGGCTCGCACGATGCTGGGGTCCGCAGGCGTGAGGCCCACCAACCACGGCGTGTACAGCACCATGCCCGTGATGGCGATGGCGGCATATGAGGCGAGCAGACGCGCGTACTTCTTCATCGTTCCGTCCGTCAGGAAAAGGTCAGCGACTCACATTGTACCCGCCTCTGGCACGGTGGCACCACTCCCGTAAGGCGACCGGAGCGGTAGCGCCCCTTTGAAGCGGCACCGCTCCGGTGGCAGGTGGCTACCGATCGCCGCACCCCCGTCAGAAGGCGCCGCCACCGCCGCCACCGCCAAAGCCTCCGCCACCGCCGCCGCCACCGCTGGAGAACCCTCCGCCGCTTCCGCTGCCGGAGCTGAAGCTCGACGATGAGAGCTCCATAGTGCTTACGCTGTGGGCGTGAGCGTAGGTGCTGCTGAACAGCTCGTGCGCCCTGCCGAGGGAGGCGGAGTGATAGTACCAGCCGTACGTGGGCATGAGGTCCGGCTCGTTCAGCAGCTCCGGCACGGCTACCTTGAGCTGACGGATGACCTCGCCGGCCACCCCGAGCACCACCGCCATCACGAGCAGGCGGTTCCAGAGCACCACGTCGCGCGGGACGGCCTCGGGCAGGCGCGTGAAGTCCGTGAGCCACCGGCGCAGCGCCTCGAGCTTCGCCTTGATCTCGATGGCCTCGTCGGAGATGTCCTTGAGCCTGGTCGCGATGACACAGTTGGAGGCGAAGACGCCCGCCTGAAGTGCCATGAGCGGCATGCCGATGGACCAAGCCCCGGTGATGGAAGTGAGCACGAAGGTCAAAAACGGCAGCAGGCCCGACACGACCGCGCAGAGGATAACCCATCCCATGCCGGTGGAGCGGGAGCTCCTGAACAGCCTGCGCTTGGCCGCCTCAGCCTCGACCGTGCCCTTCCAGCCGTCATAGGCGGCTCTGAAGCTCCCCGGATGGGCCTTAGCGACCGCCTCGATGTCCGAGAACAGGATGGACTGGGTCTTGGACGTGTCCCCCTTGTGCTTGGTGGACTTGGCGCCGATCTTGCTGAAGAGCGTGCTCACAGCCCCTTTGTCAATCTGGTCGAGCTCCATGGTGGCGAGCTTCGCGGTCTTGGAGAGCCGGTAGTCCTTCTTGGTCTTCTCGTTGCCGAACAAGCCCTTCTCCGTGAACGTGGTGAGCTCGAGCTTGATGGCGTCCAAGTCGGTGAGGCGCATCAGCGTGGCCGTGAAGCTGGTGTCTTTGACCTTGCCCCCGTGATAGACCATGCCGAGCACGGCCGGATGGTCGTCGGTGGGGACGTCACGGAAGTACTCGTCGTCGAAGGTCGCCTTGTGCGTCCGCCGGTAGCGGGCGAGCAGGGTGAAGGGCAGCACCAGCGTCAGCAGCGTCAGCAGGCCCGCCGTTCCGTATCCGCCAAAGAGGAGCCTGCGGGCGCTCTGTCGCTTCTCGTTGGCCTCGTCCGCCCACTGCTGCTCCTCCTCCAGGATGGAAGGCAGGACCGTGCCGCCAAGCGAGGTGGCCTCGGAGAGCCACGACTCGGGGAACGTGATGCGGGCCTCGGCGAATTCGGAGGTGCCGACACCCGGCACCTGGTAGACGACGTCATTGCCGTCGAAGCCGACTGAGGCGTCCAGAGGACCGTGTCCCCAGGCCCGCACGTCCTCGCCCGGTGTGATGGTCCTGCCCGCAGGCACGGGCAAATGAACGGTGCACGTCACGTTCTCCGACTCCACGTCCCAGCCGTCCGAGACGAACTTCCAGTACAGCACGGCGACGTCGTCATGCCGGGCCGCCAGATTGGAGTCGGTGTAGTTGATCACGAAGGTGGCATTCTCCGAGGAGTGCGCCGAGTAGAGCTTGACGCGGATGTAGCTGTCGTAGTCCGAGATCTCGTAGGTGTGGTCAAGTCCCGAGCTGCCCTCGGTGAAAGGGACGTAGACGCCATCCACCATCTCGCCGACGGAATCGATGGTCGTCTCGATGGTGCGCCCGTCGTAGTCGCCCGTGGGAATCTTCCAGTACACGCCACGGTAGGAGCCGTCGAAATCGAACGTGCGGGACTCCTTCACCGAGACGGACCCGTCAGTGGCGACGGTGGCGTCGATGATGACCTCATCGATGGAGTAGCTGTCTGCATAGGCGTTGCGGGGGAATGCCAGCAGCGCCACCGCGAAGCCGATGGCAAGGGCAAGCCGCATGAGATGCGACGCGGCGCCCGTATGCGTGCGGGATTGCATATGACCTCCTTCTGCCAGAGCATCCTTCGGATGTCTCTGGCAAAGCATAGCAGAGCGCGCGAACCGCCCCGCATCCGTGGCTCCAATGCCACAAGGTGACAAAAAGGAGGTCATGTCAAACTCACCTATCAGCGAGACGGCTCGGCGGGACCGGGACGCCGCGCGTCCGCAAGCGAAGCCACGCACAATCTCACCCCGCAGACCGAGAGCTCGTCGCCCACCTGGAGCCGACGCTCTCCCACAAGCGGAAGGGCACCCACCATGGCTGGGTTCTTGGCCCCGAGGTCCCGTACGACCGCACCCTCCCCACAGGGATCGATGCGCAGGTGGCGACGCGACACCGAACGCATCGCCACCACGATGTCGTTGTCCCTGTCGCGCCCCACGGTGACGCCCGCCGAGCTCACCGGCACCGTGACCGTGACGTCCGCGCTGGTGATGACCACACCGACCCGCGCCTCGGGCCAAGAGCCCGGGTGTTCGGCCGGCCCTCGCTCCACAATGGTCGTGGCCAGGGCGTCCATGTCCACGGTGTCGGGGATCGACGGGGGCGCGAAGGTGGCAGGCTGGTGGCGGGAGGCCGCTTCGTCATCCGGCTCGTCAAGCGCGACGAACGCGAGTGGGTCAGCAAGCACTTCTGCAGGCTGCGGGTCCGGTGGCTCGGGAAGGGCTGGAAGCTCGATGGGACCAGCGCCCTTGTCCCGCGAGAAGTCGTACAGGCACCCATAGCAGACCTCCATGTCTGCGAAGAGCCGTTGTCCGCATCGCGGGCAGGTTCTCGTCGGAGCGTCGGAACGCTCCTCTGGTGATCTCTGTTGAGAAACCGCGAACGAGTAGCGCGCCTGCGTGCGCCCCTGTGCCTCAGTTGCCATCATGCTCCCCTTCCCTGACGTCCATTCCCCACATGCTCACTCGCTCCCCGACCGCAGGCCACGGTCCACGCTGGTGCGGACGCTCGAGCGCCACGACCGAATGACGTCGCGAAAGCAACCGTCTCGGAGGGACGGAGCGCCAGGACCCCAGCACGACCCCATCCGAACGCACGAGCGCCACGTCGATGTGGTAGCGCATGCCGAAGGTGTGGACCGACGAGCAGCGAGCGAGCGCAACCGGTCCCGCCTGGTCCGTGGTGCCCAGCAGTCCTCGCAGCCGTGCGACGAAGGTCGTGAGCAGGCGGAAGCGCAGGAGCGGCGCCTGCGCACCCGCACGCTCCACCATCAGCATTCGGCTCATCTAGACCACCGTCCCCGCACCGAAGGCGCAGACCACCAGCCGCCGCTCGTGCACCAGGGCAAGCGGTGGGCTGAGGGCAAGGCCGGCCACGATGAACGAGGCGGGCCAAGGGCGGTAGCGCAGCGTGCAGACGTAGGTGACGGGCGTTCCGGTGGCAGCAAGGAGCACCGTGTGGGCGTCGGCTCGAGAGGAGGCGAGCTGTGCCACCACGCTGACCTCGCAGGAGCGCATCGCGAGCGTGTCTGTGATGCATGCGGCGAGCCTGCGCCCCGCCGACGAGCTGGACGTGCGCGAGAGGTCCGTCCCTTGGGAGATGACCGCGTCAAGCGCCACGCGATCGAAGGTGGCGCACGCCTCCACGAAGCGGCAGAGGTTGAACACGACGAGCGCGCAGACGATGCAGACCGGCATGAGCACCGCCATCTCCACGGCCATCTGTCCGTCGCGCGAACGACAAAGGGAGCTCAAGCCACGTGCGCCGCTCATGAGACGCCCATCTGTGACAGGTCGATGGCAAACGGCACCCGCATGCCCGTGCGCCCAGGAATCGGCAGTTCCGCCACCGTGAAGACGGACGTGCCCAACCGGGAGGCGACTCGATCCCGAAGCACGGAGGCCAGCTTCGTCGGCGACGACGGCAGCGTCCCCAGCATGGTTCGGAGCTCCTGGGGCGTCGTCGTACCTGCGTGGTCAAGCACGGTCTGGGTGTTGACCAGCGCCGGCTTGCGCACCCTCAGGTCGATGGGGCCAAGGCCCAGGCCCGAGACGGCGTCCGCGAGCCTGCGACGGAGCCAGGTGGCGACCCGCTCACCCGAGGTCCCCTCTATGTCCTGCAGGTAGGCGGATGGCGCCACACCCAGCCCGCTCGACGAGCCAAGTCCCTGCAGCAGGCCTCCCCAGAGCCGGGTGACGTTGCCGACCAGATCCAGCGCGTCCGAGCTTCCCGTGACCTGGAGTCTGCCAAAGGCACTGGAGAGCTCGTCGCCCTGTGAGGCCGCGTCGTCCACGACCAGGGTCGCCGCGCTCGCCGCGGCACCTGGTGGCAGTTGGGCGGAGGAGAGAAATGCGGCAGTGAGCTCGGAGGGGACCACCGTCGCCGAAGGACGGGACACCACCGCGACGCATCCCCAGGCCCCCGCCGGGCAGATGTCGGGCCGCTCCTCCGACAGGACCTCTATGGCATGGTCAAAGGCGTCCGCCCCCTCCTCTGCCAGCTCGCGCATCTCGCGCTCCGCCTCGATC
Organism: Atopobiaceae bacterium; assembly: GCA_040268355.1. Taxonomy (GTDB): domain Bacteria; phylum Actinomycetota; class Coriobacteriia; order Coriobacteriales; family Atopobiaceae; genus UBA1367. Next base: position 19,824 of record JAWRIT010000077.1, on the reverse strand, counting down.
TCGTCTTTGCGGGCCCGCTCGTAGTCGTCTGAGGATTCCACCACGATGCGCCAGTAGTGCTCGAACCCATTGTCGATATTGGTCGAGGCGTCGGCGACGTTGCCCATGGCGCGCGCGTCCATCCGGCAGGTCTCGCAGCGCAGCACGCCTCCGGCGTCGATGTCCGCGAGCGAGGCGGCACCCGATGACGGGCCCCGTACGCCCGGACACGCCAGCGAGCAGTGGAGCGTCCGGCCTTCCTCCTCATGCGAGCAGGGCCAGACCACATCGGTGTAGAGACGAGTCTCCATGACCGTCCTCGTGGTATGCGGCAGTACCTCAAGATCCATGTCCACCTGGTCTTCTTCGTCCGTGCAGCTCATGCGTCCCAGTGCCTCTACGGCGTAGTCAAAGAACCTCGCCCGGGCGGCCGAGCGCTGAAGCTCCTCGGTGCCACCGTTGGCGGGCGCCTCCCGTGAGGCTCGTGTCACGTAATAGTTGTGCGCGCGAAGACGCGCAAACTCGAACTCCCACGTGCTTGGATGGTCATAGCGGGGATTGAGCGTCCCACTGAGGCCAGCCAAGGTTGCGGCACGACTCCACAGACAACGGGGGTCCTCGACGTTGTCGGCTCGCCAGGCGCGCTCCTTGGCTCGCTCGGCCCGCTCGTGCGCCCGCTGTTTGCGCGCCGAGGCCTCAGCGAGCTGCTCCGCCCGCTGCTGCAGCTCACTGTCGTCAGGCCCGTCAGGGAGATCAGTGCGACCTGCACGCGAGGTCTGGGGGTACGGCACGGCCATACCCACGTACCTGATCCCACCAGATCCGTTCGCGGCGACACAGGAGGCGGAACTCGCCATCACAAGTGCCGGCAGAACCTCCTCGTAGCGTGCCAACCCCTGCTCGGCAGAACGGGAGAAGTCGTCGCGTGCCTTGAGGATCTGATGCCCCAGCCGCAGGATGGCAACGGACTTCGCCTGCAGGGCGGGTATCCCCGCCACCACAAGGCCTGCCCCGCACACGACGATGCCGGCTATCCCCAAGGTGAGCACGCAGGCATCGACCGCCTGCACGACCCGCGCGTAGGCCGCCACGCAGCTCTCGCCCGCCAGCGCGGCGGCATCCGCGACCTCCTGCACGTCGGCGGAACGGGCAAGCGACCACTGGGCAGCCGCCATTCCAAAGATCAGCGACAGGCTCACGAGCAATGCCACCGCGATGGCGACGGTCGTGTAGCCTCCATCGGAGCGGACGAACCATCCAACGCCCCATCTGCGCCCGTGCCCCATGCCCGCTGCTCGAGGCTCTTTCGTGTCATCCCATCGCCTACAGCCCTTGCCACACACCAGACTCACCTCCCACCGCAGTCGGCTGCACATCCTCAGATACCGTCACCTCAAGCACGACGCCGGTATCATCGCAGCGCCCCAAGGCGCCCATGAGCACGCCCATGAGCGGCAACGGACGCGCATGCCCGGCGACGCGCACCGCCACGTGCGAAGCGGTGCGCTCGATCGACACGTCCCAGTCGCTGTGTCCGCCAACATGGAAGAGCGGCACCTCGGGGACCGCCCTGAGCCTCCGGAAGACATACCGTCGGCATGGTCCCAGCTCTCCTCCGTAGGACGTTGCCGCCGCACGGATCCCCTCTGCCGCAGCCGCGCGCATGATCGATCGCGTGTACGAGAGGCAGATGGGCTGCACGAGCAAGGCGATCGTCAGCATGAGCGCAGGCAGGATCACGGCCGCCTCCACCGTTGCCTGGCCCCGATGACAGGCACTTGCCCACACGGGCACCCTCGCGACCTCAGAACAGGACGATGTCCTCGAACGAGTCGGGGGCACCGTCTGCGACCAGGCGGTGCGAGGACGCCTCGATGGCACGGTTGAGCAGGGCTCCGTCACGCGCTGCGTGCCAGAGCGCCGCAAGGGCGCCAACGACGGCAAGAAAGGCGAGCACCACCAGGGCGAATTCGACGCTCGCCTGCCCCCGTGTGGCGCGCGTGCCCCACCATGTGCGCCCCCTCGCACCATGCACGTCCATGTCATGTTCCCTCCTGCTCCCCCGTCTTGCCAACATCGTCCAGGCCCAGCTCGTCAGCTGCCTCCTCCGCGACCAGGCGCGTCACCCACACGTCGCTGCGAGTGCCGTCTGTCGTCTCGCTTATCACGCACAAGTCCGTCCACCCGTCACCTTGGATCACACAGCCCCACACCCGTCCGAGCAGATCGAGATAGCCCTGCTGGGCAAGCGTGCAGTCGCCTTGATCGCGATAGGACCTCAGCAGTGCCGAAGCGGCCTCCCTGGCGCCTCCCCGCCGCGTGGTCTTCGTCGTGGCATGCGACGAGGAGGGGGACGAGCCCCTCGCGGCGGGGAGACGATCGTCACCGAGGTCGCTCGCCGCGACCCCCCGCTCGTCCCCAGGACCAGACGAACCCTCACCTGTCACAAGCAGGCATCCGCACGTGCCCACCACAAGCAGCGTGACCAGGGTGACGACACAGACCGCGGCCTTCCGGCCGCTTCGCACAAGAGCCACGAGACCGCCTCACAGCGAGTTCATGCCCGTGGTGATGGCGTTCCAGAGCTCCTGCACCTTGCCGCGAAACGCTATGATCGCCAGGATCGCGATCACCACCAGCACGCCTACGAGAATCGCGTACTCCGTGGTGCCCTGCCCGCGCTCGCCGCGCTCCCCCACGAGCAACTCCCGCATGCCCTTATACAGCCTGTTGTCACCCATGACGCTTCCTTCCTTTCGTCGTACGTCCCCTGTCCTTTTTCTTCGACGGGTGCCCCGCCGCGGCGTGACCGAACACGCACATGGCACGAGATCGGGTCTCCTTACCCAACGGTGAGTGACGCCCCCAGAAGCGGCCCCAGAATCGAGAGCAGCATCGCGGGCACGATCAGCGTCCCAAGAGGAATGAGCATCTTGACGGGCGCCCGCTCGACCTCCTCCTCCATCTGCGCGCGTTGTTCCTCGCGAATCGCCTGGGCCTGCTGCTCGAGTGTCGTCGCGAGGGGTGCCCCAAACGCCAACGCCTGGCAGACCACGCCCGCAAAGCGATCGAGCGCCGAAACGTCCAGTCGGCGAGCCAGCTCGCCTATGGCCTCCTCCCTCCCGCAGGTGCCCAACCGCCACGCGAGCATGGCCCCGCCAAGCTCGCGTGCCAGGCGATCCTGGTAGCGCTGGCAGTACAGCTCCAGCGACGAGTCGAACGACAGCCCCGCCGAGAGGCCGAGCGTCACGACGTCAAGCATGACCGGCATCTGTCGCAGGCAGTCTGCTCTGACATGGGCCCGCTCGGCACGCTCGCGCAGGGTCGCGACCACCGGCAGCGATTCCATCGCCGCGCGCAGGCCACCCGTGAGATCCGCCGACGCATGCCCTCGCCCTCGTTCCCGACGTAGGCCCAGCGCCACGAACGTCGCCCCAAACGAACCGAGTGCCACCACGACGCACCACAGCAGCTCCCGCGCGGCCATCAGAGCACCCCTCGCATGATCGAGCGGATGGCGAGCAGCGCCAGGCCGTCCATCGTCGCCGCGACCAGCACGCTCGCGGTGCCAGCAGGCGTTGCCAGGCCATGCTGGAAGTCAACGGATATCAGCGAGAGCACGCCCACGATGACGGCCGGCAGCAGGCACACGATGCGCACCGAGAGACGAACCTGTGCCGTCTTGACCGCGAGCAGGCGCTCGAGCTCCCCTTGTCGCTCAACGAGGCGGGCGGAGCTCTGGAAGAGCTCGCGCAGAGGGCTTCCCGTGCGTTGGGAGATGATCAAGGCGGTCGTGAGCAGGCCGACGCCGGGCGCATCAAGCTCTGCGGCAAGACCCTCCATGGCCTCCTCGGTGGAGGATCCGCAGCGCAGCCTAAGCGCCGAACGGGCGAACGCCTTTCCGGCGTGGCCCTGCTCGTGCACGCCAACGTACTCGATGGCCTGGGTGAGGGTCTCCCCGGACGCCAGCGCCATGGCCAACGTGCGAAAGACCTCGGGCATCTCGTCGACGAGCGCCCGCTGACGCGCACGGCGTCGTGACGAGTCCCAAAGCGGCACCGCCACTGCCACGGCGAGCACGCCGACGACGGCACCCAAAAGGGACTGGGACGCGGCTGCCAACAGCCCGCAGCCGACGATCGAGGCGAGCAACACCAGCGAGCAGGCCTCGTCCTGGTCCACCTCGATCCCCTGGCGCTCCAGAAGAGGCGCGACCGCATCGCCCACCTCCTGCCAGGCAGGCGATGCGAACAGCCTCCTCGCAGGAGGAAGACCACCCATCACCAGGCAGAGGCTTCGCAGCTGGCGCTGCGCCGTCCGTCGCAGCCAGCCAGAGGCATGGCGACCGGGCACCCCTCCTACCAAACACCACGTGGCCCCTCCGACGCCGGCTGCGCACATCAGCAGACAGAGTGCCTCCATGACGCCACCACCTCCTCGCCAAGCTGCCCGCAGCGAATCCCCGTCTCCACGAAGGCCGGTTCGCGCAGCAGCTCCCACCGATCGTCCGTGCGATCGAAGGCCACCACCGGCCTGAGCTCCACGCCGCCGCCCACCCCACGCATGACCTCCGAGAGCGAGGTGATACGCCTTGAGCCGTCTGGCTGACGCGCCGACATGACGATCAGGTCCAAGGCCGTGGCCACCTGCTCCTCGATGATCGCGGCAGGCAGGTCCATCCCAAAGCGCGCCATGAGCACCAAGCGAAGGATGGCCTCCTCGGCGGTGCCGGCATGCAGGGTCGTGAGCGAACCATCGTGTCCGGTGTTCATGGCCTGCAGCATGTCGATGGCCTCAGAACCACGCACCTCACCCACCACGATGCGATCAGGGCGTTGGCGTAGGGCATTCTTGACCAGCTCACGGATGCTCACCTCGCCCGTGCCTTCGATCGAGGCGTCGCGGGCCTCCATGCGGACGACATGCGCGGCGGGATCAAGGCGCAACTCTGCCGAGTCCTCGATGGTGATGATGCGCTCCCCCTGGTCGATCTCGCACGAGAGGGCGTTGAGCAGCGTCGTCTTGCCCGAACCCGTCCCTCCTGCGACGGCTATGTCCTGCCGGAGTCGCACCGCCCACGAGAGCAGCGTCGCGTACCATGCGGGCACCGAACCCAGCTCGACCAGCCGCGACATCGAGGTGATGCGATTCGAGAACTTGCGGATGGTGACAGAGGGGCCGTCGATGGCGATGGGCGGCGCCACCGCGTTGACGCGGTCCCCATTGGCGAGGCGGGCGTTGACGATGGGAGAGCTCTTGTCGAGACGCCTGCCGAGCGGTGCCAGAATGCGATCTATGGCCATCATGATCTGCTCCTCGGACTCGAATCCCGCGGCACTGCGGTAGAGGAGACCCTCACGTTCGAAATAGAGCTCATGTGGCCCGTTGACCATGACCTCGGAGACGGTGTCGTCATCAAGCAAGGGCTGGATGGGCCCCAGGCCCACCACCTCGTCGAGCACCTGGGAGATCATCCGCTCGCGCTCGTCATCGGGGATCTGCGAGTAGCGGTCCTCGTTGAGGATCGCCTGACAGGCGACGCGCAGCTCCGCCCGCACGGTCCCAAGGTCGGGCGAGGCCACCATCGCCGCCATCGTCGCCAGCCCGATGCGCTCGACGAGCTGGCGCTTCAGGGCCTGCAAGAGCTCGCGCGCGGATCCTGCGGACAGGTCTCCTCCTGCCTGCGCCTTGCGTGCCCGCACGCGTTCCAGCACCGACATCAGAGCACCTCCCGCCTCTTGCCAAAGAGCTGCAGGCCGCGCCGACGCGTCGGACCCTGGGCCGCCTTGCGAGCGGCATCGCTGTCAGGAAGCCTGCCGAGCTCCGAGAGCGTCTGCGCAAGCAGAGACGAGACGTCGTCCACCAGCTCGCCGCCGCAGGACACCAGCTCGGACACCTTTCCCGACAAGAGCAGCTCCTCTGCCTCCGCCCCACCATCCACGACGCGGCAGAGACGTGCCGTCTCCAGGCCCACCTCGGCGCGTCCCTCGAAGGGACTGCGCCGGACCCGTGGATCTGCCAGATCCTCCACCCGCACGATGCGCGTGCGCGCCACACCAAGCCGCACGGCAAGCGCGCTCATGCGCGCTGCCAACGCGACGGCCCCAACCCGTCCGTCATGCACCACGAACAGTCGGTCACAGGCCTGCGCCGCTTGGGCGACCGCATCGGTGAAGGTGGTCGAAGTGTCAACGACCACCAGGTCGAAACGCGTCGAGAGATAGGAGAGCAGCTCCGCCACGTGGGGCATCACCACCTCCGCCATCTCAGGTCGCTCGCAAGGTCCCCACAGCCGCACCCGCTCGGAGCAGCGCGCGCCCACGCGACCCATGTCCTGAGGGTTCGTCGCACCATCTCGGACGATCTGTGCGAGGTCAGGGATGCGAACGATGCCAAAGCAGGTATGGAGGTTGCCACACGAGAGGTCCAGGTCGACCGCCGCGACCTCCATCCCCCACTCCCCCGCCACGGTGGCGAGCATGGCAACGAGCGACGACTTGCCCACTCCGCCACGTCCCGATGCGATCACCAGAACCGGCGCCACCCGCGACGACGAATGCGTCTCGACCGCAAGCGGGACGGACGGCTCATTCGGAAGGACGAGAGCCGGTGGCACCTGGCGTGGCAACGGACCGTCGTGACCGGGGGCCGGAGCCACATTCGCAGGGTCGACCACCCGCGTGATGCCCGCACGTGCGGCCCTCGATCGCAACGAGCCGCTGGCGCCACGCGCCACCAACACGACCTCGCGCGCACGTCCGTCTCGAACGAGGGCGGCGGCCAGATTCACGGCCGAGACGTCCTCGCCCGTGTCGCCGACGATGGCCCCCACCTGTCGCGGCTCCTCGTCAAGAAAGCGCTCGCGGAGCTCCCAGGGACTCTGGACGAACACCACGCGTGCCTCGGGAGCCATGTGCCGCAGGGCCGCACGCACGTCGCGTCGTCCCGCATCCGCCGCAAAGCCCAGCCACAGCTCCGTCATCACCGCTCCCCCTTCTTCGGCGCGACCTCAGCAGGCGGCTCGGGCCGGTCGTTCTCGGCCTTAAGGGTCACGTCATCCGCCGGCACGACGAGCCGCAGGTCGCCTGAGGACGCGGCACCCAGCATGGCCGTCACGTCCTTGGGCAGCACGGCCACGGTGACCTGCTGCGCCATCGAAAGCCCGCTCGTCGCCCCCAGCTCAGAGAGCGCCTCCACATCGGAGGCGATCAGGCGCGGGGCGTCGTCCTCAACGACGTAGGCACTCAGATGGGTGCCCCGCGTGACGCCATGCGAGATGCCCAGACGATCCGTCACCGGAATGCCCACCGCCACCCGTCCTGCCGGCACATCGGCAAGCTCGGAGGCATCACGAAAGTTCAGCTCTGCGAGGGGTGCGCCCTTGGCCACCGGCACGGTCAGCTCACGACCGATGACCTCATCAAGACGTGCGACGGCCCCCTCCGGAGCGAGGTCGCTCACCCAGTCACGCACCGACACGTTCTGCTCGCTCACCACATCGCCTGCCTCGAGCGCCTCGTCGGCCACCACGAGCGATGCCACCTCCCCGCCGAAGCGTTCGATCGCCTCCACGCGAACCCGCTCGGCCTGCGAGCGCACCGCATGCGCATACGCAAGGCATCCCACCAGCGCCACTGCGGCACAGGCGGCTGACAGGATGATCCTGAAGCGTTTCGTCATCTGCTCCTCCGGGGTCGTCTCGTCCGGGCCATGGGACCCGATACGCAGGATTCTCGCCCGGAATCACCGCATCGCCCGGCTTGTCGAAAGTGACGCAACGTCCTGCGTCACAGCACGCTCGCCCCACGCTCGCTGGCATGTCGTGCCTGGTCGATGACCTGGGCGTTCAGCAGTTGGCTGACAGGCGTTGCATGGGCCTGCACCAAGAGCGGCGCATGTGGCCACAGGGACAGGGCCCCATCCGCGCAGACGTGCGGAAGGGGCCCTGTCCCTGCAACGATGAGAACTTCGGACTACAGGACGATGTCTGGGTCGAGCGTGTCTTTGGCAATGCGCATCTCATGCGCGAGGGAGAGGTAGGCGTCGAGTCGTCTCCCCGCGTATCCCCGGGTCTCGGCGTGGGCGAGCACCGAGCAGCCCGGCTCGTGCGTGTGCGTGCAGTCACGGAAGCGACAGTGCGCCGCCTCTTCGGAGATGTCGGGAAAGACCTGCGCCAGCCCATGCTCGTGCCCCACGAGCGGCAGGCTCCGCAGGCCCGGCGCGTCCACGATGACCCCCGCGCCAGGCACGCTCACCATACGGCGGGCAACCGTCGTGTGCCGCCCGGCGTCATCGGAGGCGCGCACGGCTCCCGTCTCGAGCACGTCTCGGCCAAGCAGGGCATTCAGCAAGGTGGACTTGCCCGCCCCCGACTCGCCGAGCACGATGGCGATGGTCCCCGCCGGCACGAGCTCTCGCACCCCTGCTTCCCCGAATCCCGCGCCATGTTGACGTGCCACCTCGGCGACTTCGTCCGCCTGACGGTCTGCGTCGTCCCCGACCATGGTGACCGCCAGCCGCACGTCATCACCCAGCACCTCACGCAATGCCGCAAGGTCGCGCGCGACGCCTGTGGCACCCGCCCGGTCGGCCTTGCTCGCCACGATGGCGAGGTCTGCCCCGCAGTCACGGACGATGACCGCGGAGCGGGCGACACGGGCGAAGTCCACCTCACGCTCGCCCAGCTGCTGCACCACGACGACCAGGTCCACGTTGGCTGCCAGGGTCTGCCGCTCGCCACGGTTGCCCCCACGCCAGCGGGCGATGTCGCTCTCTCGCGAGAGAATCTCCTCTATGCGACCCATCTCATGACCATGGGGCAGCCGGGCGCACACCCAGTCGCCCACGGCCACGCGTGAGAACTCGCCTTTGGTGAGTCGGGCAGAAAACTCCGCCCGGAAGGTGTCGTTCTCGCTCATGATGGCAGGATAGCCTCGGTCTAGCCGTACGACACAGCCACACACCAGCTCCTCGGCAGGCGCGCCTGCCGCCTGCGCGCGCTCTCGCGCCGCCTCAAAGGCCGTCCGCTGCCGGTCGCTCACGTGGAGCTGGGAGAACGCGGGCAGCTCGGTCAGGGTCGCCAGGGCCGGAAGCGCATCGAGCGCTCGGTCGGAGCGGACCTTGCGCACTCGCCGCACCTTGGCCTTCTTGCCTTTCCTGGCCCTCTTGGCCATGGCTGCTCCTTCGTCTGCACGCGTCTGTCAGGGGATTTCTATGATAGCGGGCCGAGTTCTGCGCCGCGCGCACTCGCCCCAAAGCCGCAGGGATCTGGGTGTGACCGTCCGAGAGCCTGCCGTACAAAGCGAAGGTCCGCTCTTTGCTGCGGATCCCACAGCACAGAGCGGACCTCCTGACGCATCACGTCGGAATGCGACCCTCTACCAGGCGCCAGCCTATGCGTCGCGCCTCTCCACGGCGCGCATGATGGCCTTGTAGATCTCGACGATGGGGATGATCAGGAACGCAAGTCCCACGGCCATCGCGTAGTGCCTCAGATCCAGCGCGGTGAAGTTGAAGAACTGGGCCAGGGGCGTCTCGATGACGATGTAGGTCAGCACCAGCGAGAGCGCGAACGCGCCCCACGCCCAGCCATTCTGCGTGGGCAGCTTGAAGATGGAGCCGCGACGGCTGCGCATGTTGAGCGAGTGGAACATCTCGACCATGGACAACGTGAGGAACGCCATGGTCATGCCCTCAAGACCAGCCTGGTCGTTCGCGACGGCCTCGGCGACGCTGACGCCGGCGTGATGGAGGCCGATGAAGTACGAGCCCAGCGTAAGCAGCGCGATCACGACGCCCTGGAAGAGCGTGTCGATGCCCATGCCATTGGCGAAGATGCCGTCGGTGGAGTTTCGCGGCTTGCGCTTCATGATGTCGGGCTCGGCCCCCTCCATGCACATCGCCAGCGCGGGCAGCGAGTCGGTGATGAGGTTGATCCACAGCAGGTGCGTGGGTTCGAGGATGACAAAGCCGATGAGGGAGGCCACGAAGACCGCGATGACCTCCGCCAGGTTGGACGAGAGCAAGAACTGGATGGCCTTGCGGATGTTGTCGTAGATGCGGCGACCCTCTTCGACGGCGCCGATGATGGTGGCGAAGTTGTCGTCCGCCAGGACCATGTCGGCAACGCCCTTGGTCACGTCGGTGCCGGTGATGCCCATGCCCACGCCGATGTCGGCGCGCTTGATGGAGGGGGCGTCGTTGACGCCGTCGCCGGTCATGGCAACGACCATGCCCTTCTTCTTCCAGGTGTCGACGATGCGGGTCTTGTGCTCGGGCTGGACACGAGCGTAGACGCCGATCTCCTCGACCCGGGTGACGAAGTCCTCGTCGGAGATCTTGTCGAGCTCGGCGCCGGTAATGGCCTGCTTGCGACTGGTGACGATACCCAGGTCCTTGGCGATGGCGATGGCGGTGTCAATGTGGTCGCCGGTGATCATGACGACGCGCATGCTGGCGCCGTGCGCCTCCATGATGGCGTCCTTGACCTCGGGGCGAACCGGGTCGATCATGCCGCACAGGCCGATGAAGACCATGTCCTTCTCAAGGTCGGCGGCATCGTAGCTGGCAGGGGCGGTCTTGCCATGGTTGACACGGGCGGCGGCCATGACCCTCAGGGCGTCGTCGGCCATGAGCTTGTTCTGCTCCATGATCTTGGCGCGCAGCTCGTCGGTCATGGGGACGTCTCCCTCGGCGGTGTGGAACTTGGTGCAGCGCGAGAGCACGACGTCGGGACCACCCTTGGTGTGCTGCACGTAGTCGCCCCTGGGCGAGAGGTTGACGACGGACATCATCTTACGTCCGGAATCGAAGGGGGCCTCGCCCACGCGGGGGTTGGCCGCGTCAAGGTCGCCGGAGGAAAAGCCCATCTTGGCGGCGTCGGCCACGAGCGCGGCCTCAGTGGGCTCGCCCACGGCCTGCTGCGCGATGTGGTCCCACTTGGCGTCCGAGCAGAGGGCCATGCAGCGCACGAGACGGCTCTGGTCCTCGCTGTAGTGGCGCACCACCGTCATCTTGTTCTGCGTGAGGGTACCGGTCTTGTCCGAGCAGATGACCTGCGTGCAGCCAAGCGTCTCGACCGCGTTCATCTTGCGGACGATGGCGTTGCGCTTGCTCATCTTGGTGACGCCGATGGAGAGCGCGATGGTGACGACGGCCACCAGGCCCTCGGGGATGGCGGCGACGGCCAGCGAGACCGCGACCATGAAGGTGCTGAGCACCACGTTCATGTCGTTGAAGAAGGCGAGGCCACCGTGCTGGACCATGCCCACGACAAAGACGATGGCGCAGATGCCCACGACGAGCTTGGTGAGCACGCCAGAGAGCTCGTTGAGCTTGATCTGCAACGGGGTGAGCTCGTCTTTCGCCTGCGCGATGGCGTCGGCGATCTTGCCCATCTCAGTCTGCATGCCGGTGGCGACAACCACGGCCACACCGCGTCCGTAGACCACGGTGGAGCCCATGTAGCACATGTTACGACGGTCACCCAGGGGCACGTCGTCGGTACCGGCGGCAAGACCGAGGACCTTCTCGATCTTGTCGGCAGGCACGGATTCGCCGGTGAGCGCGCTCTCCTCGATCTTCATCGAGGCGCACTCGATGATGCGACAGTCGGCTGGAACCGCGTCGCCCGCCTCGAGCACCACGATGTCACCGGGGACGAGATCGGCCGAGGGCACGGTGATCTGGCGCCCGTCACGGATGACCTTGGACTGCGCGGCGCTCATCTCCTGCAGCGCGGCAAGCGCGTTCTCGGCCTGGTACTCCTGCACGACGCCGAGCACCGAGTTGAGCACGACGACGAACATGATGATGAAGACGTCGGCGAAGTCGGCCTCGCCCTGGGCGACGCCGGTCGCGGCGGAGATGACGGCCGCGATGATGAGCATGATGACCATCGGGTCAGCCATCATGGAGAAGAAGCGCTTCCACAGCGGCGTCTTCTCGGCCTCCTTCAGCTTGTTGAGCCCGAGCTGCTCAAGCAGCTCGGAGGCACGCGCGCTGGCAAGGCCGTGCTCCACGTCCACGCCATGTTGCGCGAGGACCTCGTCGGACGACGACAGGTACTCCTTCATGTTCTCCTCCTGGGGCATGCGCTCGGCTCGCATGGGTTCCCGATCATAATTCCCCAGGAGGGGCAAGGGCTCACCCATGGTCTACACCGAGCGGATCGTTGCGGATTGGTCCATTCTACCCGTTCCCCACAATGCTCGCTGAGGCGACCGGGCCACTTGGGTCATGGGGACACCTGCGGCGATAACGTCCAGATGCCCCATGAGTCCGATCGGCGGAGGTGTGGCCTGGGAGCAGGCCACGATGATCCCCCTCTCCTTCCTCGACGTCACCGCTCAGGCCCTCAGTGCGCGCCCACGTCACCCGAGGTGGGATTGTAGGTGCCCTCTCCGCGCTTCTCGCCCATGACGTCGGCCTCGGAGAGGGTGACCCACTTGACGCCACGGCGCGTCTGGTAGGCGTAAGCCAGGTGAATCATGCCGTCTGCGGCCTGCATCAGGCAGGGGTACTCGTACTGGCGGTTGTTGAACTTGTTCTCATCGCCCACGTAGCCCTCGCCGCGCTCGATATGACGGATGAGCGGGAAGGTCTTGCCACCGTCCTCGGTCAGCGCGATGGAGACGGGGTTGCGCAGCGCGGGCCACGCGCCCTTCTGGCCGTAGGTGGAGGGGGCGGAGTTGTGGTTGTAGGCGATGGCCACGCGCCCGCTCGTCAGTTTGATGGTGGCGATGCCGGAGTTGTTGTTGGGCAGGACCGTGGGCTCGGGGGCCGTCCAGGTCTCGCCGTAGTCAAACGACTCGCTGCGGTAGATGAAGTCGGCCTCCCGCGAGCGCATGAAGGCGATCACGTGTCCCGGTTCGAGCTCCACCATGCTGGGATGCACGCGACCGGCGGACTCGGGGATGTCCACGCGATGCCAGGTCACGCCCTGATCGTCGGAGATCTGGACGGCCGAGGGGTCCCCGGCAAGACCAGAGGCGCTGTCGGTGCAGAGCCACAGGCCATAGATCCAGCGCCCGTTGGAGAGGACCTGGATGGGCTGGCGAGCGAAGGTGCCTTCCTCGGGAAACATGATCTCGGGCTCGCTCCAGCTCAGGCCGTCATCGGTCGAGATCTGTCGCTTGACCACCGAGGTGTACTGCATGTTGTCCTTGCCGGGTTGGCGACCGAGCTGGGAGGTGTACATGCACCAGATGTCACCGTTCGGGGCCAGGAACAGCGACGGGTTCTGGTCGGAGCGGTCGTCGTTGTGCGAGATGTAGAAGGGCTCGCTCCACCTATCCGAGCCCTTCTCCAAGCGCGAGCATACGATGTTGATGTCGGTGTCACCTTCGTAGGTGCCCGCGAACCAGCAGCACAGGATGGTGCCGGCCGGCGTCTCGAGGAGACCGGGGCCGTGCGCCGTGGTCCAGGGACCGGGATTGACGAACGCCTCGGTGATGCGCATCTCCTCGTCAAAGTACACCTGTCCGTCAGGGGTGAGGCCGGGGAGCTTCTTGATTGTCATCTTGTCTTCCTTTCTGTCTTGGGACGCCAGGGCATCCTCTGTCGAACGAATCCTTGCGAGAGCACTCACGCCCACGTCAACGCCGAGTCACTGCGGCACAGCAAACCATCTGATGTGCGCGCAAACTGGCGCACGTAGGCCCATCCAAGCTCAATCTCGCGCAGGTCGACCGCGTGGTACAACTCGCGGGCACCGACCACGTGATAGAGTCCCTCAGCCCCATCGCCACCCATCCAGGACTGCCAGACAAACCGCTCGTCATCCCCTTCGACGCGCATAACATCGGATGCGATGCCCGACTCGGCAGTCGGGGCGAGCAGTGGCTCGCAGGCAATGCCGTTGTAGGTTTTCCAGTAGCGGATGGTCTGTGCCCACAGGAGGTCATCCTCCTGTAGAGGCCACACCCGACCGGGAGGGAAAAGGGCATTGTCCTTCAGCCCCACAAACTGAACGAGCGGCATGCGCCAGTCCCGCTCCGCCTTCTTGGCATCGGCGCGCGCCCGCGTGGGAGAGACGGTATCAAGCAGGGGTTCGATGGTGCTGACAACCGACGTGCGGGACAGGGCGAGAACCCCAGGGATAGCCTCGTCCAGAGTCTCGAGATAGCCCCAGTGAGGGCCGTTGAGCGCTACGGCACCCGCAAACGTCTCGGGGTAGGCGCAGGCCAAAGCGTTTGTCATCATGGATCCCATCGAGAAGCCTGACACGTACACGCGCGATCGATCGATGGGGTGCACTTCGTTCATGTGGTCGATGAGCCAGAGCACAAAGTCCATGTCGGAAGGGATACGAGGGTCATCCCACACGTTCCACCGATCCTCGATGGTGGCATCAGGATACACGCAGGCGAAGCCGTCTCGATCCGCCAGGTCGTGCCAGCCGCTCTGCTCGGCTCCGTAGAGTCCGCAACAGTTTCCCCCATGCAGGTAGATGACAAGGGGTACCTGCTCCTGCGTCGCACGCACCTGCGGCGGCACGTACTCAAACCACGTGCGTGGGACATCGTCGGGAAGCGGCCGCTCGTGCACATGAGCGACGAAGCCGCGCTCGTCAAAGGGCGTACGGGCTTGGTAGGTACCCATTGTGGTGTTGCGCCAGCGACGTGTCTCGCTGAACATCAGCTCCCAGGCATCGACAAGCTCGCGCCGATCCAAACCGCGGGTGCCGAGGAAATGGACGAGGCTGGGATTGTCTGCGCTCCGATACGACTCGACGCCATGCGCCACCTCACCAGTCAGCTCTCCCCCGTTGACCAAAGCCAGGTGGGAGGCGAGCAAGGGGCTCTCCTCGTACAGCCAGGCGACCTGCTGCGCCATGCCAGCGGGCAACACGTAGTCCTGTGGCAAGGAACCCACCATGATCGCCGCTGCGTCTAGAGGGCGCGTGAGCGCAAGCGTGGTGAGCATGGCCGAGGATGCCGGTGATGTCGCCAGATGGAAGATCATGCCATTGAATCCAGCCACACCGCCCCGGGAGCGAGGGAGCGCGGCAAAGCAGCGCACGAGAAAGTCCCTGTCATCATCGCGAGCAGGATCCTGCGCGTAATTCCAGCCGCCTTCTTCAGGATTGGGAAAGAGCAGCACGAAGTGACGCTCCTCGGCGAGGGCGGCGAGGCCCAGATCCTCAAGCAGCATCTCCGCACTCTCCCGATCGGCATCGTCACGAAGCACCATGAGCACCTGGCACTGCTTGGGATGCGGACAGCCGCTCGCGGGCACGTAGGCAAACATGCTGCGGTCGAAACCGATGGAAACGTCCACGTTGTTCTCGGGATTGATCTGGCCGGACGTGGAGCCGGCGACAGGTTCCTCGATCAGCTTCCCGCCAAAGGCGGAAAACTGCACGATCGGATTCATCGCATCCCTCATCACCGCACCTCCTGAACCTGCGTGGAACCTTCCGCTCTGACAAACTGACTCATAAACTCCCATGCGGCTCGTGCCTCATCGGCGATGGCGCCGTGAGGCATGTCTCGCATGACGACAGACGCGACCATCCCTCGGTCGTCAGCATCAACCCAGAGCATGGTCGAGAAGCGCTCTCCTTCTCGGTATCCTCGGGATGCGGGGTAGGCCTCTGACGACTTCAGTCGCCTGCCAGTCCCCACACACCCATTCGCCGGGAGGAGCTCGGCGAGTTCGCGCGACACGTCTGCGGGAGCCTTGTCGTCCGAGTCACCCATGATTGCCATGAACGGCATCTGCCAGCCACACCGCGCAAAGCCAGGCCGAACCACATACGGACCCAGATGGGCCTCCCTACATGCCATCTCGCCAGGACTGTTCCACGCAGAAGCGGCGGCAAAGGTCACAGGGTGAGTGGTCGCCATCTGATAGGTCATGATGGCCCCGTTCGAGAAGCCCGTAAGATAGATTCGTGTCGAATCGAATCCATAGGATTCGACTGCGGCTTCGATGCTGGCGAGCAGGCCCTCGCGATCACGCTCGAACACCCAGAGATTCCCCGGGGAATCGAGATAGAGCACGGCAAAGCCGCCCGTCTCGTCAGCCAACTCCTCCCAACCATTCTTACGGGCAAACACCCAGGCGGGCTCTCCCCTCCCGTGGAGGGAGACGACCAGAGGGAGCCCCTTGGCATCCTCGTCCTCCGCGCCCTGCGGAAGGTAGACCGCGATGGGGTACTCTGTCGCACCCACGCGGACCACATCATGGCGATAATCACCGCTCAGATAGAAGCCGTCCTTGCCATGATGGAGCGCCAAGGTCCCGTCGGGTCCGTTCTTCCAGCGTATGACATGGCCAAAGACCTCCCGCATGGCAACGCGCGAGAGGCTCGTCTCATCGGAGCGTATGTCGGGTGTGACCATTGCACAGTGCGCAGGGTTGTTGGGATCGACATATGCCGTAGCACTGTGGCCACCGAGGTCGCAAGCACGCTCCTCACTCGCCCGATTCACCGCAATGAGATGGTCCAGAAAGGCCTGGTCTGCGGCAGACTTACCCACCAGCCACACATGAACGGGCACGTCTCGGTTGAGCCTTGTTCGGGAGGGGTGCGCAACCAGCCAGTGGTCAGAAGGATCATCGCCGGCGGAAAGATCACAAGGACCATTGCCATCCACCAGCACGGCGGCCGCAGCGAAGTTGGGATGAGCCACAAGCGCGTTGCCGGCCAAAACGGCACCATCTTCATATCCCACTAGGTAAATGAGGCACTCCCACGCCCACAGCATCCCCCCGCGACCGGCTATAGCCGATTCTCCAGGCGCCTTGAGGCTCTGTCGTACCTGCTGGTAGAGACGCTTGGGCAGGCTCACGTCGCTCACATCCCAACCATCAGGGACGATGGGTGCCAAAAGCACGTCGCCAGACCGCTCCACCTCGTCGACCCACCCGGTCATACGACAATAGGCCTCGACATCCGCCTGCGTCCGTGCGTGCGCGCCGGGAACGCACACGATGATCGTGCGCACCGGGTCGGTCGCGGCTTTGTGCGAGACGGTCACCCAAAACTCAAGAGATGCTCGCAACGCCATCACCTCCTCCGTTTTGCTAGGCACTGACGACGGATCCGCGAAGGACCGACGTCAGGATCACCATCCAAACGCTCGCTCTGCACGGTCCCGCCAGGCCATACGACCAGGCGGGACCGAAAGGAGAGATCTACATCGGGAACACCAGCACCGCACCCAGAGACAGGGCGGCGATACGGATGAAGTACATCGGCACGGTGAACTTCCAGAACTCGGGAAGCGTGTACTTGCCCATGCCCATGATCATGGCCGGTAGACCATCGACGGGCATATAGCCACCCTGCCAGGCAGAGAGCATGACCGCAGAGCAGGCGGCCAGCGGACTCACGCCCAGCTGCATGCAGGTGGCAACCGCGATCGGACAGAAGATGAAGGCGGAGCCAATGTTGGACCCTGTGAAGGTCGCGCAGGTAGACGTCAGAAGCGAGAAGATGAAGACGATCAGGAAGGGCGACATCCCAACGGCAACCCCAGCCACAGACTCGCCGATGAGGGTCGTAAGGCCGGAATCAGCGAGGGCGTTTGCCACGGGAATGACGCCGGCCATCATGAGAATGACAGGAGCAAAGATGTTGTCGCGGAACTCCTTCCAGGACACGACGTCCATGAGCAGAAGAATGAAGGCGCAGATGCCGGGGAAGACATAGGCGATGTTCCCAAGCTGGCTCATGAACATCATGGCCACGACAGATGCAACAAAGAGCGCGATAGTCACCTTCTCCTTGACGGGACCCATCACCTCGTCTTCGGCATTGCGGCGATCGATCTGATCCTGCGTGGCATCTGCGACGGGGTGACTCGGAAGCAGCTTCCACCCGACGATTGCGGAAATGAGGAATCCGACAGAGAGGGCAAAGGTCACGAGAGAGAATCCGAACATCTCGAATCCGCCGCCCGTGTATCCCGCAGACTCAAGGACGGTCACGGCAAGGCCGAACTGGAAGGCCACGTTAAAGGGCAGCAGTGGGTGGTTAGTGGCAAAGCCGAGCGGCATGAGGAGCTTGGAGGTCGCGAACTCCTCGTTATAGGGCAGCGTAGCCACAAGGGAGAGAATCAGAACGTAGTATCCCGTGGAGCCGCCTCCTGCAAGCGACGCGCCGAGCATGACCACAAGCAACAGCAGGACATAGCTCTTGAAACCGCCCTGCGCGACAAGCTCACCCATGGCCGTCTTGACCCTGGTGATCAAGCTGGTCTTTTGCACGGCGGCCATGACGACCATGAAGAACGCCACCATCCATACGCTGGCGTTCGCAAAGCCTGCCATGGCATAAGGGACGTCCCACTGGACCTCCCAGTCAGCTCCAAAGAAGGTTCCGAAGACCACGAGCAGAAGGCTCGCGAAGATGGGGGGTGCACCGAACGGCATCACGTCAAACATGATCAGCGCGAGCATGATGACAAGCGTCGCAAGTGCCAGGATCATTTGCAGCGTCATTGCGAGATCCACCTTTCCAGTATGTGCGTACAGTACCTAGTCCGACATTTCCGTTGTGCCTTCACTTGACAGGTGGTCCTCCCTCCCCTGCCGAAGTGCCGATACGCTCGTCTACGCTCGACTCGTGCGGCCAGCCGCCATGCGTAGCGCATAGTCGATGGCGTTGACCAGCGAGATCTCGTTGGAGGTGCCCTTCCCGGCCAACGCAAAGCCGGTGCCGTGGTCCACCGAGGTCCGGATGATAGGCAGCCCCAGCGTCACGTTGACTCCCTCGACGGCCTTCCACGTCTGCCGCTCGCGGTCGTACACGAAGCCCAGCGTCTTGGTGGGAATATGACCCTGGTCGTGATACATGCAAACGACGATGTCGTACCAGCCCCCGTTCATCTCGGAGAAGACGCTGTCGGGCGGACACGGTCCGACGGCATCGATGCCCTTGGCACGAGCCGCCTCGATGGCAGGGGTGATCTCCTCGATCTCCTCGGTGCCAAACAAACCGTTCTCACCGGCATGCGGGTTCAGCCCGGCGACGGCCACCTTGGGATTCTCAATGCCCAGGTCGCGGCAAGCCTGCCAGCCCAACTCGATCACCTCAAGCACGCGGTCCCGCTTCACGCGGTCGCAGGCCTCGCGCAGGCTCACGTGGGTGGAGACGTGCACGACGCGGAAGTCGTGGTGAGCAAGCATCATGGTGTAGCGCTTGGTCTTGGTGTAGGTGGCGTAGATCTCGGTGTGCCCGTCGAAGTGCATGCCTTGCGGCGTGAGCGCCAGGTTCATGGCCTCCTTGTTGAGGGCGTTGGTCACCGTGGCGTCCACCTTGCCGGCCATGGCCAGCTCGATGAGGCGCTTGACCGACTGGAACGCAGCGTTGCCGCCCTCGGCTGAGACGGTGGCGAGCTGGAACGTCGAGGCGTCCTCGATGAGGTCGAGCTGGTACACGTCGATGGTACCCGCCTCGAACTTGGCCTCCTCGACGATCGACACCGGGTTGACCTTGATCTCGGGATGGTTCACGAAGCCCTTGGCCTGCTCGATCATCTTGTAGTCGCCCACCACGATGGGACGGCAGCGGTCATAGAGCGCAGGGTCGGAGAGGGCCTTCACGGTGATCTCGGGGCCGTTGCCCGCAGGATCGCCCATGGAGATGCCCACGATGGGAAGGTACTTCTCCATGGCTAGCACACTCCCTTCGCTGCATCGTCGGCGAGAACCTGCTTAAGCAGCGCAATACCCTCGTCGC
Source organism: Atopobiaceae bacterium (assembly GCA_040268355.1). Taxonomy (GTDB): domain Bacteria; phylum Actinomycetota; class Coriobacteriia; order Coriobacteriales; family Atopobiaceae; genus UBA1367. The sequence goes on along the minus strand of JAWRIT010000077.1, from coordinate 155 downwards.
TGAGCTGGTTGAAGGGGGCGCGGCACGCTCCCACCGGATACCCCAGCAGCTTGACCGCACACTTGACGACGGTATTGGGATTGCCGTGCGCGAAGACGCTCCTAAGCGGCGCCACGGCGTCCTGGCAGGCCTGGGCCGCCTCGAGATTGCCCGCC
>JAWRIT010000076.1:0-7114 GCA_040268355.1 Atopobiaceae bacterium | reverse complement strand
CCGCGCGCGACCCCAGCCCCAAGCTCAGCGGGAGACGAGGTTGCGAAGCGGCCTGTCGGCCAGATAGGCCTCCAGATTGGCGCGGCAGAGGGCGATGACGCTGTCGGTAGTCGCCTGCAGGTGCCAGAACCCGGCCACATGCGGTGTGATGAGCACGTTGGGTTGGCTCCACAACGGGTCGTCCGCCGGAAGCGGCTCAGGATTGGTCACGTCGAGCGCAGCCCCCTTCAGGTGACCAGACACAAGGGCCTCCAGCAGGTCCTTGCCCACGACCAGGTCCCCTCGCCCGGCGTTCACGAAGTAGGCGTCCCGCCTCATGGCGGCAAAGAAACGCTCGTCGACCAGCTCGCGCGTCTGGTCGGAGCTCGGTAGCGCGCAGGCGACGACATCGGCCTCGGGAAGCACGTCGAACACCTCGTCCAGCAGCACCATCCGCTCGAAGGGCGCATGGCGCTCCACCGCCTTCCGGCGCACCCCAATGACGTGCGCCCCCAGCGCGCTCACCAAAGACGCGAAGCTGGTACCGATGTCCCCGGCACCCAGGACGAGCACGGTCGAGCCCACCAGCGTGTCAACGGGACCTTCGTCCTGCCACCGAGCCCCTCGCTGGTTGTCGCGGTAGCGATGGAGGTTCTTCATGAGGCAGAGCAGCTGGGCCAGCATGTGCTCAGAGACGGCTTGCCCGTAGGCGCCGGTCGCGCTCGTCAAAAGCGTGGTGGGCGCAAGAACGCCGTCGCCCAGATAGTGGTCGTATCCTGCCGACGAGGTCTGCAGCCATTCGAGCCCCGCTGAGCCGTGCAGGACGCGCGGCGGGACGTTGCCCACGATCGCGACGGCGTCCTGCGTGTCCTCCTCCCGCACGAACAGCTCGCGGATGAACAGTGCCGTACCGCCCGCCCCTTCGATCAAAGAGCGGATGTCCTCCTGTTGTGCCTCGCTCACCGGGAGCGTCACGAGCACGGTCTTGCCTTGCAGGTCTCTCGGCATGACGGCCTCCTCGCTTTCACTCGCATCTTTTGTCCACCATGATACGCGAGCCGCTCGTCTTGGCGTAGTGGTCCTGGCGCAGCGCGAAGGAGCGCCCCGGCCATGCGGCCGGGACGCTCCTTGTCAGGCGCTTGGTTTGTGGCGTGGCTTAGAACTCGGCGCCGCACTTCTTGCAGACGCGAACCTTCTTGCCGTCGGCATCCTTGCCGTGACCGACACGGGTGCGCTTGCCGCAGGTGGGGCAGATGAGCATCACGTTGGAGACGTCGATGGCCGCCTCCTTCTCCACGATGCCGCCCTGCTGGTTCTGCGGCGTGGGGCGCATGGCCTTCTTCACGATGGCCACCCCTTCGACAATGACCTTGCCCTCGGCGGGCTTGGCAACCAGGACCTCGCCCTGCTTGCCCTTGTCCTTGCCTGAGAGGACCTCAACCCGGTCGCCCTTCTTCACGTTCATCTTAGGCATTCGTCTCTCGCCTCCTTACAGCGTCTCGGGGGCGAGCGAGACGATCTTCATGTAGCGGTGGTCACGCAGCTCGCGGGCGACCGGCCCGAAGATGCGGGTGCCACGCGGCTCGCCGTCCTTGTTGACCAGCACGCAGGCGTTCTGGTCGAACTTGATGTAGCTTCCGTCCTTGCGACGGGTCTCCTTGGCGGTGCGCACGACGACGCAGCGCACGATGTCGCCCTTCTTCACCTGGCCGCCGGGAGCTGCCTCCTGCACGGCACAGACGATGACGTCGGCCAAGCCGGCGTAGCGACGCTTGGAGCCACCAAGGACCTTGATGCACTTCACACGCCTCGCGCCGCTGTTGTCAGCGACGTTGAGCATGGTCTCCATCTGAATCATTTACATCCTCCGAACTCTTTCCACCAGGCGGCTCGCATGGCGGAAAGCAAGCGGTCCATTCTTACTTGGCGCGCTCCACGATCTCCACGACACGCCAACGCTTGGTCTTGGACAGCGGGCGGGTCTCCATGACGCGAACGGTGTCGCCCAGGCCACACTCGTTGTTCTCGTCATGGCAATGGAGCTTCTTGTGAAGGGTCATCATCTTGCCGTACTTGGGATGATGCTTGCGGTACTCGATCTGAACCGTGATCGTCTTGTCGCCGGAGAGCGAGACGACGTTCCCGGTGCGCATCTTCCGCGCGTTCCTGATTTCGGTTTCAGCCATGTCTGGTCTCACTCTCAGTTCTAGTTCTCAGCCTTCTCGGCGGCGATCTGGCGAGCACGCATCTCGGTCTGGACGCGGGCGATGTCGCGCTTGACGGTGGTCACGCGAGCGGTGTTGTCAAGCTGGCTCGTGGCCATCTGGAAACGCAGGTTGAACAGCTCTGCGCGACCCTCCTCGAGCTTCTTGGCCAGCTCCTCGTCGGAAAGCTCGCGAATCTCCTGGTACTTCATGGGTTCTATTCCTCCCCTGCCTGGTCGGCACGGCTGACGATCTTGGTGCGGATCGGCAGCTTGTGCTGGGCGAGGCGCAGGGCCTCACGGGCCACGTCTTCGGTCACGCCATCGATCTCGAACATGATGCGTCCGGGCTTGACGACGGCCACCCACTCCTCGGGGTTGCCCTTGCCCGAGCCCATGCGGGTCTCGGCGGGCTTCTTGGTAATGGGCTTGTCCGGGAAGATCGTGATCCACACCTTGCCGCCACGGCGCATGTGACGCGTCATGGCGACACGGGCGGCCTCGATCTGGCGGTTGGTAATCCAGTGGGCCTCCTCAGCACGGATGCCATAGGAGCCAAAGTGCAGGGTGGTGTTGCCCTTCGCCTTGCCCTTCATGGACCCGCGCTGCACCTTGCGGTGAAGGACGCGCTTGGGAGCGAGCATTAGCGACCCCTCCTCTCGTTATTGCGACGGCGAGGACGGCTCGTGCCCTCGAGCGCCGGGTTGGGCGCAGGCTGGCCGGGGAGCTTCTCGCCCAGATAGATCCACACCTTGACGCCGCAGGCACCCATGGTGGTGCGAGCGGTCGCCTCGCCGAAGTCGATCTTGGCGCGCAGCGTGTGCAGGGGCACGCGACCCTCGCGGTACCACTCGCGACGACCCATCTCGGCGCCGTTCAGACGGCCGGAGCACTGGATTCGGATGCCCAGGGCGCCTGCCTTGCGGGCCGACTGGACGGCCTTGCGCATGGCGCGACGGAAGGCAATGCGGCCCTCGAGCTGCTCGGCGATGGACTGGGCGACGAGGTTCGCGTCGAGCTCGGGGCGCTTGATCTCGATGACGTCGACGTTGACCTGGCCCTTGCCGACCTTGGCGATCTTCTCCAGCTCGCCGCGCAGGCTGTCGATCTCGGCGCCCTTCTTGCCGATGACGATGCCGGGGCGGGCGGTGTAGATGATGACCTTCACCTTGTCGCCGGCACGCTCGATGTCGACGCGGGAGAGGGCGGCACGCGCGAGCCGCTTCTTGAGGAAGGAGCGGATCTCGAGGTCGTTGCCAAGCTTCTCGGCGTAGTCCTTGTCGGCGTACCAGCGGGAACGCCACTCCTCGGTGGTACCGAGGCGAAAGCCGGTAGGATGTACCTTCTGACCCATCCTTACGCCTCCTTTCGAGGTGCGACGATGACGGTGATGTGGCTGGTGCGCTTGTTGATGCGCGACGCGGAGCCTTTGGCGCGAGGACGGATGCGCTTGAGCGTGGGACCCTCGTCCACGTACGCGGCCGCGATCACGAGGTTCTCGCCGCGCATGCCGTTGTTGTTCTCGGCGTTGGCCACCGCGGAGCGGATGACCTTGGCGACCGGCTCGGCCGCAGCGCGCGTGGAGAACTGCAGCACCTCGAGCGCTTGGTCGATGCTCTTGTTGCGGATCTGGTCCACCACCATGCGGACCTTTCGAGGCGCCATGCGAACGTACTTGGCCGTCGCACGCACCTGGTTGTCGGTGTTCATAGCCATTGAGTTCCTACCCCCTACTTAGCCTTGTGACCGCGGAATGTGCGCGTGGGGGCGAACTCGCCCAGCTTGTGCCCAACCATGGACTCGGTGATGTACACGGGGACGTGCTTGCGGCCGTCGTGGACGGCGATCGTGTGACCGACCATCTCGGGGAAGATGGTCGAGGAGCGCGACCAGGTCTTGACGACCTCCTTCTTGCCGGACTCGTTCATAGCGGCGACACGCGCAAGGAGGCGAGTCTCCACGAACGGACCCTTCTTGAGACTTCTGCTCATTCTTCCGATCTCCTACTACTCGTGTTCCGACTACTTGTTCCGGGTCTTGCGACGACGGATGATCAGGCGGTTCGACGCCTTCTTGGGGTTGCGCGTCTTCTTGCCCTTCGTCGGCTTGCCCCACGGCGTGACGGACGGGCGACCCGAGGTGTGGTTCTTGCCCTCGCCACCACCGTGCGGGTGGTCGACCGGGTTCATGACCGTGCCGCGGACCGTCGGACGGACGCCGGCCCAGCGCTTGCGACCGGCCTTGCCGATGACGATGTTAGCGTGGTCGGCGTTGCCCACGACGCCCACGGTGGCGCGGCAGGTGAGCAGGACACGACGCAGCTCGGTGGAGGGCATGCGTAGGACGGCGTAGCCGTTGTCCTTGCCCATGAGCTGAATGGAGGTGCCGGCGGCACGCGCCATGGCCGCGCCCTTGCCCGGCTGGAACTCCACGGCGTGCACGAGCGTGCCGACGGGGATCTCGGACAGGGGCATGCAGTTGCCCGGCTTGATGTCGACGTCCTTGGTGCCGGAGACGACGGTGTCGCCGACCTTCAGGCCCTGGGGGGCCAGGATGTAGGCCTTGGCGCCGTCGACGTAGTGCAGAAGCGCGATGCGCGCGGAGCGGTTCGGGTCGTACTCGATCGTGGCGACCTTGGCCGGGACGTCGTCCTTGCGGCGCTTGAAGTCGATCCTGCGGTACTTGCGCTTGTTCCCGCCGCCCTGGTGACGAGTGGTGATGCGGCCGTTGTTGTTACGGCCGGCCTTCTTGGGCAGGGGCTCGAGAAGCGTCTTCTCGGGCTTGTCCGTCGTGATCTCCGCGAAGTCGGAGACCGTCTGGAAGCGACGCCCTGCGCTTGTTGGCTTGAGGTGCTTGACTGCCATTACCTTTCCCTTCTTTCTCCGTTGGCCGCCCCGCTCAGGGAATGGCGGGACGACACCGGATTACCACGGTACCGCGCGTATCCATCATGCGCGGCATACAGGCCCTGACCCCTTCGGAGGCCAGGGCGATCTGTCAGTTACTCCTCGTCGGCGGACTGGGGAGCAAAGACCTCGATCTGCTCGCCGGGGGCGAGGGTCACGACAGCCTTCTTCCACGTGCGGGTCTTGCCCGTCTGATAACGGACGCGCTTGTTCTTGGGCTTCACCCACATGGTGTTCACCTTGGCGACATGCACGCCAAAGAGCTTCTCGACCGCGTCGGCGATCTCCTCCTTGGGAGCGGTGCGGGCAACCTCAAAGGTGTACTTGCCCTGCTCCATGAGGTCGAACGAACGCTCGGTGACGATCGGGCGAATGATGACTTCGTATGCGGACTGCATTTACGCGAGCACCTCCTCGAGCTGCTTGGCGATGCCGGTGGTCATGACCAGGTACGCGTTGTCGACGAGAAAGCGGGTGTTGGCCTCTGAGACGCCGATGACCTCGACCTTCGGGATGTTGCGGAAGGAGAGGTAGGTGATGACGTCGTCATCGGGGACCACGATGGTCACGCGCTTGTCGTCGATGCCGAGGGCCTTCAGGATGGCCACGGCCTGCTTGGTTGACGGATCGGCAAAGGAGAGCTCGTCGAGCAGGATGAGCTCGCCGTCCGCCAGCTTGCCGGAGAGCGCCGAGCGCATGGCAAGCTTCTTCATCTTGTTGTTGGCGCGCTTGGCGTGGCTGCGCGGGGTGGGCCCGAAGATGACGCCACCGCCGGTCCACTGGCCGGCACGGATGGAGCCCTGGCGCGCACGACCGGTGCCCTTCTGACGGTACGGCTTGCGACCACCGCCCGAGACCTCGTGACGGTTCTTGACGGAGTGGGTGCCCTGGCGCATCGAGGCCTCGTAGGCCACGACGACCTGATGCATCACCGGAATGTTCGGCTCGATGCCGAACACGTCCGAGGAGAGCTCGACCGAACCGGCGGCCTGCCCCTCGACGGTCTTGACTTCGATGTTGGACATTGGTGTCCTCCTTGGATGCCTAAAGGCTGACGGACTCGGCCCTTAGGCCATGCGGATCTGGACGAGGGCGTTCTTGCCACCGGGGACGGCACCCTTGACGAGCATGAGGTTCTGCTCTTCGTCAATGCGGACGAGCTTGAGGTTCTTGACCGTCACGCGCTCGTCGCCCATGTGGCCGGCCATGTGGAGGCCCCTGCGGACGCGAGCGGGATAGGCGCACTGGCCGATGGAGCCCGGACGACGGTGGTTGCGAGAGCCGTGCGACATGGGGCCGCGCGAGAAGTTCCAGCGCTTGATGGTGCCCTGGAAGCCCTTGCCCTTTGAGGTGCCAATGACGTCGACGGTCTTGACCTCGGCGAAGTCGCCCACGCTCACCTGGTCGCCAGTGCTGTGCTCCTCGCCGTTCTCCACGCGGACCTCGCGCAGGTAGCGCATGGGCTCGACGCCCTGGGCCGCGAAGTGGCCGGCAAGCGGCTTGTTGACGTGCTTGGGCTTGATGTCTCCATAGCCGATCTGAACGGCGTCGTAGCCGTCAGTCGCCTTGGTCTTGACCTGCGACACCGTGCAGGGGCCTGCCTGGATGACGGTGACGGGCACGACGTTGTCGTCCTCGTCCCACACCTGCGTCATCCCGATCTTGCGGCCGAGAATCGTGCTGACCATTCCTGGTCCTTTCCTTCGGCGGTCATGGGACATCACGTGCCCGAGCGCACCCTGCGCCCTTCCCCAGCGGACCGCATCCGACGTGTGCCGTGATCGTGCGTCTTCGGGCCATCCGACCGCGAGCAGGTGTCCCTACACAGGAGAGGACATGCGGCCGCGACAGCGTTAACCCACAATTCAGCAGCTTTTCTAGTTTAGTGGCCCCCACAGCTGCCCGCATGAGCGAGACGCCCGGCTGTGGGGTTTCCACAAACTTTTCACGCGCAGGCCCGGCACACACGGGGCGACACGGGGGAAGAGGCACCTATGTGTCGCTGCTGAAGGGGGTGCGGATGAAA
>JAWRIT010000075.1:0-3379 GCA_040268355.1 Atopobiaceae bacterium | reverse complement strand
AGCAATGGCACATAGGTGCCTCTTCCCCCGTGTCGGTGCCTCTTCCCCCGTGTCGCCCCCGCGCCGGGCCCGCTGCCTCTCTCGCTACGCCCAGCGGAACTCGTACTGCGCGAAGAGCGGCGGCAGCTCCGGTGGCACGTCGGAGGGGTAGACCGTCTCGTCGGGGAGCTCGCCCGTCGTGCCTTGGGCACGGTAGGCCTGGACGGCCCATGTGTACACGCCACGCGCTGCCAGGTCATGCGCGATGGCCGTGATGTCCTTTGGGGAGAGCAGCCGTGGGTGCCAGGTCGTGCGCACCTCAAGGTCGACGCCCGCCGCAAGGACGAGCTCAAGGCTCTCCTGCACGAGCGGGCCCGTTCCTGGCGCGCGCGTTATCCGATCGTAGGCGTCCCAGGGGGCCTTGACGTCGAGGCCGACCCAATCGACATGGGGCAGCATCTCCCGCAGGCGCTGGGGGTAGGCCCCACAGGTATGCAGGCCCACGGCAAAGCCGAGCTCATGGGCCGCCTCGGCGGCGGGGATCGTCGCTGCTTGGGCCAGCGGTTCGCCGCCCGAGAACACCACGCCATCGAGCAGCCCGCGCCGCGACACCAGGAAGTCATGCAGGTCCGCACCCGTCTGCGTCGCCGCCCCGAAGGACTGCAGCGCGGCGTTCTGGCAGTAGGGGCAGCGCCAGGGGCATCCTGCCAGAAAGGCCACGCAGACGAGCTTTCCCGGCCAGTCGACCGTGGAGAACGGCGTGATGCCCCCTATGCGTAGCGTCGTGTCCACCGGCCCTGTCTCCCCGCACAGAACGGGGATGCTCCGAACGCTTGGAAGCATCCCCGCGACTCATCGTGAAACGATTCGATCCAAACGCCGCCCCGGCCCGACCTCCGGCCCGAGGCCTCTCCCGCCGCCTACGAGCAGCACGCGGTCGGTTCGACGAACTCGACACGCTCGTGGAACTCGCCCTTCTTGCCGGTGTTGTAGAAGGAGACCGGACGGTAGTAGCCCATCACGCGCGTCCACACCTCGCAGGGCTGGCGCTCCTCGTTGGACAGCTCGATGCCATCGATGACGACACCGGTGCTGGCAAGCTCTTCCTTGTGGATCATGACTCCCCCTCGCTTTCGATTACATCCAATATATAGTATACCGCAGCTCATAGAAACGCAACATCTGGTATCACATGCAACTGCTGATCGCGCTCTCGCCTGCGTCCGACACAGCATGCGACGGCAGATCCTACGCGCCCACCAGGGCCGCCTGTCGGGCGCGCTTGGCCTGCGCCAGCTCCTCGTCGCAGAGGGGGCAGTAGCTGTGCTCGCCGGCGATGTAGCCGTGCTTCGGGCAGATGGAGAACGTGGGCGTCACCGTGATGTAGGGCAGCCGGAAGTTCTCCAGCGAGCGCTTGACCAGCTGCTTGCAGGCCTCCGCGCTCGAGACGCGCTCGCCCATGTAGAGGTGCAGCACCGTGCCGCCGGTGTACTTCTTCTGCAGCTCCTCCTGCTCGGCCAGGGCCTTGAAGGGGTCGCTGGTGTAGCCCACCGGCAGCTGCGAGGAGTTGGTGTAGTAGGGCTCCTCGGGCGTGCCGGCCTGCAGGATGTCGGGGTAGCGCTTGCGGTCCTCGCGGGCGAAGCGGTACGTGGTGCCCTCGGCGGGCGTCGCCTCGAGGTTGTACATGTGACCGGTCTCCTCCTGGAACTCGACCATCTTCTCGCGCACGTGGTCGAGCATGCGAATGGCCATGGCGCGGCCCACGGGATCGGTGATGTCGTGGGCGTCGTCAGAGAAGTTGCGGACCATCTCGTTCATGCCGTTGACGCCGATGGTGGAGAAGTGGTTGCGCAGCGTTCCCAGGTAGCGCTTGGTGTAGGGGAACAGCCCCGCGTCGATGAGGCGCTGGATCTCCTTGCGCTTGAGCTCGAGGGAGATCTTGGCCAGCATGAGCAGGGAGTCCAGCTCCTCGACCAGGCCCTGCTCGTCACCCTTGTGCTTGTGGCCCAGGCGCGCCATGTTCATGGTCACCACGCCGATCGAGCCGGTCTGCTCGGCCGACCCAAACAGGCCGTTGCCGCGCTTGAGCAGCTCGCGCAGGTCGAGCTGCAGACGGCAGCACATCGAGCGCACCATGTGCGGCTCCAGGTCGGAGTTCACGAAGTTCTGGAAGTAGGGGAGCCCGTACTTGGCGGTCATCTCGAACATGCGCGTGGCGTTCTCCGACTCCCACGGGAAGTCCTTGGTGATGTTGTAGGTGGGGATGGGGAAGGTGAACACGCGGCCCTTGGCGTCTCCCTCGGTCATGACCTCGATGAACGCGCGGTTGATCATGTCCATCTCTTCCTGCAGCTCACCGTAGGTGAAGTCGACCGGCTCCCCGCCCACCAGGGGCACCTGGTCGCGGATGTCCTCCGGGCAGGTCCAGTCGAAGGTGAGGTTGGAGAAGGGCGTCTGCGTGCCCCAGCGCGAGGGCACGTTCATGTTGTACACGAAGCCCTGCATCTCCTGCTTGACCTGCTCGTAGCCGAGCTGGTCGACGCGCACGAAGGGGGCCAGGTAGGTGTCGGTGGAAGAGAACGCCTGCGCCCCCGCCCACTCGTTCTGCAGCGTGCCGAGGAAGTTGACCATCTGGCCCATGGCCGACCCAAGGTGCTTGGGCGGCGCGGACTCGACCTTGTTGGCGACGCCGTTGAAGCCCTCGTCGAGCAGGGTGCGCAGGCTCCAGCCGGCGCAGTAGCCGCTGAGCATGTCAAGGTCGTGGATGTGCACCGAGCCCGAGCGGTGGGCCTCGCCCACGGCGGGCGGGTAGACGTGCGACAGCCAGTAGTTGGCGATGACCTTGCCCGACACGTTGAGGATGAGCCCTCCGAGCGAGTAGCCCTGGTTGGCGTTGGCGTTCACGCGCCAGTCGGCACGGGAGAGGTACTCGTTGACCGAGCTGGTGACGTCGATGTAGGTCTCGCGGTCGCGTCGGGCCTGGCTGCGCTTCTCGCGGTAGACGATGTAGGCGCGGGCCGTCTCGAAGTGGTTGGCGGTGATGAGCGTCTGCTCGACGATGTCCTGGACCTCCTCGACGGTGGGAGCCGCCCCGTCGAAGCGATGGGCGATGACCTTGCAGACCTGCCCCGAGAGGATGATGGCCTCGTCTGGACCGAACTCGCCGGTGGCCTGTCCGGCCTTCTCGATGGCGGCGGTGATCTTGTGCTGGTCGAAGGTTGCCAGCGATCCGTCTCGTTTGACGATGGATGTTGGGCGGGCGTGCTGTGCGGTCATGGTGGCTCCTCGGTCTTGGATGGCACGGCCCAAAGCCACAGGTGGGCAAGGGGCGCAGGAACTACCATAGCTTGTATATAGGACACATTCAAGGACACAAGATATAGTTTCCGTGCGGGCCCCC
>JAWRIT010000074.1:0-23554 GCA_040268355.1 Atopobiaceae bacterium | reverse complement strand
AAGGGGCATGCCTGCCGAAACAGCTGCTACACTAGGCGAAGCGACACGGTTCGGCGCGAGGAGAGCACCCATGGCACTGTGGTCCGGCAGGTTCGAGCAGAGCGTCAGCGAGTTCACGCAGCGGTTTGGCGCGTCGCTCGAAGTGGACAAAGACATGTACCGCCAGGACATCGCAGGGTCCATCGCGCACGCACGCATGCTCGCGCGCCAGGGGGTCATCAGCCAGAGCGACTTCGAGCACATCGAGGTCGGCCTGCTCGAGATCGAGCACCAGATCGACCAGGGGAACTTCAAGTACGACATCAACGACGAAGACATCCACATGGCGGTGGAGGGCGAGCTCATCGACGACATCGGGGCCGCCGGCCAGCGACTCCACACCGGGCGCTCCCGCAATGACCAGGTGGCGACCGACATCCGCCTGCACGCCAAGTCGATGCTGCTCACGCTGATGGCGGAGAACTACTCCCTGCGCCGGGTGATCTCGCGGGCCGCCCGCACGCACTTTGGCGTGGTCATGCCGGGTTACACGCACCTGCAGCACGCGCAGCCGGTGCTGTTCTCGCATCACCTGCTCGCATACTTCTGGATGTTCACCAGAGACTTCAAGCGCCTGCACGACGCCTACCAGGCCGCCGATGTGAACCCGCTCGGCAGTGCCGCGCTGGCGGGCACCACCTATCCGCTCGACCGGTCCTACACGACGGAGCTTCTGGGCTTCGACCGTCCGGCCCCGAACTCCATGGACGCCGTGAGCGACCGCGACTACCTGCTCGATTTGGAGTACGCCTGCAGCATGTCCATGATGCACCTGTCACGCCTGTGCGAGGAGATCGTGCTGTGGTCGACCACGGAGTTCGGCTTCATCACGCTCTCTGACAGCTACGCCACCGGCTCGAGCATCATGCCCCAGAAGAAGAACCCCGACTTTGCCGAGCTCACGCGCGGCAAGACCGGACGGGTGGTGGGGGATCTGGTCGGCCTGCTCGTGACCATGAAGTCGCTTCCGCTCGCCTACAACAAGGACCTCCAGGAGTGCAAGGAGGGCGCGATCGACGCCTTCGACACGCTGCGCGACTCCATGATCTGCATGGAGGGGATGATCGAGACCTGGACCGTCCACGACGACGCCATGCTGCGCGAAGCGGGCCTGGGCTTTACCGCCGCCACCGACGTGGCCGACTACCTCGCGAAGCGGGGCGTGCCCTTCCGCAAGGCGCACGAGATCGTGGGCGAGCTGGTGCTGTACTGCGAGAAGCACGGCAAGGGGCTCGAGGACCTGACGCTGGAGGAGTTCAAGCAGGCCAGCCCCGTCTTCCGGGATGACATCGTGGGCGAGCTCGACCCGGAGGCCATCGCCCGCGCCCGGACCACCTATGGCGGCACCGGCCACGACGCCGTGCGCGAACAGATGCGCGAGGCGAGCCGCGCCCTCAAGCGGGACCGGCGCGTGGTGAAGGGGATCCGCGACAAGGGCGGCGTGATCGAATAGCGCCCGCTCCAGCACCTACCGGCCGTCCACATCCGCCCGCAGACACGAAAGGAACGCCATGATCGACCGCTACACGCGTCCCGAGATGGGGCACATCTTCTCGCTCGAGAACAAGTACGCAATCTGGCAGGAGATCGAGGTGCTCGCCTGCGAGGCGCATGCCGAGATGGGCGTCATTGACATCACGCCCGCCGACGCCCGCTGGATCCGTGAGCATGCTGCCTTCGACAAGGCCGAGGTGGACGAGATCGAAGCCGTCACCAACCACGACGTGATCGCGTTTCTCACCAACATGGGCTCCTACATCGACGCGGACGTGCCCGAGGGACAGCCGAAGCCGAGCCGGTGGGTCCACTACGGCATGACGAGCTCCGACTTGGGCGACACGGCGCTCTGCTACCAGCTCGCGCAGGCCACGGACCTGATCATCGAGGACTGCCGCCAGTTGGGCGAGATCTGTCGGAGACGCGGCCTTGAGGAGCGCGAGACCCTCTGCGTCGGCCGCACGCACGGCATCCATGCCGAACCCATGACCTTTGGCATGAAGTTCGGCAGCTGGGCCTGGGAGCTCCACCGTGACCTGCGCCGCCTGCGCGACGCCCGCGAACAGATCGCCTGCGGGGCCATATCGGGCGCGGTGGGAACCTACTCGTCCATCGACCCCTTCGTCGAGCAGTACGTGTGCGAGCACCTGGGGCTTTCCGGCGACCCGCTCTCCACGCAGGTCATCAGTCGTGACCACCACGCCTACCTGGCGAGCGTCCTTGCCACCTGCGCCGCCACCTGCGAGCGTGTCGCGCAGGAGGTCCGCGCTTACCAGAAGACCGACACCCTGGAGGCCGAGGAGCCGTTCCGTCGGGGGCAGAAGGGCAGCAGCGCCATGCCCCACAAGCGCAACCCCATCACGGTCGAGAAGGTCTGCGGCCTCGCGCGCTGCGTGAAGGCGAACGCGCAGGTGGCCTATGACAACGTGGCCCTCTGGCACGAGCGCGACATCAGCCACAGCTCCAACGAGCGCGTGGCGCTGGCAGACAGCTTCATCGCGCTTGACCACATGTTCCAGTGCCTCATCCGCATCGTTGACGGGCTGGTGCTCTACCCAAAGAGCATGGAGGCGAACCTCAACCGCACCCGTGGGCTCATCTTCTCGTCGAAGGTGCTGCTGGCGCTGGTCGACACCGGCATCACGCGCGAGGAGGCGTACGCCATCGTGCAACGCAACTCCATGCAGGTGTGGGATGACGTGCAGCAGGCGCGCCCCGGCAAGAGCCTGCGCGAGCAGCTCGAGGACGACGCCGACTGCGTGCTCACGCCCGAGCAGCTGGACGCCATCTTTGACCCATGGAGCTTCCTCGGACGCATCGACGTCGTCTTCGACCGGCTTCAGGAGCTCGACTTCGCCTGATCGTCCCGTGCGTCCATCCACCAGCTGATGCTGGGTATACTGGGATGATGACACGAGCGAACGGGAGAGCCATGTACGCATTCGACCTCACGCCCCGCGCGTGTGCCCTGCAGACGGCGCACGCGGCGCAGCGGGCGTAGTCTGCCGATGAGACTGTTTGGCCACAACATCACGCGCAGGGGCCTGGTACGCGCGACGGCAGCCGGAGCTGCCGCCGCCGTGACCATCGGCCTTGCGGCGGGGTGTCGTCACCGCGGTGAGGAGACGTCGGATCCCGTGGTGGTTGGCGATGACGCCGCTACCAGCATCCTGGCGGAGGACAGCCCCTACACGGAGGCCGACCTCGACCTGACGGAGCAGGGGACATGGTCGCTCGGGGCGGGCACGGTGCTGCGCGAGGGCGCGGGAACATGGCTCGCGGCGCTGGCGCCCGGGGACACGGCGATCCCCGTGATCAAGGCCGCCGCCTTCTCCACTGAAAGCGGCGAGCTGGTGGACGTCGTCACGTCGCTGACCATGGGCAGCGACCCCAACATGTCCATCTTCGACGTGCGGTGCTCGGACGAGGTCTACGCATGGGTCGAGATGGACCTGCTCACGCGCGCGTGGGCGCTGTATGCCCAGCGCTTCTCGGGAGGAGAGCTGTCGGGGACCGTCTCCAACCTCTGGAAGGCCGACGGCGACTGGGACCCACCCCTGTTCGCCGTTGCCGGCGATGCGGTGGTCTGGCAGGTCATGCCCTCGATTGCGGGCGCCAAGACCAAGGAGCGCTCGTACTGCTACCTCTGGCATGCCGGCGATCGGGACGCGCAGGCCGTGGTCGAGTCCCCCGGACGCTTCGCCGCCCCTCCGGCGGTCTCGGAAGACACGGTCACGCTCGTGCCGCGCGTGCGGGCCGACGAGGGCGTCTACTACGGGATCACGGCCTACAGCCTGAGGGACGACCTTGAGACCACGGTCGACCAGCTGGTCCTGCCGCAGGGCGTGCGGCCCTTCCGTGCGGTGCGCATGGGGGACGTCTTCGCCTTCTCGGTCGAGGCGAGCTACTCCTCTGGTGGCCTCCTCGGCTCCATGGGAACCTACATCGGCGCTGGCGACGGGCCCTTCTCGGCGCTCTCGCGCGAGCCGTTCGCACAGATCGCGGGCGCAGGGGATCGGTTCATCGTCAAGAGTCGGACGTCGTACTTCGTCATCGACACCGCGGCACAGAGCTACGCCATCCTCACCGCGACCAACCGCTGCGTGGACTACGGGGAATACCCCGCGCGGACGGGCACCAATGCCGACTTTGTCACCTTCGCGACCGTGAAGGACGCCGACACGGGGTACCCATCCACGGTCGTGGTACGTGACTTTGCCCTCTAGGTCAGTACAAAATGTCCACAGTAGGGTAAAATCTGGGTAAATCTGTCCCTTGCGGGACCGTACGTCGCTATCAGAAGGAGGCCACCATGGCTTCGGATGAGAAGAGAATACTGCTGGTTGAAGACGAGAAGGCAATTCGGGATGCCGTCGCCGCCTACCTTGAGCGCGAGAACTACGTGGTTCGGGGCGTGGGCGACGGGCAGAGCGCCCTGGAGGAGTTCGAGAAGCACTCCTTTGACCTCATCATCCTCGACCTCATGCTTCCCAAGCTCTCGGGCGAGCGCGTGTGCCGCGCCATCCGGGAGACGTCCAACGTGCCCATCATCATGCTGACCGCGAAGGGCGAGGTCGAGGACCGCATCATCGGTCTCGAGCTCGGCGCTGACGACTACCTGATCAAGCCCTTCTCGCCGCGCGAGCTCGTGGCGCGGGTGCGCGCGCTGCTGCGCCGCGCCCACTCCGAGGTCGAGCCCGCGCTCGAGGTGCTTGACTTCAAGGACCTGGTGATCGACATCTCCGGCCACAAGGTCACGGTCGAGAACGACGAGGTTGACCTCACCGCCTCCGAGTTCAAGCTGCTGACCACCCTGGCCCGCTACCCCGGTCGCGTCTACACGCGCATGGAGCTGGTCGAGAAGGTGCTCGGCTACGACTTCGAGGGCTACGAGCGCACCATCGACAGCCATGTCAAGAACCTGCGCGCCAAGCTGGGTGACGACCCGCGCAACCCGCGCTGGCTCTACACCGTCCACGGGGTCGGCTATCGCTTTGAGGCCCCGCAGCGCGCCGAAGCCGCGGAATAACGGACGACAAGATGTCTGGAACGTTCACGACGGGAGAGGACGGAACCTCTCCCGCCCTGTCTGGCAAGGCATCGTACAACACCGTCAAGCGCTCCCCCCGAAGGCGCCCGTGGCGCACCTTCCGCATGAAGGTGATGCTTCTGTTCGCCCTGGTGGCCGTGCTGACGGCCGTGGTCATGACCGTGGTTCTGGGTGTGACCTGGGAGGGGCAGTTCAAGAGCTACACGCGTGAGAACATGCAGCGCCTCGCGCAGTCGACCGCGGACACCCTCTCGGCCGAGTACCAGGCCGAGGGCGAGTGGACCAACCAGGCCCTCGAGTACGCGCGCTCGGCGTCGTCGGCCTCCTCGGACATCGCCGTGCAGGTGCTCGACGAGCGTGGCAACGTGCTCTACGACGACACCTGGGGGTACGCGCGGGAGCGCCGAAGCGTTGGCGAGACCAGCGCCACCGAACCGGTCATCGATCTCGTGCCCAAGGACGCCGACGAGGTGGTGACCGCCGACGTGCTCGACAAGTCCGGCCACAGCGTGGGCATGGTGCGGCTGTGGGCCTTTGGGTCCGAGGCGATGATCACCAAGAGCGACGCCGCCTTTCGCACCAGCTCGTACACGGCCATCGCCACCTCGGCGCTCGTCGCGATCGTGCTCGCCTTTGTCATGGGCGCCGCGGCCACAGGATCGCTCATCCGGCCGATCAAGATCATCACCTCGACGGCCGAGCAGATTCGCGGGGGCGACCTCACGGCCCGCACGAACCTTTCGGGCGACGACGAGATCGGCCTGCTCGGCGAGACCTTCGACAGCATGGCCACCACCCTGGAGCGCGACATCCAGTTCGAGCATCGGCTGACGAGCGACGTGGCCCACGAGCTGCGCACGCCGCTCATGGCCATGCTGGTGACGGTCGAGGCCATGCAGGATGGCGTGCTTCCGGCTGACGACGAGCACTTCGAGACGGTGGCCACCGAGGTCAAGCGCCTCTCCCGACTCGTCGACGCGATGCTGCGCCTCTCCCGCATCGAGAACGGCAAGCGAGACCTCAAGGTCGCGCGCACCGACGTGGTGCACCTGATCAAGAGCCTGGTGACGGCCCACCATCAGCTGTTCCACGAGCGAGGGCTCCACCTGCGCTTTGATGACAAGACCGCCCGTCATGAGGTGTTCGCTGAGATCGACCCCGACCTCATCCGTGAGGCCATCACGAACATCATGTCGAACTCCCTGCGGTACACGCCGCAGGACGGATGGATCGTGGTCTCGGTCGACGCGGATCGCCACAACGTGCTGATCTCGGTGCGTGATACGGGGATCGGCATCGCCGAGGAAGACATCCCACGCGTGTTCTCGCGCTTCTGGCGCTCGGACGTGAGCCGCGAGCGCGTGTCGGGCGGACTGGGCGTGGGGCTGTCCCTCACCAAGGAGATCGTCGACCAGCACAACGGGACGATCCAGGTGGAGTCGGAGGTCGACAAGGGGACCACGTTCACGCTGCGCATTCCGCTCACGCGCGAGGACGACCAGGGCCAGGCGAACCAGTGGGAGTCGGACATCATTGACGCGTGAGCCAGCGCCGCCGCGCGCCCCGGTGGGATATGGGCGCGAGGCGCCGCTCCAGGTGGACCACAGAGCCCCTTTTTTGCCTGTCATGGGCGCAGCGGAGCACTCAGGGCTCGGCTACAATAGCCTACGTATGCGCAGCGGCATGAAAGGACGCCCATGAGCCCCATCGACCTACGGCCCGACTCCCATGGCAAGGTCCGCGACCTCTACGATTGCGGCGACAGCCTTCTGATGGTGGCGAGCGATCGCATCAGCGCGTTCGACTTCATCCTGCCCGACGAGATCCCGCACAAGGGCGAGATCCTGACGCGCATCTCCGCCTTCTGGTTCGAGCGCTTTGCGGACATCATCCCCAACCACCTCATCTCGATGAACGTTGCGGACTATCCCGAGCAGTTCCGGTCTTCCGCGGCCTATCTGCGCGGCCGCTCCATGCTGGTCAAGAAGGCGCAGCCGGTGCCCATTGAGTGCATCGTGCGGGGATATCTCACCGGAAGCGGCAAGAAGACCTATGACCTCGATGGCACCGTGTGCGGGATCAAGCTTCCTGCCGGCCTGCGCGAGGCGTCGAAGCTGCCCGAGGCCATCTTCACTCCGTCGACCAAGGCGGAGCAGGGCGAGCACGACGAGAACATCTCTTTCGAGCGCTGCGCTGACATCGTGGGGCGGGAGATGGTCGAACAGCTTCGCGAGGCGTCGCTCGCCATCTACAATGCGGCGGCAGACTACGCCGCCACGCGCGGCATCATCATTGCGGACACCAAGTTCGAGTTCGGCATCATCGACGGTCGGCTCACCCTCATCGACGAGTGCCTGACTCCGGACTCCAGTCGCTTCTGGCCGCAGGAGGGCTACGAGGAGGGCGTGGTGCAGCCGAGCTACGACAAGCAGTACGTGCGCGACTGGCTCAAGGACAACTGGGACATGACCGGCGAGGCGCCGCATCTGCCGGCGTCGGTCATCGAGGGGACGTCGGCGCGCTATCAGGAGGCGTACCAGATCATCACTGGTTCCGAATTCAAGACGATGGAGTAGGCATGTCACTCATTGACACCATTAGGGGCGCGCGGGAAGAGGCCGAGGAGGCCGGGTCGCTGCCATCCGCAGGCAAGCGGGGAGCGAAGGAGGTTGACGGGTCCGCCACGCCCGGACAGGACGAGGCGAGCGCCAGCGCGACAGGATTCTCCAAGCGCTCGGCCGCCCGCGCACGGCCCAGCCGCGAGGTGGCGGGGACGGTGCGCACCAGCGGGTCTGCGGAGCGCTCCGGCAGCGGCAAGAAGAAGCTCAGCCGTGAGGAGAAGAAGGCAGCCCGCGACAAGCGTCGCACCGAAGAGGGCATCGAGTTCGAGGCAAGCCAGATCCTGCTGAAGCAGCAGCCGGGGTACCAGCGTTTCCAGCGCCTCTGGTACATCCTGATGGGTGTGGGTGTGGCATGCACCCTCGGCTCGTGGGGCCTCATGACCTACATGCAGAACACGGGAAACGAGTCCCAGGTGCTCATGGCGGCGTGCATCGCTCTGATGGTGGCCGCCTACGTGATCATCATCGGCGACTTCATCTTCGACCTGGTCAAGATTCGCCCGCTGCGCAAGAAGGCGAGCGAGCAGGCGGCGAGCATGACGCTGCGTCGCAAGAGAAAGCTCATCGCCGAGCACGAGGGTGACAAGTAGGGCTTGGTCGACGTGATCGGTCCGGGCGGCGCAGCGGGACCTGAGAGGTGCTAGAATGTGTGCGCACATGCCCTCGTAGCTCAGGGGATAGAGCACCGCTCTCCTAAAGCGGGTGTCGGCGGTTCGAATCCGTCCGAGGGCACCAGAACTTCCGCAGGCCAGTGGCGAGGACGCTGCTGGCCTGCTTGCATTGCGCCGCTCGCCGCGGACGCTTACCGCCTACGTCTCAGGACGTGTGGCCTGAAGCGCGGGGATGCCGTAGCGCTGGAGCTTCTCCAGTATGGACGGGTCGCGCGTGTCAGTGATAATGGCCGAGAAGTCGGTGATGGAGGCGAAGCGGTACATCCCCCCGCGCTCGAACTTGCCGGCGTTGGCCATGAGGAACTTGTACGACGCGTTCTGCACCACACGGCTCTTGACCGCCCCATCGTCAAAGCTGTGTGCCATGACCGAGCAGCGGTCGACGTCTATCCCACTCGCGCCAACGAAGGCCTTGTTGAACAGCAGTGGCTCGATGAGGCTTACCGTCGCCGAGCCAATGAAGCCGTTGAGGTCGTCATTGAGGTAGCCTCCCGTCCCGAGTGCCGTGACGTTCGCGTGGTCGGAGACCTCCCTGAGGACGTCGATCATGTTGGTGGTGAGCACGACACGCTTGCCACCGTTGGCAATGAGGCGTGCGAGCAGGACGTTGGTGCGTGACACGTCGAGAAAGACGGTGTCGCCGTCGTCGATCTCCACGTAGGCGCGCTGTGCCACCGCAAGCCGACCAAGCGCGTCGTCATCCTGCTCAGGCGCAGGGGCGTCCAAGAAATAGGGACGCTCGTCTACGAAGGAGGAGCGCTCGATGCGCACCGCGCCACCGTAGACGCGCCGACACCGACCCTCCTTGCTCAGACGTTGCAGATCCTTGCGGATGCTGTCGACGCTCACGTCGTAGCGCCGCACAAGATCGTTCACCTCCACGTGCCCGTCTTGCTCGATCAGGTGCAAGATGTCGTCTCGACGCTCGTGCGGCAGCATCGGCTCTCCCTCGTGGTTGGAACAATGGCTGCTTTGATTTACATCATGATAGGCCAGCGCAGCCTTTGCCGCCTCTGAGTCTGCCTGTTTTGGGGTCATGCAAGGACCGCCAAGACCACTATTCCAGATAGATCCCGAAACTTGGAAAGAACGGCGGTAAAAACTGGAAAAACCTGTAGTACCATGTCCCTAACCTGCTCGAACAGGAGCACACCATCAGATGAAGGGACGTGCGAGAAGGGAAGGGTGCCATGGGTCAAATCGCTACGATGCTCAAGCGTGACAACGTGCAAGTCGTTGCGCGCTGCAAGGACTGGCGTGATGCGGTGCATGTGGCCGTGCAACCCCTTGTGGACGACGGCTGCGTGACGCCAGCCTACATCGACGGCATTATCGAGAACGCCGAGACGTATGGTCCGTACTTCGTGCTCGCCCCCGACCTCGCCCTGCTCCACGCTCGCCCCGACCAGGGCGTCATCGAGCGACAGCTGGCGGTGACCATCAGTCAGGAGGGCGTCGTCTTCAGGGAGGGGGACAGTCCGGTTCGCGTCCTCGTCACGCTCGCGGCCACCGACGCGAACAGTCACATCGACGTGATGCGGGAGCTCGCCCAGATGTTCTCGGACCCCGCAAGCATCGAGCGGCTCGCCACCGCCTCGTCTGCCGACGAGGTGTATGACCTGTTCATCAGTTCCTAAGCAACGCATCCGGAGTCTAGTTAGAGAGGAAGGGATCATGGCAGTACTTGGCTTTATCATCAACATCCTGTCAACGCCGTCGATTCTGGTGGGCCTGCTCGCCCTCACAGGGCTTCTGCTGCAGGGCAAGCCTGCGGAGGACGTCGTCAAGGGGACCATCAAGACCACCGTTGGCTTTTTGGTGCTCTCCGCCGGCGCGGACTTCCTGCAGAGCGGCTCGCTGCTCGCCTTTGGCGACCTGTTCAACTACGCCTTCCAGATGCAGGGCGTCGTCCCCAACAATGAGGCGGTCGTCTCCATGGCGCTTCAGGACTTCGGCCAGGCTTCGGCCATCATCATGGCCCTTGGCATGGTGCTGAACGTCGTGCTCGCCCGCTTCAGCCGCTTCAGCTACATCTTCCTCACCGGGCATCACACGCTGTACATGGCCTGCATGCTCGCCATCATCCTGGCCCTGGGCGGCCTTTCTGGCTGGCCGCTCTACCTGGCTGGCGGTTGTCTGCTGAGCCTGGTCATGACCATCTCTCCGGCCATCTGCCATCCGACCATGCGCAAGATCACCAAGAGCGACGGCGTGTCCTTGGGGCACTTCGGCGGACTGGGGTACTTCCTCTCCGCTCAGGTTGCCAAGCTGTTCTCCGCCGACGCAGACAACTCCACCGAGAAGATCAACTTCCCCAAGCGGCTGGTCTTCCTGCGTGACACGACCGTCTCCATCTCCATCACCATGATGCTGTTCTTCCTGGTTGTCACCGGGGTCGCCGTCCTGGGACGCGGTCTGCTCGATGCCGGGATCACCACGGTCGAGGCCGCCGAGGCGGCGGGCCTCTCCCATTGTTTGGACCTGCTCAACATTGGGACCGAGACGCCGACCAACTGGATCGTGTGGACCCTCGTCCGTGGCATGAGCTTTGCCGGTGGCGTCTACGTCATTCTGTCCGGCGTCCGCCTGATCATCGGCGAGATCGTCCCCGCCTTCAAGGGCATCGCCGAGCGCCTCGTTCCTGGTGCCATGCCCGCCATCGACTGCCCGGTCGTCTTCCCTTACGCCCCGAACGCCGTGCTCATCGGCTTTCTCGTCTCGTTCGTCGGCGGCGTGGTCGGCCTGGCCCTGCTGGGCGTCATCAACTCAAACCTCGTGCCCATAGCCCTGATTCTTCCTGGCGTCGTGCCCCACTTCTTCTGCGGCGCCACGGCAGGCGTGTTCGGGAACGCCGAGGGTGGCATCAAGGGCTGCGTGCTGGGCTCGTTCGTGCATGGCCTGCTGATCACGTTCTTGCCCGCGTTGGTCATGCCGGTCTTTACGACCATGGGCTTCACGGGCGCCACGTTCTCTGACGCCGACTTCTCGGCCATGGCGCTTGTGTTTGGCAATATCGCCAACACCGTTCACGGCATGCCCCTGCTGCTCATCTCGGTCGCCTGCTTCCTCATCCCCATTATCATCAGTGTCGTCCTGCCTAAGAAGGAGGACGCCGCCGCATAGGGATGGCGGCATGACGGTGCTATAACGGCCTGCATCCGACGCTCGTGCGGCGCTCGACGAAAGAACAACGACACGAAAGGATCTCGTCATGGCAGTCAACAGCATCATGTGCGCGTGCGGCTCTGGTCTTGGTTCGAGCCTCATCGTCCATATGAACATAGAAGAGGTGGTCAAGAAGCTCGGTCATCC
This sequence comes from Atopobiaceae bacterium, assembly GCA_040268355.1. Taxonomy (GTDB): domain Bacteria; phylum Actinomycetota; class Coriobacteriia; order Coriobacteriales; family Atopobiaceae; genus UBA1367. Next base: position 11,864 of record JAWRIT010000074.1, on the reverse strand, counting down.
TGAGATTCGGGTCGACCACACGACCATCTCCGACATCAACCCCGACGCGGCCGACCTCTTTGTCGTGGGAGGGGATCTGGACGCCTTTGTCGACAGCATCCCCGACGAGCGCAAGGTTGTCTTGGATAACATCCTTGACAAGGACGAGCTTGAGCGGAAGCTAGCCGAAAAGCTGGGATAGCGCTTGTCCTTGGGCCGCAAGGATGAGCCCAGCCCCGAGCGTCGCTCAGGGTGTCTGTGACTGCGCGCGTGTCGGGTGTGGTTCCCAGACGTGACGGAAGAGCCTCACGCAGCCAGCTTGGACAGGTCCAGACAAAAGGGTCCGCACACAACGACGCCCGGACACAAGGTCTTTGCCCCGTGTCCGGGCGTCGCTTCATGGCGCGTGTTTCACCGCCGCCTAGCCGCCGGAGTTGTCACCCGTGTTCGCATCGTCACCGGTGCCACCATTGTTGTCGCCACCGTTGTCACCGCCACCAGGGTTCGTGTTGGAGCTTGGACCGCTCGACACATAGATGGTGATGGTGCGATCGGCGTCAGCGCCGATGCTTCCGTAGACGCTCTGGTCGATGACCTGTCCCGCGGGCTCGTCGCTCTGCGTGGTCACCACGTTCACCGTGAATCCCGCGTTCTGCAGGGTCTCGGTCGCGGTCGCCTGGTCCTGGCCGACCACACTGGGTACCTCGATGCTCTCTGGGCCGGAGGAGACGACGATGCCGATCGTCGATCCCTTGTCGGCCTTCCCCGTCCGCGTCTGCTCCATGACGATGCCCTTGTCATAGGTGTTGCTGTAGGAATAGCTGGTGTCGGCCACAAAGCCCTGCTCCTCGAGCGCCGCCACCGCGGTGGACTCGTAGGACCCAACGACATTGGGGATCTCGACCATCTCGACGCCCTTGGAGAGGTGGTACGTGACGGTGTCGCCCTCTTTGACGGTCGTGCCTGCGTCAGGGCTCTGGGTGGCCACGTTGCCCGCCTCGATCTCGTTGTCATAGACCGAGTCGCCGTTCTTGGCCACAAGGCCCACCTTCTCGAGCTCGGCCTGGGCCTCCGCGGGCGTCAGCCCCCGGAGGGACGGCACCTCGACCTCCTCCTTGGGCTCCTCGCCCTTCGATACGACGATGTCGATGGCCGTGCCCCGTTCGGCGTTGGTGCCGCCAACCGGGTTCTGGCTGATGACATGGCCCTCCTCGACGGTGGACGAGTAGTCCTCCGTCACCTCGCCACGCTCGAAGAAGTCCGACTCCTCGATGGTGGCCAGAGCCTCCTGCTGGGTCTTGTCGAGCAGGTTCGGTACGGCCCGTGTGGCGCCGAGCCCGTTCAGGTAGAGCGCCACTGCCGTCCCGATGGCGGCTATGAGCAGAAGAAAGCCGATCATGGTGAACGAGCGTCGACGCTTTGCCTTGCGGTTGCGCTCATCTGCTTGACGCTTCGCGTTCTCCGCCGTCGTCGTGGGCTTGGGGCGCGCCGCGACACGGGTCTTGGTGCGCGACGTCACGCTGGGATCGTTGGCGTTGAGGGGCTTGTTCTCTGCGTCGACCTTGGTGGTGACGGCCGCCGCGAGCACCGAGGTCGCGGCATTCACGGCCTGCACGCGTCCCGCCATGTAGTCGCGCAGCACGTGGTAGAGCTCGTCGGCGGTCTGGAAGCGGTCGTCCGGGTCCTTTTGCATGCACTTGAGGATGATGGCCTCGAGCGACGGGTCAACGTTGGCATTGATCTTGCTGGGAGGCTCGGGCTGCTCGTTGACCTGCTTGAGCGCCACCGAGATGGCATCGTCGCCCTGGAAGGGCACCTTGCCGGTCGCGGCCTCGTACATCACGATGCCCAGCGAGTAGATGTCGGTGGTGGGCCCGAGCTCCTTACCCTGGGTCTGCTCGGGGGAGACGTAGTGGGCCGTTCCCAGCACCGAGTTGTCGGTGGTGAGGTGGCTGTTCTTTGCGCGCGCGATGCCAAAGTCCATCACCTTGATGTTGCCGTCGGGCTGCACCATGATGTTCTGCGGCTTGATGTCGCGGTGGATGATCTCGTGACGGTGCGCGACGGAGAGCGCCTGGGCGATCTGGGAGCCGATCTGTGCGACCTTCTTGCACTCCAGGGCCCCGTGCCGACGGATGCCGCTCTTGAGGTCGGTTCCGCGCAGGTATTCCATGACGATGTAGTAGGTGTCGCCGTCCTTGCCCCAGTCATAGACCGAGACGATGTAGGGGCTCTGCAGGGCCGCAGCCGCCTGCGCCTCCTGCTTGAACCGTGCGGCAAAGGAGGGGTCCGCCGCGTACTGCGGCAGCATGGTCTTGATGGCGACCGTGCGCCCAAGCACCTCGTCGAGGCCCCGGTACACGATGGCCATGCCTCCCGTGCCAATTCTGTCCTGGACCGTGTAGCGTCCGCCAAGGACCCTATTCGCCATCGCTCGCTCCTAACCTCGCGGCGACCAAGCCGTGATTGTTCATGTGCCGTGCGCCCATCGTCATGCCATCAGGCCCCCCAAGACTGGATGTTGAGGCAGGTCGCAAGAACCTGTCCTGCGAGGCGCGTTGCCACCCCGTTGACCTCGGAGCTGTCGGAGCCCTCGATGCAGATGGAGATGGCAAGGGTCGGCTGGTCGTAGGGGGCAAACCCCACGAACAGCGAGTTTGTCGTAGAGGCGCTCGTCTCGGCGGTGCCGGTCTTACCGGCCACGCGCACGCCGTCGATCTGGGCGGCCTGGCCGGTGCCAAACTCGACCACGGCGAGCATGGCCTCCTTGACGCTGGCCGCCGTCGAGGCGGACACAGGCTGGCCGATGGCGCGCGCCTGCGTGGTCGAGACGGTCGTGCCCTCGGGGGAGAGCACGTGGTCGACCAGGTAGGGGTTCATGGCGATGCCGCCGTTGGCGATGGCTGCCACCATCACGGCGTTCTGCATCACGGTGGTCTGAGGCCCCGCAGGGCTCTCGTGCTGGCCGACCGGCTGCCCGCAGGCCGCCCAGGCGAGCTCCCACTCGGTCATCTCGGAAGGCTCGGGAACGAGCGACGACTGCGTGTCGAAGTCCTGTCCCAGGCCGTCAGACCCGTACCCAAAGGCGCGGGCGTAGCTCACCAGCGTCGAGGATCCCAGCTGGTTTCCCAGCTGGCCGAACACCGTGTTCGCCGAATAGGCGAGCGCGTCGTGCAGGCTCAGGTAGTCCCACCCCTCGTTGTTGCTGTTGGTGACCTGCGCCCCGCCGATCTCGATCGTGGAGGGGGCCTCGTAGACGTCATCGAGGCTCGCCACGCCGGCGTCCAGCGCGGCCGCGAGGGAGAGGACCTTGAAGGTGGATCCTGGCGCGTAGCGGGCGCTGACGGATCGGTCCACGAGCGCGCTGCTGGGCTCGGTGGTGCTGACGAGCTCACCCACTTGGTCGTTGCTGTAGGTGGGGGAGGACGCCTTGGCCAGCACCGCTCCCGTGGAGGGGTCGATGACCACGATGGACCCCGTGAGTCCGCTGAGCGCCTGCTCGCAAGCCATCTGCATCTGCGAGTCGATGGTGAGCACCACCGACGAACCGGCCACCTTGAGGCCGGCCAGGGAGTAGAGGGCGTTGTTCCAGGTGGAGTAGTCGGCGTGGCCGGTGAGCCGCTCGTTCATGGTGCGCTCGATGCCGGTGGTGCCGTATTGGGTGGAGACGTAGCCGACGGTGTGTGCGGCGAGCGTCCCCTGGGGGTACTGCCGGACGTAGGTCCCATCCTCCTGCATGACGGACTCAGCGAGCGTTACCCCGTCACGCGTGATGATGGCACCGCGCTGCACGTGCGCGCTGCGCGCGATCGTGTGGTTGTTGCTGGGCATCTGCTGGTACGTTTCTGCCATGAGGACCTGGATGTAGGTGAGGTTGGCGATCAGGGCCGCGAACATGCAGGCAAAGACCGTGACGAGCACGGTCAGCCGGTTGCCGAGCGCCACGCGGCCCAAGATGCCGGACTCGGGCGTGAGCATGCCGTAGCGCCCGCGCACGTGGGCTCCGTGGAGCACCTTGGAGAGGCGCGAGGTGCCGGTGGGCGGAGCGGCCGTGCTGCTGGGCCCGATGATGGCCGCCGGCGCCATCTCCATCTGCGACTCGTGCCCCGTGCCTTCGTCGCCGGCGCGCAGCAGCAGGCCGACGATGATGAAGCTGGCGAGCAGCGAGCTGCCTCCCTGGCTCATGAAGGGCAGGGTGACGCCGGTCAGTGGCAGGAGCTTGGTGACGCCCGCCACGATGATGAAGCCCTGCACCGCGATGGCCGCCGTGAGACCGACCGCCGTGAAGGAGGACACATCGGACTTGGCCCGCGCCGCGGTGGTCAGGCCGCGCACGGCGAGCAGCATGAAGCCGATGAGGACGGCTGACGCCCCAAGCAGCCCCATCTCCTCGCCGATCGCCGAGAAGATGAAGTCCGACTCCACGACGGGGATGAGGGTGGGCATGCCCTTGCCGATGCCGCTGCCCAGCAGGCCTCCGTCAGCCAGCGAGTAGAGCGACTGGACAATCTGCAGACCCTTGTTCGAAGGGTCCTGGAAGGGGTCGAGCCAGATCTGCACGCGGGTCTGCACGTGCGAGAAGAGGCCATAGCACAGGAAGGCGCCCACAAGGAGCAGCACGAGCGAGACGATCACGTAGCCCGCCCGTCCCGTGCAGACATAGAGCATGATGACGAAGAAGGAGAAGAACAGCAGGGCGCTGCCCAGGTCCCGTTCGAAGACGACGACCAGCAGGGAGAGCCCCCACATGACGAGCATGGGGTAGAGCATGCGGGGCCTGGGCAGCGAGACCAGCCCAAAGCGCAGCATGGACGCCGAGAGCATCTCGCGATTCTCGGCCAGGTAGGACGCCAGGAAGAGCGTGATACAGATCTTGGCCAGCTCGCCTGGTTGGAACGTGAACGGCCCCAGTTTGAGCCAAAGCTTGGAACCACCGATCTCGGTGCCAAAGAGCATGGGGAGCAGCAGCAGCGCCACCCCCGCCACACCGAGGGTGTACTTGTATTCGGCCAGCTCGTCGAGGCTGGGAACGAGAAAGAGCGTGGCGATCATCGCGCCGACGGAGACGAAGAGCCAGATGACCTGGTTGACGGCCAGGTCGGGGGCGAGCCGCGTGACGAAGGCGATGCCGATGCCCGACAAGAGAAAGACGACCGGCAGGATGGCCGGGTCCGCTCCGGGCGCCAGCCATCTGACCGCGAGGTGCGCCGCCGCAAACGCGGCGAACAGGCCGATCGGGACCGCCAGCGAGGCGACGGAGATGCCGACGCTCATGTTCGCCACGTACATGGCGTACAGCAGCACGACCGGCACAGCCGCTAGGACGAGCAGCCAGAGCTCGACGTTGCGACGGGTGTTGCCCTCACGCAGTGCCATGGCTACTCACCTCCCGCGTCAGTCGTGCCCTCGTCCTGCTCCGCCTTGGGCACGGCGGGGCTGTCCGGCGACATCTCGGTGCCGGTCGTCGCGCGGTCCGCCATCTGCTGCGCCCGCTCGCGGTCGGTCTCGATCTGCTCGCGGTAGCTCGCGACGGCCGCCTCGGCCTCCTCCTGGCTGCCGACGACGACGCCCTCCCGCAGGCTCTGCTGCACGGCGTCGGGCAGGTCGGTGAGCTGGATGGAGGTGGTCTTTGACAGGGCATAGAGGTTGTTGCCCAGAAGCGAGGCGTTGACGCCATGGTAGATGGCCACGGTGTCCCCGTTCACGCCCACATACCAGGAGGCCTGCACAAACAGCGCCGACAGCACGAAGAGTACGGCACAGATGCCTGCCAAAAGCAGCGCGACCAGCGAGCCGCGCCGCACGTTGCGCCGGCGATGCTCCTCCATGACGCCGTCATCGGTCACGTCGACGACGGCCACCGTCACGTTGTCGTGGCCGCCTTCGTGCAAGGCCGCCGCGACGAGCGCGTCAACGGCCGCGAGGGGAGTGGCCGACGAGACCGCGATGGCCTCGATCTGCGAGTCCTCGATCATGGAGGAGAGGCCGTCAGAGCACAGCAGCACGCGGTCGCCAGCCGAGACGTCGATGGTGAAGTGGTCGGCGTACATGTCGGGGTCCGATCCCAGCGCGCGGGTGATGACCGAGCGCGACGGGTGCACCCGCGCTTCGTCGGCGGTGATCTCGCCTGCGTCGACCAGCTCCTCCACATAGGAGTGGTCGTGGGTGAGGCGCACGAGCGCCCCGTTGTGCAGCAGGTACACACGCGAGTCGCCCACGTGCGCCACCGCCATCTTGTTCCGTTCGATGAGGACGGCCGAGGCGGTGCATCCCATGCCCGGCTTGCCACGTCCGGCCGCCGCGCCCTCGATGACGGCGGCGTTGGCCGCCTCGACGGCCGCCCCGAGCAGCTGGTCGTCCGCATGCACGGGCGCCTTCTCCGCAATGGTGGAGACCGTGATGGCGCTTGCCACCTCGCCGGCGGCGTGTCCGCCCATGCCGTCGCTCACGCAGAAGACGGGGGCCTGGGCCAGAAACGAGTCCTCGTTGTGACCGCGCACCAGACCGACGTCGGTGCGGGCGGCCCAGCTGAGGGTGGTCGTGGAGCCATGCTTGGCCTCCGACCCGACCCCCTCCTCAAGAGCGGGGTCGTCGTGCCCGGGGCTCATGACGGGCGCCGAAGGCTCGTCTTGGCTGGTGAGGCTGTGTCGAGACAGCAGGTTCCAGGAGAGGCTCATCGGCGGGTCACCCTCATGATGGCATCGCCGACCTGCACCTCGTCCCCGTCACGCAGCGTGACGGGCTGTCCGATAGGGTGCCCGTTGACGAGCGTGCCGTTGGTGGATTCCAGGTCCTCGATCACGAGGGCCGGGCCCTGCAATGTGAACCGCGCATGCGTCGACGAGACGAAGGGCTCGCCGATCACGATGTCCGAGGAGGGGGAGCGCCCGATGACCACGGGGCCGAGGATGTCCACATGCAGGCCCCGCAGGGCCTTGCTGCCCTTCTCGATGTCAACCGACCAGATGGCGGCGTCTCTGCGCTGGCCGCGCACCAGGCCGATGCCCGTCTTCATCGTGGAGAAGAGGAAGACGTACAGAAGGGCAACCAGCAGGATGCGACCAGCGAACAGGACGAGCTCGATCATCGCTACGACTCCTTGAACTCGAGGTTCAGCAGTCCGAGCGTGAGCAGGTCGCCGTCACGCAGGACGCAGGTGTCTATGTCGACGTCGTTGACGAGCGTGCCGTTGGTGGAGTTGAGGTCGTGGATGCGCCAGACGCCTCCGTCATAGGTGAGCTCGGCATGGCGGCGCGAGACGTTCGGGTCGTGCAGCACGATGTTGCCGGTCTTCCGCTCGCGACCGATGAGGGTCTGCGGAGCGGTGCCCACGTAGGTCCGCCCGCTCTGACGGTCGATGAGCAGGCAGGTGATGGGATCGTTCTTGTCGGCGACGGCCGCCGGGCTCGGCGCCGGAGAGACGGTGGAGTCGTCCGCGCTGGGAACCTCGCGCCGGACGGTCGCGGGAACCACGACGGCCGCCGGGGCGGCAGAGGGCGGTGCGGCCTTGGCCGCGGCGGGGGCGACGACCTCGGCGACGGGCGTGACGATGGGGTGCTCCTGCGGGTCGATGACCTCGGGGATGGAGCTGCCGAGCGACCCGATCTCGCGCGAGACGGCCGGTGTCGGCGCGCCGTTCTCGTCCATCTCTCGAATCGAGTCGTCAACGTAGTCGGAAGGAAGCGCGGAAAGCCCGGCGAGCGAGTCTTCCGGCGAGGTGGCCTCGCTCGCCGGGGCGGCCTCAAGAGGCGCGCGCTCTGCGACCGGCTGCTCGATGGGCCGGTCGTCGGGAAGGGGGACGACCTCGGGCGAGGCGGCCCCACCGAACGAGTCGAAGCCCGACAGGAAGGCGGCCTCCTCCTGGCGCAGCTTCTCGAGGGTCATGCCGTCGACATTGTTGGCGAACACCGCAAAGCGACCGCGCCTAAGCGACGGGTCGACCATGAAGCGCGAGAGCGGCTTTCCCACGAAGACGTAGTCCTTGCGCGCGGCCTCGGCCTCGATGAAGTTGGTGATCTCCTCGGTGAGCTGCGGGTAGAGCGAGCGCATGACGGAGTCGTCGTCGGCGGAGACGAGAACGGTGATGAGCGCCGGCGCGGTGTCCACGCCGTCGATCACGTAGGTCTCCTGCTCCATTTCCTTGGCGGCGCGCTTGGCAAGCTTGCGAAAGGAGAAAGGCGCAGAGTAGCCCTGCTGAGAAGTGCCGAACGCGTCAGCGACGCGGCTCTCGAATGCCTTGAACATGTTCATGTCAGTCCTCACTCTTGGGCGTCCGTCTCGCGGGGTCCGCGAAGGACGCATGCAATGCACACAAGCACACATAAGACTACCGCAATGCCCGTGTTTTCCCACGACGGATCAGCCCATGTGCCGCCATTCTCCATCCGTGCCGAAAGAAGTTGGAAGCCGACGAGCGTCACGGCCCCCACCACCTGGCCAGCCACGTCGTAGGAGGTCGCCGTGCCCCAGTTGGTGAGCGCCGAACAGACGAAGGCCGCACAGGCGACCCCCGCAAGCGAGACGAGCGCGGAGGGCGAGACGAGGGGAGCGAGCAGCGAGTCTACGAGGCCGTCGAGCGAGAAGCCCATGGCCGCTGCCGTCGGCCACATGCGTCCCACGAACCAGCCCAGACAAGCGGTCAGGGTGGCCGGCAACGGCGCGAGGCCCCCTCCGGCGACCGCGACCGCCGGCAGCGGCGAGGCGGTCAGAGCGGGCAGAAGGACGGCCGGCGTGCTCAGGGGGCTGCGGGTCGCACAGGTCGACCACCAGAGCGCGAAGGCTATGGCGCAGACGATGGCGAGCAGCAACGGTGCCGCCGTCGTGGCGTGTGTCGTCACGGCGACGCATGCCGCCGCCGCCACGAGCGCGCAGCCCAAAGGAGGCCAGAGGCCGGCGGCCGCGGCGCACACGGCAAGCGCGATCAGCGGGGCAGACGAGACACCAGGAAACACGAAGGGCATGACGCGGAAGGCGGCCAGCGCCGAGCAGACGGCCGCCAGGACGCGGACGAAGGCGCCGGGCAGCCAGGGATAGCTGATGCCCAGCGGCAGACGCTCCCCCTCCCAGTCCTGGGGGTCATCGGCGGCGTCGGCGGTCTGCGCGAGCAGGTCGCGGAACGACTCCACGCCGGCCGCCGGCTCCCCCAGGGCAAAGACGAGCTCCTTGGCAAGCGTCTCCACCGAGGGGATGCGCGCCGACGCAACCGGGGCGAGGGCTCCGAGCAGCGCCTCCTCCGCCATGCCCGCGAGGGTCGGGTCGAGCTTCGAGGGCCTCTTGGCGGGCCCTCGGTTGATGAGCGCGAGCGAGCGCTCGGCTGTCGGGGCCGCGAAGGGGGTGGAGCCGAGCAGGGCCTGCCACACCACGACGGCCAACGAGAAGATGTCGGTGCGCTCGTCGACGAGGGTGCCCTCGATCTGCTCGGGAGGCATGTAGCCGACCGTGCCGCCCCGCGCGCCGCCGTAGCCCGCGGCCGAGGCGAGCGTCGCCATGCCAAAGTCGCAGAGCTTCACTGTCCCCGAGTGGTCGATCATGATGTTGGTGGGCTTGATGTCCATGTGGAGCACGCCGTTCTCGTGCGCGTAGCCCAGCGCGGACGCAACCGACTGCACGAGGCAGGCCGCCTCGTCATGGGTGAGCGTGCCTCCCTCGACGCGCGCCAGCAGCTCCGCAAGGTTGAGCCCGTCCACGTATTCCATGACCAGGTAGGCAAAGGTGCCGTCGACCTCGAAGTCGTACACCGTGACGATGTTGGGGTGGGCGAGCATGCTGGAGGTGCGTGCCTCGGCGAGGGCCTCGGCGACCGTCGCGGTCGCCTGCGTGCCGGCAAGGGGCATACGCTTGATGGCCACGCGGCGCTGCAGACGCGTGTCCCAGCAGGTCAGGACTGTGCCAAAGCCGCCGGTGCCGCGCGCGTTCATGATGCGGTAGCGGTTGAGCAGAACGTCATCGTAGTCTTGCTGCGACGGCTGTCGTGAGCGAAGCTGCGATGACGTGGGTATGTTGCCGGTGCGGCGTGGTTCTGCCATGGCCCTTCCTGCGATGTTTGAGCTGCGTGTGGTGTGTAGTGGGCTCGGGGATAGTGTAGCGCATGGAGCGCGGCGGGTGCGGGCAGGCGCCTTTGGCCAAGGGCGTGCGCCCCGCCGTCGAGTCGTCCCCCACACGCTGGCTCGTAGGGGAAAATAACTGGTTGCGCTCGAAGGACAGGTCGTAGTATCATCTCGTCTGCACGCGGGCGTGGCGGAATTGGCAGACGCGTACGGTTCAGGTCCGTATGGGGGCAACCCCGTGAAGGTTCAAGTCCTTTCGCCCGCACCACGACTTCCCTTGGCCCCTTCGGGGCCTTTTTTCTTGCCGCAAAAGCGGGAGTAGGCTCCCAATTTGCACAAGCTGTGAAAATACGCATAATACGTACATAACTGCCCAAGGCCACCAGGGTCAGGGCACACCGTTGCGTGGGAAGGGGATGCGCATGGCTGAAAAAGTCAGCATGGAGGACCGCCTTTTGCAAGCTGCTGGGTGGGTCAGCGCCAACAAGTACCTGAATGCGATCAGGGATGCGTTCTCAAAGTACATGCCGTTCGTCATCGTCGGGTCGTTCGGTTCGCTGCTTAACACCCTCATCTGCTCGACCACCACAGGGCTTGCGGCCATCGTGCCGGCGGCTGCCGCACTCTCGCCGGCGTTCACGGCGATCAACTTCTGCTGCCTGTCGTTCATGACCATCCCGATCGTCTACCTCGTCGCGCAGGGCATGGGCAAGCAGAACGGATCCGACCCCTTGGCCACGGGCATCGTCGCCCTGGCGGCCTACATCTCGATGGTCCCGACCACGTTCTCGACGACGGTGGACCTCGTCGCGCTCGCCGACGCCCTGCCCGACGGCGTGACGCTCGCCGCCGGTCTGGAGTCCGCCGAACTCACCCTCTCGGACCTCGCCGCCATGGCGAACACCATCTTTGGCGCGCAGGGCCTGTTCGTTGGCATGATCACCGCCGTTCTGGTCGCCAACCTCTTCTCGGCGCTCTGCAAGATCGACGCCATCAAGATCAAGCTGCCCGAGTCGGTCCCGGCGGGCATCGCCGCCTCCTTCAACCTCATCGTGCCGGTCGCCATCACGATCGTCATCACGTCCGTGTTCGGGTGGGGCTTCGGCGCCCTTGTGGGGATGCCCATCAACGAGTGGGTCTACTCCATCATGCAGGCGCCCATGGAGGCCCTGTTCCAGACCCTGCCCGGCGCCTGCATCGCGGTTGCGCTGTCCCAGGTGTTCTGGTTCTTGGGAATCCACGGCGGGCTGGTCGTGTCGCCGGTGCGTAACGCCATCTGGGCCTCGGCCATTGCCGCCAACGTGGATGCGGTGGCGGCCGGCGCCGCTCCCACCCAGATCTTCACCATGGGCTTCTGGATGAGCTTCATCGTGCCGGGCGGAGCTGGCATGACGCTCGCGCTGCTCTTTGCGATCTTTTTGCTCTCCCGCCGCGAGGACCATCGGGCGGTGGCAAAGCTCGCCATCGCACCCGGCCTCATGGGCATCTCCGAGCCCGTGGTCTTTGGCATGCCGCTGGTGCTGAACCCGCTCTTTGCCATTCCGTTCATCTTCAACTCGGCCATCACGTGCGGCATCGCCATGGTCGCCACCAACATCGGCTTCTTGCCCTGCAACACCTTTGACGTGCCCTTTGGCGTGCCCGTCATCCTCAACGCCTTCATGAGCTACGGCTGGCGTGGCGTGGTGGTGCAGGTGATCTGCTTCGTTGTCGCCACCGCGGTCTGGGCGCCGTTCGTGCTTGCGGCGAACCGCCAGCCCATGCCGGAGGCCGAGGAGTAAACCGCCATCCGGGCGTCCTGTCCCGCACCAGGGCACCCGACCTCTTGATCGGACGGGC
>JAWRIT010000073.1:0-10533 GCA_040268355.1 Atopobiaceae bacterium | reverse complement strand
CCCCGGGGCTTTTCTGTACGTGTGCGCTCGAATCCCTTACGCCACGTGTCCGGCGGTGCGCTCCAGCCGCTCCCTCAGCGCGTCGTGCGCTGGGGCGTGACCACCCGTGCCCGGTAGACGCCCTCCACGGCCGAGATGCGCTTGATGACGCGGTTCTCCCAGGTGCCGCTCGTCTCGATGAGCGTGGTGGCGTTGTCGCCCCGTCGCTTGTTCGCCATGTTCTCGATGTTGAGGCCGCCGTCGGCGATGATGCCCGAGAACTGGCCGATCATGTTGGGTATGTTGCGGTGCAGTACGACGATACGCTCGTCGGTCTGGATGGGCCCAAGGTCCACGTTGCCAAAGTTCACCGAGTTGATGACGTTGCCCTCCAGCAGGTACTCCTGCAGCTGGTCGACCGCCATGGCCGCGCAGTTGGCCTCCGCCTCCTTGGTCGAGGCTCCCAGATGCGAGAGCACGATGGCCCCCTTCATGTGGGTCGTCGTGGGGTTGGCGAAGTCGGTGACGTAGCAGCGCACGTGGCCGCTCGCAAGGGCGCGGGCCATGGCCTGCTCGTCCACCAGCACGTCGCGCGCGAAGTTGAGGAAGACGACCCCGTCCTTCGCCTGGGCGATCTGGTCGCGCCCAATCATCGAGCGCGTCTGGTCGGTGGCGGGGACATGGATGGAGATGTAATCGGCGTTCTCAATGATGTCGGCCATGCGCCGTACGTAGTGCACGTGGTGGTCGAGGCTCCAGGCGGCCGTGATGGAGAGATAGGGGTCAAAGCCCAGCACGTGCATGCCCAGCCGGCGTCCGGCGTTGGCGACCATCGCGCCGATGGCGCCCAGCCCGATGACGCCGAGCGTCTTGCCGGCGATCTCCGTGCCACCGAACTGGTTCTTGACGGCCTCGGCATTTGTGGACACACGCTCGTCGTCGCGATGCTCGCTCACCCACTGGGCGCTTCCCATGATGTCGCGCGAGGCCATGAGCATGCCTGCCACGACCAGCTCCTTGACGGCGTTGGCGTTCGCTCCGGGGGTGTTGAAGACCACGGTGCCCTGCTCGGCGCAGCGCTCCAGCGGGATGTTGTTGACACCGGCCCCCGCCCGCGCGATGGCGAGCAGCCCCTCGGGCAGGTCCACTCCATGCAGGTTGGTGCTGCGCACGATGGCCGCATCCGCGTCCTCAAGCCGCTTGGCGGGGGAGAAGCTCTGGTAGAGCTTGTCGAGCCCAGACTGCGAGATGTTGTTCATGCAGTGCACACGGTACATGGCAAAACCCTTCGGCGATGGTGGTGGTCTATCCGGTCATGGGAGCGCGGTCGGCGACGCCTGTGGCCCCGTCAGGCCCGAATGGGACGCGGCCCTTGTCCTGCGCGTGCCTTCCGGCGGCTTCATGCTCGGGGGCTCGCTGGCGACAGTTTCGGCGACTAGGCGCAGATGGTGCGAACTCGGTAGATGCCGTCGATGCCTCGCAGCTGCTCGACGGCGTCACTCGGCAGCTCGGAGCCCAGCTCGAGCAGGCAGTAGGCGTAGTCACCCCGGCTCTTGTCGGTCATGTTCTCGATGTTGACGCCCGCGTTCGAGACCACCTGCGTGATCTGGCCGATCATGGTGGGAACGTTCAGGTGGAAGACCGCCAGGCGCATGGCCCCCTCCATGGGGCCCATGTCCACGCCGGGGTAGTTGACCGAGTTGGAGATGTTGCCACACTCCAGGTAGTCACGCAGCTCCTCGGCGGCCATGACGGAGCAGTTGTCCTCGGCCTCCTTGGTGGAGGCCCCCAGGTGGGGCGTCACGGTGGCGCGGGCCATCTGCGTGGTCACCGAGTTGGCGAAGTCCGTCATGTAGCGGCGGATGTGCCCCTCCTGCAGGGCCTCGGCCATCGCGCGCTCGTCCACGAGGGCGTCCCGGGCGTAGTTGAGCACCACGGCGCCGTCCTTCATGGCAGCGATCTCGTCGCGCCCGATCATCCCGCGCGTCTTGTCGGTCGCAGGGACGTGGATGGTGATGTAGTCGCAGTTGGCCCAGATCTCCGCGAGGTTCTGCACGTGGCGGACGTGGCGGTCCAGGCTCCAGGCGTACTTGACCGAGAGGTAGGGGTCGTAGCCATAGACGTGCATGCCCAGACTGCGCCCCGCATTGGCGACCATGGCCCCGATGGCGCCGAGCCCGATGACGCCCAGGTTCTTGCCGGCGAGCTCGGTGCCCGCGAAGTCCTTCTTGACCTTCTCGGCCTGTGCGCCCACCTTGGGGTCGTCGGAGTTCTCGTCGACCCACTCGATGCCGCCCACAATATCGCGCGCGGCCAGCAGCATGCCGGCGATGACCATCTCCTTGACGCCGTTGGCGTTGGCGCCCGGCGTGTTGAACACGACGATGCCTCGCTCCGCGCAGCGATCCAGCGGGATGTTGTTCACGCCGGCTCCCGCCCGCGCGATGGCCAGCAGCTGGTCGGAGAAGTCAAGGTCGTGCAGGCTGGCCGAGCGGACCAGGATGGCATGGGCCGCGTCGATGTCGTCGGTGAGGGCACAGTTCGCGCCCAGCCGGTCGGTGCCGACCTTGGCGATGTTGTTGAGGCAGTGGACCTGGTACATGGGAGCTCCTTTGCGCCGGCTGGCCGGCCGATCGTGGTTCGCGGGCGTCGGTTCGCGGGCGTCGCCTAGTGGGCAGCCTCGAAGTCCTTCATGAAGGCGACGAGCGCCTCGACGCCCTCTGCGGGCATCGCGTTGTAGATGGAGGCGCGCATGCCGCCCACGCTGCGGTGACCCTTCAGGTTCTCCAGGCCCGCCGCCGCGGCCGTCTTGACGAACTCGGCGTCAAGCTCGGCGCTGCCGGTGACGAAGGGCACGTTCATGAGCGAGCGGTCCTTTGGCTCGACGGTCGCCTGGAACAGCTCCGACTCGTCGAGGAAGTCGTAGAGGAGCTTCGCCTTGGCCTGGTTGAGCTCGTGGATGCCGGCGAGCCCACCCTGGGCGGCGAGCCACTTGAAGACCTTGCCGCAAATATAGATGGCCCAGCAGTTGGGCGTGTTGTAGAGCGATCCGGCGTCCGCTTGGGTCTTCCACTGCAGCATGGTGGGGACGCCGGCGATGTCCTCGCCGGGAATGAGGTCCTCGCGGATCACGCTGATGACCAAACCCGCCGGGCCGACGTTCTTCTGCACGCCGCCGTAGATGACGCCGTAGTTGGTGACGTCGAGGGGCTGGGAGAGCAGCATCGAGCTGACGTCAGAGACGAGCAGCTTGCCCTTGGTGTTGGGGAGCTCGTGGTAGACAGTGCCGTAGATGGTGTTGTTCTCGCAGATGTAGACGTAGTCGGCGTCATCGCGAACGGGCAAGTCGGAGCAGTCGGGGATGTAGGAGAAGGTCTTGTCGGCGCTCGAGGCGATGGCCTGTGCGTCGATGAAGCGGCTCGCCTCCTGATAGGCCTTCTTGGCCCACTGGCCGGTAACGATGTAGTCGGCCTTGCGGTGGGCACCGGGCAGCGCACACAGGTTCAGAGGGATGGCGGAGAACTGCTGCGAGGCCCCGCCCTGCAAAAAGAGCACCTGGTAGGAGTCGGGGATGCCCATAAGCTCCCGAAGGTCCGCCTCCGCCTCGTCGAGGATGGACTGGAACAGCGCGGAGCGATGGCTCATCTCGTTGACGCTCATGCCGCTGCCGCGGTAGTCGAGCATCTCGTTCGCGGCCTCCTGAAGCACCGCTTCGGGAAGCACCGCTGGTCCTGCCGAGAAGTTATAGACTCTGCTCATAGCTCGCATCCTTCTGATAGAGGTGGCCTGCGCGCTCATTCTATCGGGGATGGGGCTGACGGGTTGCCGGGAGCCGACCGTTTAACGGATTCCTAACTCAGGTTCCGGGCCCCCAAGGCTTTCGCGTGCCGGGATTGCCAGGGGCACCGTCTGGGCTCCCTCGGATGCCACAGGGCCACCTCAGGTGCCGCAGCGCCTGCGGCTGCGGGCGTTGCGGCGGATCCCCATCGCGCCCCGCGTCACCGCATCAATAGTGGACGACCACCATGTCACCGATGTTGATGATCCCCCACAGCTCCTCGGCCTTGGCATAAGGCAGGTTGACGCAGCCATGGCTCCCGTACCAACTGCGGATGTCCCCGCCAAACTCGCTGCGCCAGGTGGCGTCGTGGAAGCCCACGTCGTTGCCTATGAAGGGCATCCAGTAGTTGACGAAGGACTCGTAGTCGGGCTTCTTGTCGCCGTCGAGGTCCTCGCCGATGAGCGTCTGGTTGGTCAGCTTGTTCAGCAGGTGAAAGGTGCCGGTGGGGGTGGCGTGCATGACGCCCATCGTGTAGTCCCAGCCACCCGAGACGAGGTAGGAGTCCCAGATGACCGTGCCGTTGTTGTCGTAGAAGCGAGCGAACTGCGTCGAGAGGTTGACGTCCATGTGGCGTCCGAGCTCCTTTGCGCCGGGCGTCACGGCGGGCTTCGTCTCGATGAGCGTGCGCACGACCTCCACCGGGCCGTCGCCGGCGTCGCGGATGGCCATCGCGGTGTTGCCGGCGGTGTTCAGGGCGTCGAGCTCCCACACGTGCTCCTCGTCGGAGCGGTCGCCGGCGGAGTAGATGGCCTCGTTGCCGATGACCCACTGGTAGATGCTCGCGCCGTCCACCGCCACGGTCAGGTCGTCGTCCACCGAGAGCCAGCCGCGCTTCATCTCGGCGGTGACGTTCGCCACGACCTCGCCGTCGGAGACCAGCTCGAGGTCCTTGGAGATCGAGTCGTTGGCCTGCGCGATGACAGCCAGCAGCTCCTTGTCGTCCTGGGAACGCTCGGGCTGCAGGAGGGCGTCCTCGCCAAGCGCGACCTCCTCGGTGAGGCCACGGCAGGCGAGCTCCGCCGCCCGGGTCACGGCCTCGGCGTCGAGGGCCGTGCCGGTGGACTCCGGGGACACCACGTAGACGCCTTGCTCCTCGTCGAAGGTGGCGCTGGCGTTGGTCGGCTGCTCGGCGTCCTCGTCGAAGGCGGCGACGGCCGTCTGCGTCAGCTCGGCGAGCTCGTCCTCGTCGGCCGAGATGCCCGTGTCGATGAGCATGCGCTGGGGCGACAGCAGCCGCAGGGGCCAGAGGGCGGCGGTGGTGCGGTCGAGCGCCTCTGCGGCCACCTCGTCTGCCCTGCAGGTGAGCGACACGTCCGTGCCGGAGAAGGTCAGCTCGAAGCCTCCCTCGCTCGTGAGATGCTGCTGGTAGGAGTCGACCCGCTCCTCGAGGGCCTCGGCGAGCTGGTCTGTGGTCATGAACGAGGCATCGATGCCGTTGACCGTGGTACCGGGTACGAAGTGCGACGTAAAGCGCCCGATGCCCACGACGTAGACGCTGAGCGCGACGGCGACGGCGGCCACGCGCACACGGCCCCACTGACGACGGCGGGCTGCGTTGCCACTCGGCTGCCAGGCGTGGGCGGGTGCCATGCTTGCGGCGTTGGTGGTCGTGGCCGCGTGCGCAGGGCTTTTGCTGAGAGACACAGGGAGCCTCCGATGTGTCGGATAGGTTGTTATCGGGGTGCGCGTGCGCGCACAACAGTGACTTATCATACCCGACGGGAGTATGGCCGAATGTTTCAGGTTCGCTACCTCATGCCAGCTACACGTATTCGTGCGTCAGGCGTGCGTAGTGCCCGGGCGCGGCGCTTCGCGCAGGTCGAGCCACCCATGCCGCCAGGCGGCCTCGAAGCTCCACTCGTCACGCGTGGGGGTGCGAAGGCTCCAGAAGCAGCTGCCCGCTCCGCGCTCGAAGGCCGCGCGCTGGGCGGTCGCGAAGGAGCGCAGGGCCTCGTCGCGCCAGGGGCCATCAAGCGTCCCCAAGTTGTGTGCGAGCGACCACTCGCCCACGAGCACGGGATGGTGGCGCTCGGCGCGCGCCACGCGCAGGCCGCAGAGCCGCGCGAGGGCGAGGTGCCCGCGCAGGCCGCGCACGCCCAGGGTCCGGGCGGTCGTCCCCACATAGAGATGGGTGTCCAGCCAGACGTTGGGATGGCGGTCGCGCGGCAGGAAGCGGTCCCATGCCTCGAGCTGGAAGCGGTCGTGCAGCACGAGGGCCGCCTCGTGTCCCAGGATGGGCGAAAGCCGCTCCACCACCAGGCGGTAGAACTGCGCGAGCAGCGCGCGGGGGATGGGGGCGGAGGCCGCGACGCGCTCGGGATGCCCCGCTCCGTAGCGTCGCATGCTGCTGGCAAAGACGCGCTCGCTCGCCGGCTCGTTCAGAGGCTCGATGCCAAAGAGGGAGGGGCATCCGGCATAGCGACGGGCGATGCGCTCCAGCACCTCGAGCGTGCGCAGGATCCGGTCGGGCGAGCGATGCCAGGTGCACAGCCCGCAGATGCCGCCATTGTCAAAGCCGTTCTGGCCGCCAGGGACGGTGTGCAGGTCGATGAGCACGTCGATGCCCCACTCCGCGCCCCAGTCCAGGGCCCGGTCGAGGTGTTCCACGCAGCTCTCGTGCGTCTTGTCGCCAAAGAGGAAGAAGGGCACCGGCACGCGCACGAGGGTGACGCCACGCTCCGCGAGCCAGGCGAAGGTGTCTGCGGTGACGAAGCTGCGGCGGTGACGCTCGAGCCGCGCCGCAAGCTCCTCTGGGGGCAGGCGGCGCCTGAGCTCGTGCTCGTCGGCGGCGTCCTCGCCCGCGAAGGGGGAGCCGCCCTCTCCCGCGCCCATCCAGCGCTCGAGCACGAGCCAGTTGCCCAGGTTGACGCCCCGGATGGGCCGCGTGCGGGATCGGGCGGCCATCGCGGCTAGATCCGCTCGGCGAAGTTGAGGTACTCCACCAGCGACATCTCGTCGTAGAGCTCCTTGTAGGGGGAGTCCTCCTCGGGCGTGTACCAGGTGCCGTCGGCACCCAGGTAGCCATGCAGGTTGGTGGCCTGGATCTGCTCGTTGACGGCGAGCTGGGCGGCCTCGTACTCGCTCACCGGGGCGCCGATGGCGTCGAGCAGGAGGGTCCCCAGCACCTCGACGCTCGCGTCGCGCACCTCGCTCGTCTGCTCATGCCCCGCCACGTCGTAGTTCGCCCAGATGACGTACTCGGTGTGGTAGATGCGCTGCGAGTGGGTGATGTCGTCCTCGTCGGTGAACCAGGCGTCGTTGTAGTCGGGCGTCATCGAGGGCTGGTGGTCGCCGAAGAAGACGAGCACCACCGGACGGTCGAGCTGCTTGAGCTCGTCGATGAACCACTCGAGCGCGCGGTCGGACTCCTCCATGCAGGAGAGGAACTCGTTCAGGCGCTCGGGCGTCTCGGCAAAGCCGGGCAGGTCGTAGGTGCCCTCGGGGTAGTAGTGGGTGAGCTTGTCGGCGGGTATGTTGTTCTGGTTGTAGGAGCCGTGGTTCTGCATCGTCACGTTGAAGATGAACTGCGGCGCGTCGTTCGAGTCGAGCATGTCAAGCATCATCTGGTAGGTGCCCTGGTCGCTCACGCCGCTATGGAAGATGGGCCAGCCGGTCGGGGTCTCCGTCTGCTTGGAGCCGTCCAAGTTGCGCTCGGGGAAGCCGCCGAAGTCGTCGATGGCGTAGAAGCGATCGAAGCCCCAGGCCCGGTAGACCTTGTCGCGGTTCCAGTTCGAGGCGTAGTTGGGGTGCATGGCGCTCGTGGTGTAGCCCAGCTGCTTGAACTGCTGCGCGAGGTTGTCCACATTGCCGAGCTGGAAGGTCGAGTAGGGGTACTTGCCCGCCCCGATGTAGCCGAGCGAGTTGGCGGACAAAAACTCGAACTCGGAGTTGCAGGTGCCGCCGCCGTGGACGTTCACGAACAGCTCGCCGCGATAGAGGGCGTCGCTGATGCCATTGAAGTACTGCGGCCCCTCGTAGCCGCACCGCAGGCCGTCGAAGTCGGCGAGGTCGGCGAACGACTCGTTCATGACCACCAGGACGGTGGGCTTGATCTCGTCGAACTGCTCCCTGGCCGCCTGGCGCTCGGGGGTGGAGCCACGGCCGTCCTCATAGGCCTGGGAGAGCCGCCTCGTCGCCCGCTTGGCGTCGTCTGTGGTGTAGCCCTCGGGCTTGTGGACGGGCAGGTCCTGCCACACGGCGATGAACGAGGGGAGGAATCCCTGCTTCTCATAGTAGTTGATGGAGTACCAGTACATGATCTGCACCTGGAAGACGTCCATGTAGCTGGGCACGAGCACGAGCGCCGCACAGAGCGCGGCCGCGACCAGGCCCCCGGCGGCATCTCGCGCGGCCGTGGTGCGAGAGCGACCCTCCGCCTGGACGCTCCAGCGGGGGTGCAACAGGGAGAGCACGCAGATCCCCGCTATGGTGATGGCCGTCGAGAGGACGGCGCGCGGGTCGAGCGAGTAGGTGTACTGGTCGCCCACGGCGACGGCCGTTCCCAGCGCAAGCAGGTCGTTGGGAAGAATGGCGGCGTTCTTGAACATACGGATGAAGTACTGCGAGAGGCCGATCACGGCGAAGGCCACGACGGCAGGGAGGACGGCCGCGCCATGCCGACGCCCGATCAGGTAGAGGCTGAGCGCGACGAGGCTCACGATGGCCAACTCCAGCCACCAGTAGGTGGGGCCGTACAGGCCGAGCGCCCAGCTCCACGGGAACTCGATCATGAGCACCGAGAGGATGCCAAAGAGCAGCAGCAGTCCTCCCTCCGCCCTCCGGCGCAGGCGCGTCTCCAGCCCTGCGAGGCGGCAGAACAGCTCCTGGCGGCGCAGGGTGACCACCGCGCAGACCACCATGGCGGGGGAGACCACCAGAGGGGCCAGCGGCGCGAAAATGCCGCCGTGCAGCAGCCCGACGAAGCCCCAGACGCTCATGCCGGCAAGGGCGATGCCGTAGAGGCTGGCCCACCCGTAGGTGGAGCGGGGGACGGCGTGCCCGAGCGAGCGCTCAGTCAGCACGTGTCGTGCGGTCAGGGCGACCTGCGCAAACAGGCCGACAAGGAAGATGAGTCCAGCAAGAAATGATCCCATGAGGCACCCTCTTTGATGTAGCAGGCGGAGGGTGCGACGCCGCGCCATCTCCATCCGTTCCAAAAATCGCAGATGATTGTAGGTGATGATGCGTCGTGTCACGCGCTCGTCATGCAAACCCTACGAATCAGAAAGGTGACAGCGGAGCTGACCATCTCATACAGTGGCTGTGATGCCACGCCGTCTCCGAGGGTTGCACGCGAGACGAGGCCAGCCGGGTGTGCAGGCAGGCCATGGGTCGACAGGACCAGATAGGACCTGAGCCAGCGACCAGTGGCAGCAGAGAACAATGGATCCCGCCGTCTGGTGGGAGAGGACGGAGACACTATGGATGCACAGATGGAGCGGAAGGCACGGCGGCGGGTGATCATCGGCACCCTGCTGACGGTCGCGATGGTGGTGGCGGCGAAGGTCATTTCGGGGGAGGTCGTCATGTTCATGGACCTGCCGGCCAACTCGATGTGGGCCCCCATCATCTCCGAGGCGGTCGGCGCCGCCGCAGCCGTGCTCGGCATGATGCTGCTCGGTGGGGCAAGTTGGATATCCTGCTCGAAGGATGACGTGTTCTTCACGTTCCGCTTCGGGTGGTGGTGCTTGGCGATATCCGCGGCGATCATGCTCATGGGCCTTTCCGAAGGCTTCTTCGACAGTTCCTCGATCGCTCCCGAATGGGTGGGGCGTGCGCTCGAGCTCGCCTTGTTCTGCCTGCTCGTGGGCATCTTCGAGGAGGCGGTCTTCCGTGGGGTGATCTTTGGCGCCCTGCTCGCCTTCATGGGTCGCACGCACCGGGGGGTCGTGTGGGCCATCCTGATCACGTCGTTTCTCTTTGGCGTCGCGCACGTGGACCTCTCGGTCGCCTTCGTGAGCGCGTCCACCCTGGCGCAGGCCGTCCTCAAGACGGTCCAGACGGGCCTGTACTCGTTTCTGCTCTGCGTCATCGTGCTGCGCACGCGCCGGCTCGGTGGCGTGAGCCTCTTCCACGGCATCGATGACCTCATGATCCTCTTTCCGAGCGTGGTCCTGCTCGACACCGGCGTCTCGGTGCAGTACATCTCCACGGGCGAGGACGACCTGCTCGCCATCGTGTACTACCTGGTGATCATTGCCCTCTACCTGCCGTTCGTCATCAAGTCGGTTCGTGAGCTGCGCCGGGGTAAGGACGTCTATCAGGGCGTGTTCATGGAGCGCTACGTGGGTGAGGCGGCGCAGATGACGCCGGACAGCCTGCCGGTGCCGGGCATGGGCAGGGAGGCTGTGCCTGCGAGCGCTCCGGTGCCGCCGGCCTTCGCCGTCCCGTCCGCGGGCGACGACCCCGCTCCTGGCGTCGCGCCCGTTTCCACCCCTGGCACCACGCCTGCGGAGGAATCGGCTCCCCCTGCGCCGGGCCGCACCTCCGAAGGGGAGGCCCCTTCCACGCCGGCGGGCTGGACCACCCCTCGTCACGCGGACAGCTAAGAAGGGTCTGGCGAGCGCGCCTGGTGCGGACGGTGGGTCCACGCCTGACGCCCAAGCGCGCCTCTCAGCAGTGAGGTGAGATGACAGCAGGATCTGGGGGCGGCCATCTGGTCGCCTCCGCTTTCTTGTCGTGCTGGAGATGGTGCCAGGATCTGGGGGGGGGGG
>JAWRIT010000072.1:0-9860 GCA_040268355.1 Atopobiaceae bacterium | reverse complement strand
CCCCCGTGTCGGACCGGGCTTTCCCCGGAGCTTCGCGCTATCATTGACGGGTTAGTGAGGCGGCAGGCCGCCGCAGGCGCGGCATGACCGATGGCAAGGAGACGCATGTGGAACGCTTGAGAATCGCTCGGCTGTACGCGGACGCCCAAGAGCTGGGCGGCACGGAGATCACGGTCGCCGGTTGGGTGAAGTCCATCCGCGACATGAAGAACTTCGGCTTCGTCACGCTCAACGACGGCAGCTGCTTCAAGGACCTGCAGGTCGTCATGAATCGCGACACGCTCGAGACCTACGACGAGATCGCCGCCGTCGGCGTCGGCGCGGCCCTGATCGTCACCGGGACGCTGGCCCTCACCCCCGACCGTCCGCAGCCCTTCGAGCTGCAGGCCACGCGCATCGACGTGGAGGGCCCGGTCGACGAGGGCTACCCCATGCAGAAGAAGCGCACCACGGTGGAGTTCTTGCGCACCGTCCAGCACTTGCGTCCGCGCACGAACCTCTTCCGCGCGGTCTTCCGCATCCGCTCGGTGGCGGCCCACGCCATCCACTGCTTCTTCCAGGAGCGCGGCTTCGTCTACGTGCACACGCCCATCATCACCACCTCCGACGCCGAGGGCGCGGGCGAGATGTTCCACGTGACCACGCTCGATGTCGGCAACCCGCCGCGCCTCGAAGACGGCAGCGTCGACTGGAGTCAGGACTTCTTTGGCAAGCCGGCCAGCCTCACCGTCTCCGGCCAGCTCAACGGCGAGAACTTCGCGATGGCCTTCGGCGACATCTACACCTTTGGCCCCACCTTCCGCGCCGAGAACTCCAACACCAAGCGCCATGCCGCCGAGTTTTGGATGATCGAGCCCGAGATCGCCTTCGCGGACCTCTCCGACAACATGGACCTGGCCGAGGACATGCTCAAGTACGTGATCCGGACCGTCATGGAGCGCTGTCCCGACGAGCTGGCCATGCTCAACCGCTTTGTGGACAAGGGGCTGCTCGAGCGTCTGGAGCACGTGTCGAGCGCCCGGTTCGTGCGCGTGAGCTACACCGAGGCCATCGGCATCCTCGAGGAGGCCGTGGCAGCGGGCGAGCAGTTCGCCTATCCCGTGAGTTGGGGCTGCGACCTGCAGACCGAGCACGAGCGCTACCTCACCGAGAGGCACTTTGGCCAGCCGGTCTTCGTGACCGACTACCCTGCCGAAATCAAGGCCTTCTACATGCGCCTGAACGACGACGGCAAGACCGTGGCCGCCGTCGACTGCCTGGTGCCGGGCATCGGCGAGATCATCGGCGGCTCGCAGCGCGAGGAGCGCCTGGAGGTGCTGGAGCGTCGCATCGCCGAGCTGGGGATGGAGGACGAGCAGTATCGCTACTATCTTGACCTGCGTCGCTTTGGCGGATGCCGCCATGCGGGCTTCGGTCTTGGTTTCGAGCGGCTGGTGATGTACCTCACCGGCGTCTCCAACATTCGCGACGTCCTGCCGCACCCGCGCACGGTCGGCAACGCCGACTTCTAGGCGGCCTCGTCGAGCTCTGTGTCCTCGGCGGTCGCCTCGTCTGAGGCAGCCGTCGTGCCTGCGTCGGCGGCAGCCGTGGCGTCGTCGGTGGCAGTGGCCTCGGTGCCGCCTGCATCTGTGCCTGCGGCATCGGTGCTTGCAAGCTCCTTGAGCACGTCGGAGCCGCTTGCCTGCGCACAGAACTTGCAGGCGCGGGTGCGACCGGCCTCGAAGGCTGCCTGCACGTCACCCTGGTAGATGTCTGCGGAGTTGACGATGGCCTGGCAGTTGGGGTTCAAGTGGTACACGTGGCCGAACTCGGTCCAATACACCGTGCCCGTGCCCAGCTCGATGGCCGTCTCCTCGGCCTCGGCCAGGTCCTCGGACGAGACGGGGTTGAAGTCGATCGAGGTGCCCACGCCGATGACCAGCGCAATGGCCGCGGCAATGGTGCCGATCCGCTTGGTCTGCACGTCGGCGTCCTTGTCGGTGAGCATCAGGATGATGACGGGCACGAAGGCGATCGCCGCGAGTATGGCCCCCAGCTGCGACTTGACGAAGAACTCCGCTTTGTTCGCCTCGCTGGGCGGGTCGATGTGGTTGGCCTGCTTCCAGAGCTGCCCCGCGATGACCACGCAGACCAGGTCGCCCACGATGAAGGCGACAAGCCACACGAGCGCCCTGCCGGGCAGGTTCGCGAGGGTGCCGTTGAACACGAGCAGCGCCAGCACCTCAAAGGCGATGGCGAGCACCCACAGCGTGATGGCCACCGGACGCCTCCTGCCGGGGTCTCCCGTCGCGCTCGCCGTGTGGACGCGCACCTCGCGTGCCACGTCGTCGGCATCGGTCACGACGGTCGATGCCGCGACCTGCTCTCCGGTCTTCGCGTCGATGAAGCGCCGCTCGACGGGACGCTTGCGCTTTCTGCCAGTCTCCTCTGCCATGGACAGCCCCCTCTTCTCGGATGGCACCGGACGCCGCGAAGCTGGCGGGACCGCTGCGGTCGCGCCTTGGTGCGGGCGAGTGCAACATACCACAGGACGCCCGCGCGAGACCTGCCGCACACGGTGAGCCTCGCGTTCTTTTACGGAACCGGTGCGCGATACGCGGCCGCTATGGCATGCTTGTCGTAGGCGCATGCGATGCGCTTCGCGCAATGACGGCCGAGGAGGGCAGCCGATGGTAGAGGGCGTTGTGTTTGACATGGACGGGCTGATGTTCGACACGGAGCCGGTGTGGACGAAGGCGTGGATCCCCACCCTCGCCCCATGGGGCCTCGACTTCATCCCGGAGCTTGCCGACAACGTGCGGGGCACCTCCGGTGCGAGCACGGAGGCCGTGATCCGTCGCTTCCTTCCTGACGTCGACGCCGCCAGGATGCGCGAGCTGTTCTTCAAGCATGGGCACGAGCTGCTCGCGGCGGGCGTGCCCAAGAAGCCAGGCCTCGACGAGCTCATCGCGTTTTTGGCCGAGCGGGAGATCCCGATGGCCGTCGCCTCGTCGAGCCCGATGGCGCTCATCGAGTCGCACCTCGACCACGGCGGCATTCGCTCGCACTTCTCTGGCCTGGTGAGCGGCGTGGGCATGGAGCATCCCAAGCCCGCCCCCGACATCTTCCTCAAGGCCGCGGCATCGATCCACGTCGACGCGAGGCGCACGCTGGTGCTGGAGGACAGCCGTCCGGGCGTCCGCGCAGGCGTGGCGGGCGGCTTCGTCACGGTCATGGTCCCCGACCTCGTGGGCCCCGACGACTTCGCACGCGAGCACGCCACGCGCATCTGCTCCGACCTGCTCGAGGTGCGTGACCTGCTCGCCGCAGGAGAGCTGGGGTAGGGGCGTCCCCGAACGCAGACGAGATCCGGACCCGTGCTGGGTTCGTGCCCATGCGGGGCATCTGGCCCCCTCGCCTGCCGGCTCACTCGATGAGGGTGCCGTCGGTGCGGTAGCGGCGCTTGCGCCCCGTGAGGCGCTCGGTGTTCTCCTCCAGCGACCATCCCCGCAGCTCCCAGCGCGGGACGGCGTTGAAGGCATTGGTCAGCAGGCGTCCGAGCGTGTGGGGGTAGCGCTCGCCTTCGCAGCGGCGCATCCCAAAGAGCTGGATCAGGTCGAGGACGCCCTCATAGGGGTCGCTCTCAAAGAGCGCGGACACCACCACGGCGCGGGCGAACAGCTCGGGGAACTCGTAGTCGTCCTCATCGTCGGGCAGGTGGGCGTCCACGTAGTCGCGCACGCTCCTCAGCGCCTCGCTCTCGAGCAGGTACGCCATGAAGCCCTGCTCGAGCATCGGTGGGGCGAGCGGGTGCGGCTCGTCGGGTGGGAGCTGCTGCAGCAGCGCGAGTCGCTGGCGCTCCAGGCGCTCCAGCTCGACGTCTAAGCGCTCGCCGAACTCCTCCTCATCCTCGTCCTTAAGCTCGACGACGCCGGTCGCCGCCCGGCCTTGGCCCATCGGCTCGGCACCCTTGATCCGGTCGGCATAGCTCGTGCGCACGACATGGGCGACGGCGCTTGCGTCCGCGATCTCCGAGCAGATCAGGTAGAGCTCGCCGTCGTGTTCCCATAGGGCGTAGGAGTCACGCGACTCGGAGGTCTCAAGGCGGGCGAGCGCATGCAGGAAGGCCTCGAACTCGAGCGGCTCGTCGGCGATTGCCTGGTAGCGCTCGTGGGCCTGTCGCACGCCGATGATGCCGCACATGGAGGCCAGGGCATCTGCGGCATGGCGCAGCTGGGCCATGCGGGCGCGGGTGCGGGCGACCTCCTCGAGGTCGACCTCCGAGACGAGCGCGCAGATCTCGGGCGGCATCCACACGGCGTACGAGCCTTCCTCCTGCAGGACGAAGAAGAGAGGGACGAGCGGGAGGAGTTCGCTCATCTGCGAGGGCGTCAGGCAGTCGAGCGAGAGGGGGTTGGTGGTGGCGAGGCGCCGTATCAGGTCGAACTGGGTGTCGTCGCACCATTCGAGCGCCGTGTCGCGCAGGTCGCGGTCGCGGGAGAGCCGCTCGCAGATACGGCGCACGAGCGTCGCGCGCGGGACGCTCGCCGTGCAATCGACGTCACCGAGGGTGCCGGCAACGCTCTCGAGCCAGTCGTCGTCGAGCAGGGACAGGCCCTCTTCCAGCGTGAGCGGAGGGCGCTCGACCCTGATCGAGCGCTCTGCCATGGACGTGTGAAAGCCCTCCGACTGCCGCGCGAGGCGGTCGCGGTGCGCACGCAGGGCGTCCGCGCGCTCCTGTCCCGAAAGCCCCTGCAAGGCCCCTTGGTGATAGCCGCGCCCAGGACCTGCGACCTCGTGGTCCTGCCGATCCGCCTCGTGGGCGCGGCGTGCCTTCCAGATGGGGCGAAAGGCCGTGGCCCGTGCGGCGAGCTCCCCGCCGTCCGTAACGCGCGCGCCGTCCGTCTCCTCGGCGCCCTCGCGCAGGGAGCGTCGGTCGGTCTCGGACGGGACCCCGATGCTCACCAGGGGGAGCATCGGGACGATGAGGCCCTGGAAGGGCACCAGCGCCATGCGGAGCAGCGTCGGGGTGGCGGGCAGCTGGGCCAGGGTGTCCTCGTCGAGGCCGACGGCGTGGTAGACGCCCGTCTCGTGCAAAAACACGGCCCGTCCCTGCTCGACCCCCTCGAAGAGGTAGTCGTCGTAGAGGACGCCTTCCAGGTCGCGTGCCACGTCGAGCTGAGGGCCTGGGAGCTGGTCCTCCTTCTCGCGCACGTAGTCCTCGATCAGCTCCGTGTGCTGCCAGAGGGCACGCGCCACGATGCCCTCCTGCAACTGTCGGTCAGGTTCGTCCGGGTCTTTGAGCTGCCGGATGATCCCCATGCGGCTGTTGGCATAGACGAGCAGCGGTTCGAGCGTCTTGCGCAGAAGCGTGCGCTGTGCGCAGGTCAGGTTCATAGTGCCTTCCCCCTTCGATCGGTGTGGGGGAAAGCCTAGGGGCGGGAGGTGGCGCAGGTCTTGCCTCCGGCATGCGGGAGACTCGCCAGAGATGGGCGCCTTGAGGCGCGTCGCAAGGCAGCGCGCGTGACGAGGTTCGCATCCGGCCGTCGTCGCCTTGCCGAGGCGCAAAACCTACACAGACGTCAGGGGACGAGGCGGGCGGCTGTCGGCACCAGTCGTCTCGTCACCCGATGCGCCCGCCAACGCTCGCTTCGTCCACAGACGGACGCGCTCGAGCATGCCCTCCACGTCGAGCACGCCGTAGGCGAAGCCCTTGCGCACCAGCTCGTCGGGCACGTATTCGTCGTACTTGTCAAAGTAGGGCGTCTCGCCCGGATAGACCAGCTCCATGGGGTCGAGCGGCCGCGACGCCTGCTCACGCAGCACCTCATAGAAGGTGCGCTCGTCCGCCTGCATGGTGAACTGCAGGTAGAAGGGGCGCGCCGTGTCCATGCCCTTCAGACCCAGGTCGCGGGCGCAACGAAGCTTGAGGAAGCGCTCCAGCGCCAGGAAGGCGTAGGTGCCCAGCCACGGCAGCAGGCACCACACCTTGCCGCCGAGGTTGACGAGCGGCGTGTCGGTGAGGTGGGCGCCAGCCGCCACATGACGCGCCTGGGCGAGCCGGGCGCGAGCATTCTCGCGCAGGTAGGGATAGTCGCGCTCCTCGCGCAGCGCCTGACGCATGCGCTCCAGGATGCGGGTGTTGATGTCGCCCGGGCAGTCCCCGAAGTAGGCCGGCACCTTGCCCTTCACCTGCGTCGCCTCGATGAGGTGGCGCTTGTGGTCGATCTCCTCGACCACCCACACGTGGCCCGCAAGCGCGATGCGCTCGCCCACCGGAGGCGGTTGGACGATGGTCCCCAGCTCCTGCGACTCGCTGCGGACGGTGTACTCCTCGTTCTCCTGGAACACGGCATAGAACTTGAAGTTGTTGGTCACGCGCTCCCCGGCGAGCCCCACGATGAGCCCGCCGCCCTCGGTGCGCTCGATCTGGTCGCGTTCCAGCAGATGTCGCAACAGCACACGATAGTCGTCGAGCGAGACGCGGTGGAAGGGCGTGAGGGTGAGCACGCGTTCGGCGAGCGCCGCCGGTGACAGCTCGCCGTTGCTGGCGAGCGTGGCCATGGACTGGTGGTAGAGCAGGCTGTAGGGAAGGCCGTCCAGACTCGGTGGCTCCACCCAGCGATCCTCCAGGTAGAGCTGGACCAGGGCGATGCCTTGCAGGAGCTTCCAGGGGATGGTCTCGGGCAGCAGCGAACGGGCCTCGGGCTCTTCCTCGCGCATGACGAACCACATCTCAGGCGGTTGTCCGCGCCGGCCCGTGCGCCCCATGCGTTGCAGGAACGACGAGACGGTGAACGGCGCGTCCACCTGGAAGGCCCGCTCCAGCCGTCCGATGTCGATACCCAGTTCGAGCGTGGCGGTGGTCACGGTCGTCATGGCGTTGTCCTCGTCGCGCATGAGGTCCTCGGCGGTGATGCGGAAGCTCGAGGAGAGGTTGCCGTGGTGGATGAGGAAGCGGTCCGGCTCGCGTTGGGCCTCGCAGTACTGGCGGAGCGTGGTGGTCACCGCCTCGCACTCCTCTCGCGAGTTGACGAAGACCAGGCACTTGTGGCCGCGCGTGTGCTCGAAAAGGTAGCCGACGCCTGGGTCCGCCCAGGTGGGGGCCGTGTCGGTGGGCGCCTCTGCCGCGAGTGGCGAGATGGCGGGGGCGTCAGAGCGCGCATCGCCTGCCGTGCCCGCCGCGCTCGCGTCGACGGGCCGCTCGTCGCGTGCGGGCACCACTTGCGGACGGGCGGGGACGTCGGGGACCTCGTAGGTCGGTGCCGCCTCGTCCGCCTCGGCGCGCTCGGGCTCCTGCGCCCAACGGGACGTCGTGCGGCTGGGGGCCTGTGGGCCACTCACGTAGAAGTGCTCCATGGAGACGCGCCAGCGCTGCCCCGCCGCGTCGATGCGGGGGATGACGCAATCGCGCCCCGTGCCGGCGGAGAGGTAGCGCCCGGTGAGTTTGGGGTCGCCGATGGTGGCTGAGAGCCCTATGCGGCGCGGGTTCACGCCAGCCATGCGCGAGAGGCGCTCGATGCAGCAGAGCGTCTGGCCGCCCCGGTCGCCGCGCATGAGCGAGTGGACCTCGTCGATGACCACGAAGCGCAGGTCGCCGAAGAGCTGCGCGATGGCGCTGTGGCGGTGGAGCAGCAGCGCCTCGAGCGATTCGGGCGTGATCTGCAGGATGCCCGAGGGGTGCTTGAGCAGGCGGTGCTTGTGCGACTGGGCGACGTCGCCGTGCCAGTGCCATACGGGGATGTGCGCCTGCTCGCAGAGGTCGGTGAGGCGCATGAACTGGTCGTTGATCAGCGCCTTGAGCGGTCCCACGTAGAGGGCCCCGACCGATGCCGGCGGGTCCTCGTCGAAGAGCGTGAGGATGGGGAAGAAGGCCGCCTCGGTCTTGCCTGAGGCCGTGGAGGCGGTGAGCAGCACGTTGGCGTCGGTGTCAAAGATGGCCTCGCCTGCCGCCACCTGGATGGCGCGTAGGGTCTCCCAATCGTGCTCGTATATGAAGTCCTGCACAAAGGGTGCGTAGCGGTCGAAGACGTCCATGGGGGCTCCGGTGGGTGAGGGTGTGCTTTCCTTGGGTGCTCGCTCGGACGGACACCAGGGGCTCGTGTTCTCGTGCGACCGAGGGTTGGCTGCGGGCGGGGCGCGTGACTCAGAGCTCGAACTCGGCGAAGGGGCTGCCGGTGCCGCCGGCCTGTCTGCCAGGCGCACCGCCGGCGTCTGAGGCGGTTGCGGGAGCCTCCTGCGATCCCAGCACCTGTTCGATGCCAAGCCCCGGCGTCTGGTAGAGGATGTCGAGCAGCTCGACGAAGTCACGGATGACCTCGCGCGGGGTGAGGTGGGTGTCGGCCCCCACGCGCCCGTACTCCAGCTGCAGGAAGGTGACCAGGTCCCGCTCGCCCACGCTGCGTTCGTAGCCAAAGAGCCCGGCGTGGATGTCGGCCAGCTTCTCGGTGAGCACCAGCAGTTCCTCGTAGGTCAAGGGCTGCAGGCGGATGACCGGGGCGAGCAGGTCCGCCAGCCCTTCGCTCGCGAAGCGCCCCTGCGTGAGGCGGGAACGCAGCGCCTCGTAGCTATAGAGGCCTCGTCGGCGGTCCTCGATGCTCTGCGGGGTGCCGCTCATGATGATCCCCAGGTGATGGGCCTTGCCCTGCAAGGTGTCGTTGTACATGGTGAGGATCTTCTCGTAGTTGTACTGACGGCTCACGGCGTTCGGGATCTTGTACAGGTTCACCAGCTCGTCAACGAGAATGACCAAGCCCCCGTAGCCGGCCCCCTTGAAGAAGGCCGCAAAGAGCTTGAGGTAGTCGTACCAGTCGTCGTCGGTGATGACGATGCTCACGCCCAGGTCGGCACGCGCCTCGCTCTTGGTGCGGTACTCGCCGCGGAACCACCGGATGACGTTGGCCTTGGTGTCGTCCTCTCCCGCAAGGTGCGCGCGCCAGTACAGCGAGAGCAGCCGGGCGAAGTCGAAGCCGTGCACCAGCTCCTGCAGCTGCTGAATCTGGGCCATGATGGCCCGTTCGACCTCGTCGGCGAAGGCAGGGTCTTCGGGCGAAACGCCACCCGCCATGCTCACCTGCGTCTGCACGCCCGATATCCAGCGCTCGAGCACCAGGGTGAGCGCCCCGCCCTCGGGACGGGTCTTGGTCGACAGGTTGCCGATGAGCTCGCGGTAGGTCGCCAGGCCCTGCCCCTTGGTGCCGTGCAGGCGTCGCTCCGGTGTGAGATCAGCGTCGGCGACCACGAAGTTGCGCCCCATGGCATGGTTGCGGATGGTCTGCAGCAGAAAGCTCTTGCCGCTGCCGTACCGACCGACCAGGAAGCGAAACGACGCGCCGCCGTCGGCCACCAGGTCGAGGTCGTGAAGCAGCGCGCCGATCTCGGCCTCGCGTCCCACGGTGATGTAGGGCAGCCCCACACGCGGCACGACGCCGCCCTTGAGCGAGTTGATGATGACCGACGCGATGCGACGGGGCACGCGTTGCGTCTGTTGCTCTGTCATGGCTGCACGACCTCCCTGACGTCGTCCAGATAATCCTCTATGACCTGTGGTACGTCGCCGTCGAACTCGATGACGGCGTCCCCGATGGTGTCGAAGAGCTTCTCGTTGATGCTATCGACCACGACGGACACGAATGGGTCCGTGGGCGCGAGCAGCTCCGTGAGGGGCACCCCCGCAAGCAGCCCGGACAAGAGACGCAGCTCGAGTGCGGTGAGGTTGAAGGGGGCGTCCGTCGCGCTCGTGCCATCCGCCGGCGTGGCTGCGGGAGCGTGCGCGACGTCCTGCGGGTCTGTCGCTGGTTGCTCGAGTGGCGGGGTCGCCGCCGGCGGAGGCGTCGGCTGCTCGAGTGGCTGGCTCGTTGCTGGTGTGGTCACCGGCGTGT
>JAWRIT010000071.1:0-2549 GCA_040268355.1 Atopobiaceae bacterium | reverse complement strand
GGGTGGGGGCGGGGCAGTTATTCCAGACGATGGGCCTGACCCCTCGCCCGGGTGCTGGCGGCTGGTGGACGGTGCGGCTAGAGAAGCCCCTCGACGCAGGCGCGGACGTCGGCCATGTCGGCCGTGGGCTCGAAGCGCGCCACCACGGTGCCGGAACGGTCGACGACGAACTTCGTGAAGTTCCACTTGATGTCGGAGTTGTTGGCAAAGTCGGGGTCGATCTTGGCTAGGTGCTGGGACATGAACGCCGCCTGCTCGCCCTCGCCAAAGCCCTCGAAGCCCTTCTGCTCCTTGAGGAACGCGAACAGCGGCAGCTGGTTGTCCCCATTGACGTCGGACTTGGTCATCTGCGGGAACTGCGTGCCGTAGTTCAGCGTGCAGAACTCGTGCACCTCCTCGTCGGAGCCGGGGGTCTGCGCGCCGAACTGGTTGCAGGGCACGTCGACGATCTCGAGGCCCCGCTCGTGCAGGTCCTCCCACATCTGCTCGAGCGGCTCGTAGTGCGGGGTGAAGCCGCAGCCGGTGGCGGTGTTGACGACGAGCACGACCTTGCCGGCAAAGTCGGCCATCGCGACCTCGTTGCCCTGCGGATCAGAAACGCTGTAATCGTAGAAGCCCATGAGTGGAGTCCCTTCTCCCGGTCACTGGATAAAAACATTGTATACAAAACAATCGTGCACATTAAATCTGCATGGCCGCGCTCGTGCGTGGGTGCCCGAGCGGACCGTCCCAGGGGCGCCATCGTGTTACGTGGTTTGAACGAATGAGACGTGTCGTCGCTTGTCGTATCCGCCGCGCTCGTATACTGGCGTGGTAAGCAGGTGCGCCGAACGGTCGTGTTCGTTCGGCGAACGGATTGGGGACTACATGGGAGCGTTCTTTGGGGCGTCCTCGCGCCGCGAGGTGTCGCTCGACGTGTTCTTTGGCGTCGACTACCACTCGCATCTCGGCACGCGCCGAGCCGGCATGGTCAGCTGGGACAAAAGGACGGGGTTCACCCGCGAGATCCATTCCATCGAGAACACCCCCTTTCGCACGAAGTTCGAGCGCGACCTGCCGGAGCTGGCGGGAACCACGGCCATGGGCTGCATCTCGGACTCCGACCCCCAGCCGCTGCTCGTCCGTTCGCACTTGGGCGTGTTCGCCCTTGCCACGGTGGGGGCCGTCAACAACGCCGACAAGCTCATCGCGTCGTTCACGCGCAGGGGCTACCAGTTCATGGCCATGAGCTCGGGCGAGGTCAATGTCACCGAGCTGGTGGGGGCGCTCATCAACACGCAGGACGACCTGGTCGCCGGCATCCAGTACGCGCAGGAGCAGATCGAGGGCTCCCTCACGCTGCTCGTCATGACCGCCTCCGGCGAGCTCATCGTCGCCCGCGACCGCATGGGCCGCCTGCCGGTGCTCATCGGACGCGATGACGATGGCTACTGCGTGACCATCGAGAGCTTCGCTTACGGCAAGCTGGGCTATGTGGACGAGCACGAGCTGGGCTCGGGCGAGATCGTGCGCATCACGCCGGAGGGCTTCGAGGTGCTTGCCGCGCCACGGGACGAGATGCGCATCTGCGCGTTTCTGTGGGTGTACTACGGGTACCCGAACTCCAACTACGAGGGGGTCAACGTCGAGACCATGCGCTACCGCAACGGGGCGATCATGGCGCGCGACGACGCCGAGCGCGGCCTGCTCCCCAACGTGGACTTCGTGGCAGGCGTGCCCGACTCCGGCATTCCGCACGGCATCGGCTATTCGACGCGGAGCGGCCGGCCCTTCGCCCGGCCCTTCGTCAAGTACACGCCCACCTGGCCGCGCTCGTTCATGCCCTCCAACCAGGAGGTGCGCAACCGGGTGGCCAAGATGAAGCAGATACCGGTGCCCGAGCTCATCGACGGCAAGCGGCTGCTTCTGGTCGACGACTCCATCGTGCGGGGCACGCAGCTGCGGGAGACGGTGAACTTCCTCTACGGCGCCGGTGCCGCGGAGGTGCACCTGCGCTCGGCCTGTCCGCCCATCATGTACGGCTGCAAGTACCTCTCGTTCTCTCGCAGCCGCTCCGTGATGGAGCTCATCGCCCGCCGCAAGGTGGTGGAGCTGGAGGGGGAGGAAGGCGAGCGGCATCTGGACGAGTACGCCGACAGCCGCACCGAGCGGGGCACGTGCATGCTGCGCGCCATCTGCGAGGAGATGGGCTTCGACTCGCTCAACTTCCAGACGCTCGACGGCCTGCTGGAGGCCATCGGCATCGATCGCCAGAAGGTCTGCACCTACTGTTGGTCCGGCCGGGAGTAGGAGCTGCCGCTCCTCCCGCATGACACACAGGTGCTTCTTCCCCTGTGTCCTCCTGCGTCGGTGGGCGGGGGTGCGGATATTTCCTTGGACTCGATGCGCCCGTCCGGCGAAGCCAGGAGGGTGGCGACGCCCAAGCGGGCCACCCATCCCATGGCCCGTGGCTAGAGATCGGACTTTTGCGGTGAAATTCCGCGACTGGCGGAGTAGCGGACGAGAAAACGGCAGGACGGGAGACGGAGATACTCCGGTACGCCCGAAAA
>JAWRIT010000070.1:0-16094 GCA_040268355.1 Atopobiaceae bacterium | reverse complement strand
CCCCCCCCCCCCCCCCCCCAAGGGAAGGAACCAGCACAACGCAGGTGACTAATGGTCGACTGCGCTGCGCTAGGGAGAACGCTCGTCCTTGCGCTGCTCCAGCTCGTCGAGCATCGCCATGACGTTGCGGCGCCCATGGGCGATGCCGGTGCGCAGCACCACCACGCAGGCGAACGAAAGGGCGGCCACCAGGACGCCGACGACGCCGAACGTCGTGCTGCCGTCTCCGGCAAAGCCCCAGTACGTCAGGAGCGCCGCCCCGGCAAGGGCGGAGTAGGCGAGGCGAAGCCATACCTCCAGCCGCTGGATCGCCAGCGTCTGCGAGCGAGCCTCGGCCACGAGCGGGTCATCGGTCTTGGACCAGGCGCGGCGGTACAGGGAAGGCCCCTCACCGTCTCGCCGAAACAGCTCGCGCAAGCTCATCTCGCCCACTCCGTCTTTCGGTGCCCGCTAGTAGGACAGACCCGGATCAAAGAACCCGACCAGCACGCCCACCAGCGCGATCACCACGAGCAGACCCATCACCACGGTCGGTGACATCTTGCGCTTGGTCATGAGCCACCAGCACAGCCACACGAAGAAGAAGTTGAGGGCCTTGGGATAGATGGAGTCGAGCGTGTCCTGCAGCACCAGCCCGCTGTCGGCGGAGAACTGGAAGCTGAGGGCCGTGGTGATGTTGATCCACGTCGCGGCGACGGCGCCGATGACCATGGTGCCGACCATGACGATGGAGTCGCGCAGAGCCGCGGACTGCGGGCCGACGAGCGCCTCGACGGCAGAGCCGCCAAGCTCATAGCCCTGGTCGAAGGCGAACTTCATGCCAAAGTACATGGCGAGGTTCCAGACCACGATGTAGAACAGCGGGCCGAGCAGGCTACCGCCGTCAGAGAGGCCCAGCGCGATGCCCAGCAGGATGGGGATGAAGGTGCCGACGATGATGGAGTCGCCCAGACCGGCGAGCGGGCCCATCAGGCCGGCGCGGATGCCGTTGATGGTGTCGTCATCGAGGGGCTCGCCGTTGGCGCGGGCCTCCTCCAGGCCGACGGTCAGACCGACGACCATGGTGCCGATCTGCGGCTCGGTGTTGAAGAACGTGCGGTAGGTGGAGAGGGCCTGGACCTTCTCCTCGTCATTGTCATAGAGCTCGTCGACAACCGGCAGCATGGCGGCGAGGTAGCCGAACGTCTGCATGTGCTCCTGCGAGAAGCAGGTCAGGTTGCCGTAGATCCAGCGGAGGAATGCGCTGTTGCGCACACCAGCGGAAACCTTCTTCTCAGCCATTAGATGTCCTCCTCTTCCTCATCGTCGAACGCCGCGTCGGCGGCAGCGATGGCGGGACGGGCGAGCTTGAGCTGCTCGACCTTGAAGTTGATCAGTGCAAAGAACACGGCGATGAGCGCGGACGCGATCAGGTTGCAGCCCATGACCGCGGCCAGGGTGAAGCCAAAGCCGAAGGTGACCCAGTCGAGCGGCTTCTGGATGACCTGCTTGCACAGGATGGCGACACCGACGGCGGGAAGCAGCGAGCCCACGGTGAAGAGGGTCTTCATGGCGACGCCGTCCATGGGCAGGTAGTCCTTCATCAGGCCGACCATCGACTCGCCAGCGAGGCAGATGACGACGGTGGGAATGAAGGAGAACACGATGTGGCTGATCCAGGGCAGCACGAAGTCGACCAGCGGAACGGTCTTCTTGATGGTCTCCCACTTGCCGCCGTCCACGGCCTTCCAGCCGATGCCCTGCCACACGAGGTTCATGGTGGCCGTGCCGTAGAACAGGACCGTGCCCAGCGTGCCGACGGCCGCACCGAGCGAGGCCGCCAGGCCGCTGGCCGCCTCGGAGCTGGGGTCGAGGCCCTGGGCGCGAATGGCCAGGATGGCCAAGGGGATGCCGATGTAGGTGACGGCACGGACGTCGGCGGAGACGGTGCCGCCGGGGGTCACCAGCGCGATGTAGACGAGCTGGATCGCGGCGCCCACGATGATGCCGGTCCGAATGTCGCCCAGGATCAGGCCGACGACCAGGCCACCAACGAGGGGACGGCCGAGCGTGTAATTACCAACGGTGGTGCCACCCATGCCCGGAAGGGATGCGAGGCATGCGAACAGGCCAAGTAGGACGGCCTGGACCATAGAGATACCCATGGTGCTCCTCCTAACGTATACTTGCCACGAGCCGGCCCGTGAGGGCCGCGTTTGCACCCATGGGCCCGCCCACCAAGCGAATGGCCCATGGGTCGTTCCCTATTTGACGTCAAACTGGCTGCGGAACTTGGGCCACTCGCCGATGGCCGCCTCCTTGATCAGCGCGAACTCGACGGTGTAACCGGCCTTGGTCATGTCCTCGAAGGCCTGGGCCTCCTCGGGCGTGATCGACTGGTTGTTGCCCAGCTTGATGGTGCCGGGGCGGTCGTTGCAGGGTCCAACGTTGACCCGCTTGACGTCGGAGGGCACAAAGCCGAAGTCGATGAGGATCTTCTTCATGTCGAGCGGGTTCTTGGTGATGAGGAAGTAGCGGGTCTTGCTGGAGAGCACCTTGTCGGCGTTCTCCTTGAAGTGATCCATCGTCCAGACGAAGATCTTCTTCTCGGGTGCCGCTCCCTTGTAGGCGGCCTTGAGCACGGGGTTACTCGCTGCGACGTCGTTCACGGCGATGATGCCGTCGCAGGGATACTCCAGGCTCCAGCGGGTGACCGTCTGACCGTGGATCATGCGGTCGTCAATACGAACGAACGAAATCATGGTTCCTTCCCTTCACGTGCGGTTTGAAAGCCCTATAGATCCTCTTCGTCCTCGTCGTCGTCGAGCGCGAGCTCGATCTGACGCGCCCCCTCACGTGCCTCGCTCACCACGTTGTCGATAAGGGTCGCGTCATCGAGATCGTCCTCGATGGCCATGAGAGCGCTGATTGCCATGGGGAGGCTGAGGCCGCCGAACGCGATGGTCCGCGGCAGGAGGCCGAGCTCGGTCAGCGCGTTGAGCGCGTTGGTGAGCGGGGAGCCTCCCACGATGTCCCCGAGCACGACGACCGAGTCGTCTGCGGTGATGGGTGCAACGACCTCGCGCAACTGCGCCACGTACTCGTCCGCTGAGACGCCGTCCTCCATGGAGTGGCTGAGCACGCAGTCTCGCTCGCCGAGCAGCATGCGCAGGACGCTGTGCACGCCGGGGGCCATCGTCCCGTGACTGACCAGAAGCAGATAGCGCATGGTTGGTCTCCTTTCGTCTCGACAACCGCTCGCAGAGTCAAAAACGGTCAGTTTCACTCACGCTGCACGACACAAGCCCTCCTACCTGCAGAAGTGCTGATTTGTGCGGGATGGGTGCAACTGTGGTGAAAGTATGAAATCAGGTAGAGTTTTGCGATACCAGCAGTGTTATCAGTTTCTCCAAATTTGTGAGCAACTGGGGAAACGGAGAGCCGTGTGTGCGCCAACGAGTTAGACGAGGCCATTCCCACCCTCCTTACCGTGCAGGAGATCATTGACGCCGTCGACTATGTGAACACGGGCCATGCCGACGACGGCCTGGCCATGATCGTGACCTACTCCAAGAACATGCAGTTCTTTGCTGTCAACACCGACGTCTCCGCGCGCGAGATATCCGAGCAGTACGAGGGCTTTGCCTCCTACATCGCCTTGGGCGACACCGACGGGCTGCTTGAGTTCATTCGCACGAACATGCCCCTCATGGAGCCCAAGACCTCCGACGACCCGCTGTTGCAGGGTCGCTCGGCGGTGGCCTTTCTCGCAAGCACCTGCATCGAGGCGGCTCGTCGGGGCGGGCTTCCGGCCACCCGCTCGTTCGCGGTCACGCAGCACTACATGCACATGACCAACGAGACGAGCAACGAGGAGCTGGTCCACTACCTCATGCTGCCCATGATGCTCGAGCTCACCAAGGCGGTGCGGGAAGAGGGCGAGGCGCGCAGCCATCCGCTTTCCCACCAGGCCATGAACTTCGTGCGCAGCCGTCTTTCCGAGCAACTCGACGGCGAGTCGGTGGCCCGGGCGCTCGGCGTGAGCCGCAAGACCCTCTGCACGCGCTTCAAGAACGAGACGGGCGAGACCTTTGCCACCTACGTGCGCAGGATTCGCGTGGAACGTGCGCGGCGCCTGCTTGACACCACCGACTACGAGATCGCGCAGATCGCCTACCGTACGGGGTTCTCGTCTCAGAGCCATCTGCAGACGGCCTTCAAGCACGCCACAGGACTCACGCCGCGCGAGTGGCGCCGGCGCGAGATTCGAGAGATCTAGCCGAGCCACGATGCCCGCGTGGCACGCCATCGGTCGCTCCTCTCTCGACCGCCCTCATGGTCCCGGTTCTTCCGAACGAAGGCACCCTTCCGTGCTCAGGTGACCTCGAACGGCGGCTCACGGGCTTTGCCGCCCTAAGGCTCGACCGCCCGACCACACCACGTATGCGCAGCCTGGTCGGACGGTCAAGGGGAAGGGAACGAACCTGCCGACGTCATGCGCCGGCAG
Source organism: Atopobiaceae bacterium (assembly GCA_040268355.1). Lineage (GTDB taxonomy): Bacteria > Actinomycetota > Coriobacteriia > Coriobacteriales > Atopobiaceae > UBA1367. Next base: position 11,608 of record JAWRIT010000070.1, on the reverse strand, counting down.
GTAGGTCCGATCAGCTCTACATGAAGCCCAGCAGCCTGCCCGCGATACCCACCGCGAAGAGCGCGAGGATGATCGCGATCGGGGAGACGTTGCGCTTGAGCAACCTGCAGCACAGCAGCGTCAGGCACACCGCAGCCAGACCCGGGATGAGCTGGTTGAGGTTGTCCTGCAGCGTCGTGACCTTCGCGACGTTGAGTCCGGTGGCGCCCAGCGCGGAGTACTGCTCGAGGGCGCTCTTGATGCCCTCGGCGCCCTCAGGCAGGGCACTCCAGTCGATGTAGGCTCCCTCGGACTGGGTCACCGTGGAGACGACCGGGGTGAAGGAGATGGACACCCAGCGCTGCACCAGGGCGCCAATCACGAACATGCCTAGGATCGAGGCACCCTCGGTGATCTTGCCGAGCATGCCGCCCGAGAGGTCCTTCGCGATGGTGGTGCCCACGTTGTAGCCGAACTCCTGCGTGTACCACAGGAATGCCATGCGGATCAGGTTCCACAGCACAAAGAACAGAATGGGACCTACGATGCTGCCACCGAGCGCGATCGAGGCGCCCAGGGCGCCCAGGATCGGCCGGACGGTGAACCAGAAGACCGGGTCGCCGACGCCGGCCAGAGGTCCCATCATGCCGACCTTCACGCCCTGGATGGCCTGGTCCTCGACCGGCTGGCCATTGGCGCGCTCCTCCTCGAGCGCCAGCGTGACGCCGATGATCGGGGCGGAGACGTACGGATGGGTGTTGTAGAACTCAAGATGACGCTTCAGGGCCGCAGACTGGTCGGCCTTGTCGGTATAGAGGGCCTTGATGGCCGGGATCATGGCGTAGCACCAGCCGCCGTTCTGCATACGCTCGTAGTTCCACGAGCCCTGCAGGAACTGGTGGCGCCAGGCGACGGCGCGGCGGTCCTTGACGGAGAGTTTGATCGTGTTGTCTGCCATTGCTTTCACACTCCCTTGCGGCCTAGTAGTTGTTGAGGATGTCGCCGAGCGGATCTCCCGATCCACCACCGGCACCGCCACCCTGCCGAGCCAGGTCCTTGAGGCCCAGGTAGATGAGGGCGAGCGAGACGCCAATGGCGCCCAGTGCGATGAGGGTCAGCTCGTTGATGGCCGCGAGGGCAAATCCCAGCGCGAAGAAGGGCCAGACCTCGGGGGTCGCCATCATGTTGATGACCATGGCGTAACCGACTGCAGCGACCATGCCGCCGCCGACGGCCATGCCGCCGGACAGCCATCCGGGCATGGCGTTGAGCATGGCGGTCACGGCCTCCGCCGGGATCATGCACAGCAGCGCCGCCGGAATGGCGATGCGCACGCCCTGCAGGCAAATGGCCAGAATCTGCCACAGCTCGATGCGCCTGAAGTCGCCCTCCTCCGCAGCGGAGTCCATGAAGTGGACCATCGGGATGGCGATGGTGCGGCAGAGCATGGTCAGGAACAGGCCGGCCACCGACAGCGGCACGGCGAGCGCGATGGAGGTCGAGACGGCGGTGCCGACATCAGCCGTGCCATCCCCCAGTCCCTTGACCATGATGATGGCCGAGGCGACGGAGGCAAGGGCGGCGTCGGGTGCCACGGCCGCGCCGATGTTGGCCCAGCCGAGGGCGATCATCTGCAGGGATCCTCCGAGCGTGATGCCCTCGACGGGGTGTCCGGTGACGATGCCGATGAGCGTGCATGCCACGAGGGGCTGATGGAACTGGAACTCGTCGAGAATGCCCTCCATGCCGGCAAGGAACGCGACGACGATGACCAGCAGTATCGAAATGGGATTCATGCGCTATCCTCCTTTGGGGTCATTGGGCCGCAAGCTCGCTCTTGGCCTTCTTCATGATGGCGTCGAACGACTCGGGCGAATCGGCAGGAACCTTACGGATGTCGAACGTGATGCCGCGAGACGCGATGTCCTCCAACGTCTTGACGTCGTCCGGACCCATGGCGATGGCGTTGGTCACCACGACCTTGCCGACGGAGTGGGCCATGGAGCCAAGGTTGACCTGCTTGACGTCCACACCGCCCTCGACCGCGCGCAGCAGGTCCTGCGGGGTCTCGAACAGCAGCATGGCCTTGGTCGCGCCGAAGCGCGGGTCATGGGCGACCTCGATGATCTTGGAGACGGGCACGACGTGCACCTTGACTCCAGGAGGGGCCGCCTGCTCGATCATGGACTTGCGCAGGTCGTCGTGCGCGACGTCGTCGGAGCACACGATGATGCGATCAGGACCGGTCATCTTGGTCCAGGTGGTCGCCACCTGGCCGTGCAGCAGCCGCGTGTCCACGCGGGCGAGCACGATCTTGATGTGTCCGTCACCGAGCACCGTGCCCTCGGGAATGGCCCCTACGGGAGCGGCGACCGGCGCTGCGGCGGCCGCAGGCGCGGCGTCTTCCGGCTCGCACGACTCGGGCTTCGCCTTGACGCCGCCGCGAGACTCGGGGATGCACGCCAGCGCGAGCTCCTTGGCCGTATCAATGCCCATGCGCTCGCCGAAGGCCGTGATCACCATCGGCAGATTCATGCCGGTAACGGCTACCCAATCCTCGCCACCTCGTTCTTCGATGAGACGGCTGACCTGGTTGAACGGGGTGCCTCCCCACAGGTCGACGAGGAACAGGACCTGGTCCTGCCCCCCAAGCGAGTCGATGGCTTCCAGCAGCCTGGCGCGGAAGTCATCGGGGCCCATGTCGGGCGTGAGGACGACCGCGGCCACATCCTCCTGTTGGCCGAAGATCATCTGCCCCGCCTCCAAGATGCCCTCGGAGAACCTGCCATGACTGGCTAGGACAATGCTTACCATCTACCTACCTCCTCTACGTGCAATCGATGCGTGCTTGCTGCGCAAAGTGCCTGCGCAGGAGCCTTTCAGGTCCTGCACAGTTTCTCCACACACGTGTAGATTGTATGCTCACGCGCGAGTCCAATCTAGTAGTCAAATTCAACCAATTTTGCTCACGCTTTTGTCACACTCGCAGCCTGTGTATCGATATCAGCTATTTTTTGATGTGTTGTACACGATAGCGATACGACAGGTCGCCTGATCACGCTCGATTAAGCCTATGTTACAGGAAGCCCGTCGGGTTCTGTGGACTGTGATTGAATGCAGGTTAATTTCTTTACTGATTAAGACGCCTCCTTTGTCAGGGGTCGAGAGGAGCCGTCAAACGTCGATTTAGGACCGTTTGTCGATTCATGTGAAGGCACGTCTTTGGTCGCGGGAGAAAGGTGACCAGTTTTGACGGCTACCGCCTTCGTCCCAGCGCGCGGGAGGGGTCGGGCAGCCACGCCCGCTCCGCCATCCGCGCACGTCCTCTATGCATCCTGTCAATTTCTCGCCCGATGCCCGGAGCGGCTGCTACAGTTCTTGGTGAACGATCGCGCTGTGACTGACGGATTGTCGTGGCTACCACGGTGGAGCAGCGCGAGCACATACGCCGACCGTCTGGGCAAGCCGACTCATAGGGAGTGGGGCTTGCCTTTTGCGTCTCTTGCGCCGGCAGGCTCCCCGCACGAGAGGAGCACGTATGCAAGACCTGGTCGAGATGCTCAGCACCAATCCCTACCCCGGACGCGGCATCGTGGTGGGCGACGATGTGGTCTACTACTGGATCATGGGACGCAGCCCCAACAGCCGCAACCGCGTCTTCGTCGAGACCGAGGACGGCATTCGCACCGAGGCGCACCGCAGCGAGCTGGTGGAGGACCCGACGCTCATCATCTACCACCCCGTGCGCACCATGGGCACCTCGCTCGTGGTGACCAATGGCGACCAGACCGACACCATCGTCGAGCAGGGCGACTTCCGCGCGGGCTGCCTGCTGCGCACCTACGAGCCCGACGCGCCCAACTTCACCCCGCGCATCTCGGCCATCCTCAACGACGACGGATCCTTTGAGCTGTCCATCCTCAAACACCAGGAGGGCGGCCGCTGCCTGCGCGAGTTCTTCTGCTATGAGGGGGCCGACGCGGGCGTGGGTTACTTCCTCTCCACCTACGACGGCGACGGTGATCCGCTGCCGACCTTCACGGGCGAGCCGCGCGAGGTCACGCTGCCCGCTCCCGACGAGGTCTGGGCCGCGCTCGACGCAAACAACAAGATAAGCCTGTACACCAACGTGCACGGCGACGTGCGGATCTTCAACAAGCACCTCGGAGACTAGCAGCGGTCGGCTGCGGGATGGCCGTGAGCCGCCACGACCGCGCGCGACCGGTCAGGCGAGCGTCTCCCGTCATCCCGTGGCCCAAGAGAAGGGTAGTCAGACATGAACGAGCTCGAGCTCAAGTACGGCATGAACCCCAACCAGAAGCCCTCGCGCATCTACATGAAGGACGGCTCTGAGCTGCCCATCAAGGTCCTGCAGGGAAAGCCCGGCTTCATCAACTTCCTCGACGCGCTCAACAGCTGGCAGCTGGTCCGCGACCTCAAGGAGGCGACCGGCCTGCCGTGCGCCGCCAGCTTCAAGCACGTGAGCCCCGCCGGTGCCGCCGTGGGCACCCCGCTCTCTGAGATCGACCGCCAGATCTACTTCGTGGACGACAGCCTGGCAGACCCCTCCCCCATCGCCTGCGCCTACATCCGTGCGCGCGGTGCCGACCGCATGAGCAGCTATGGCGACTGGGCGGCCCTGTCCGACGTCTGCGACGCCGATGTGGCGACCTATCTCAAGGCGGAGGTCTCTGACGGCATCATCGCCCCCGGCTACACCGCAGAGGCGCTGACCATCCTCTCCCAAAAGAAGGGCGGCGCCTACAACGTGGTGGAGATCGACCCCGCCTACGAGTGCGCCCCGCTCGAGACCAAGGACGTCTTTGGCATCACCTTCGAACAGGGACACAACACCTTCAAGATCGACGCCGAGCTGGTCAGCAACTTTGTGACCAAGCGCACCGAGGTGCCCGAGAGCGCCCTGCGCGACATGATCATCAGCCTCATCACGCTCAAGTACACCCAGTCCAATAGCGTGTGCTACGTCAAGGACGGCCAGGCCATCGGCGTGGGGGCCGGACAGCAGAGCCGCGTGCACTGCACCCGCCTGGCCGGCAACAAGGCCGACACCTGGTACCTGCGCCAGCATCCCAAGGTGCTCGGCCTTCGGTTCGTGGAGGGCATCCGCCGTGCGAATCGAGACAACGCCATCGACGTGTACATCTCCGAGGAGCACGATGACGTGCTCGCCGAGGGCGAGTGGCAGAAGTGGTTCGCCGAGAGGCCCGAGGTGCTCACGCGCGAGGAGAAGGCGGCGTGGATCGCCACGCAGTCTGGCGTGACCGTGGGCTCCGACGCGTTCTTCCCCTTTGGCGACAACGTCGAGCGGGCGCACAAGAGCGGCGTCGAATACATCGCCGAGCCCGGTGGCTCCATCCGCGACGACAACGTGATCGAGACCGCCGACAAGTACGGCATCGCCATGGCCTTCACCGGCATGCGCCTGTTCCACCACTAGTGCTGTCGTGAGAGCGAGGTGCGGGCAGCGGGAATGCAGCCCCTGTCTACACCTCGCCTCGCACGCAAGCTCGCTACGCCCCCGCCTTCTGCGGCGGGACGATGACGTCATAGCGCACGACCTTGCCCCGCAGCGATGAGCTGGGCTTTATGCCAGCGAGCACGGCTCCCTTGAGCGGCCGCTTGACCACCACCTTGCGCGGGTGGGCCGCGAGGGCGGCCCGCATGAGCGCCTCCTCGTCCTCGCAGGGGCGCTCGAGACGCTGGAGCAGCTGCAGCTTCTTGTTGGTGGCCCCACGACGGCGGCGATCAGGGAACATGGGGTCGAGAAACACCACGTCAGGCGGCTCCTCGAGCTGGGACAGCACCTTGATGGCGTCATCCTCCACCAGCCGCATCCGGCAGGCCACCTCGCTCGTCCGCTCGTCGGCGACCGCCCGGCGAAGGGCGTCGCGCAGCAGTGCCGCGATCACCGGGTCGCGCTCGCAGAGGGTCACCGTAAAGCCCGCCGCCGCCAACAGCAGGGCGTCCTCTCCCAGACCGGCCGTCGCATCCACGGCCGTGGGCGCATCGACGCCCCGCACGCGCGCCGCACGCACCAGAAGCTCGCGCGACAGGCGGTCGCACCGGAGTCTCGGCAGCATGCGGGCGAAATCACCCCGCAGCTCGAGACCATCGCCGACTAGCGTCAGCCCGCGCTCGTCCTCACGCAGCTCCAGGCCCGCAGGCACGGATGGCCAGTCGCCGTCCACCCGCTAGACCAGCTTGCCGTTGCAGTGGTCCACCATGTGCTGGACCATCTGGCCCGTCCAGCCCGTGAAGTCGCGCCGACGCTGCCTGAAGGTGCCGTCCACCAGCTCGTCGTAGGACACCTTGACCTTGGCATAGCGGGTGACCTTGGAATACTCGTCACGCGTCATGCAGCCCTCGACGGTCTTGGAGGCTCGGATGCCCATCAGGACCTTCGGGTTGTACAGGACGTGTGCCTCCTCGTCGTCATCGAAGTACACCACCACGGCCTTGGGAATGCCGATCTGGTTGGCGGCAAGGCAGGAACAGTCCTCCAGTGCGGAGGCGGTGTCGATGAGATCCTGCGCAATGGGCGCGTCCTCGGGCGTGGCCTTCTCGCACACCTGCGAGAGGATGGCCTCGTCCTTCACCAGCTCTTTGATCATGGCAGTTCCTTTCGTGCCTTGACGGATGACCCGTCCATGCTACCGCAAGGCACCAGGCGGCATCCGGGGAGGGGCTGTATGCGGAGGCCGCACCGACACACAGGTGCCTCTTCCCCTGTGCCATGACACACAGGTACCTCTTCCCCTGTGTCACGCGAGGGGCAGGCGAACCTCGCAGCGGGTCCCAGTCGGTGCGCCCTCGGGCTCCATGAAGCGCACCTGGCCGCCGCAGGCGTGCGCGATGCGCCGCACGATGACCAGTCCCAGGCCGTGTTCGGGCAGCTCGGTGGATGGCGCGCGACGCAGGGTCTCCAGCAGGTCCTGCCCCAGGCCGCGCCCGTCGTCCTCCACCACCAGGAGGCACTGCCTCCGGCGCAGCGGTCGGGCCGGGAGCCGGGAGAGCGCGATGCGAATCGAGCAGCCCTCGGGATTGTGCCGGACGCTGTTGCCCACCAGGTTCACGAGCATGCGCCGGAAGAGCGCCGCGTCTCCGCGCACCATGATCTCCTCGACGTCCTCACCCAGCTCGACGTCGATGGGATGGGCCCCCGCCGCGTCGTCGTTCAGGGCCTCAGCCGCGACCGACCGCACGATGGGGGCCAAAGCGACCGGACGCGCCTCCACCGGCTCCATCGCGTAGCTGAGACGGTTCGCCACGTTGAGGTCGGCAACCAGCGACGACACCTCCTCGACCCGACCCACGACCCGCTCGGCCCGCGCACGCTGCCTGTGGTCGAGCGCCGCATCGTGCGCAAGCGTGTCCGCGTCGGCCAGCGCCACCGCGAGCGGGGTCCGCACGTCATGGCTCACGGCCGCGACCCACTCGGTGCGTGCATGGTCACGCTCGGCCCACGACCTGCGCGCGTACGCCCGTGCGAGCGCGATGGCCACGACCATGTTCGTGACGAACAGCATGACGAAGAGGCCCAGGAAGAGCACCATCGTGCCCATGTTGGTGCTGTAGCTGTACTTCCACTCGCTGCCCTTGGGAGCGCCGACCACCAACAGGCCAGGAGCACACACGCGCGTCACGACCGGATAGTCCCTCAGGTACCACCGTGTGAAGGTGGCCACGTCGCGCATGGTGTAGGTGGTGGGGACGTCTTCCGGCAGGTCCAGGCTCCATGCCACCTGTCCGGCGTCGTCCACCAGCATCGCCCACTGGTCGGCGTCGCGCAGCTCCCTGATCGTGCCCTTTGGCAGCTGGGGAGTCTCGTCTGGGGTGCCTGCGGCGTCGAACGCCTCCGCCAGCTCGTCCACAGCCGTATACGAGAGGGGCGAGCCGACCTCGTCGAGCGATCCTGCCGTCATGAAAAAGACCAGCAGCACCACGAGGTTCGCCACGAGCGCCACCACCGCGAAGGTCGCCGAGAAGCCCACGATCCGCAATGCCTCGCGCACCTTCGCCAGCACCGGGCGACCCCACGCCGAGCTGGCCCAAGACGCTGCTCGCCCTCGCTCGCTCATGCCTGCCCCCGCTCGTCTCGCTCCCGCTCCAGGCGGTAGCCAAGGCCCCGGACGGTCAGGATCCACTGCGGATGGGACGGATCCTCCTCGACCTTCGCGCGCAGACGGCGCACGTGCACCATGAGCGCGTTGCCGTAGCCGTAGGAGTCTCCCCAGGCCGCCTGGGCAAGGTCGTCGGTCGTCACGATGGCGCCACGGCTCTGGGCCAGACGCTCCAGGATCGCGTACTCCTTGGCGGTCAACGCCTCACGGCGACCGTCGGCGCGGACGACCTCGCCAGAGCCCATGTCCACCGTGGTCGCGCCCAGCGCGAGCACGACCGGCGCCTCGCCCGTCCCATAGGTGCGCCGCAGCACGGCCGACAGGCGCAACGCCAGCTCACGGGGCAGAAACGGCTTGGTCACGTAGTCATCGGCCCCCAGGCCCAGCCCTCGCAGGCGGCTCTCGTCCTCGTCACGCGCGGAGAGGATGATGGCGGGCACCTGGCTCTGCTGCCGGATGGAACGCAGCAGGTCGAAGCCATTGCCATCGGGAAGCATGACGTCAAGCAGCAGCACGTCAGGCCGCCAGGTGGCAAAGGCCACGCGCGCGTCGGCAACCGTCCCTGCGCCCCGCGCGTGCCGATAGCCCTCCTTCGCGAGCAGCTCCAACACCACTTCGCGCAGCATGGGATCGTCCTCTACGACCAGGACGCGTGCCTCGTGGACGTCTCTCATCTGACCCCCTCCTCACGAGGCAGTATCCCTCCCCTCCCGCTCGCGCCGCAAGCCGCGAGCCGAAACGTAAGGCTGCCGAAAGGTCTCCGCCATTCGAGCGAAAGGTCACCTCCCCATCATGGGACGCACGGTGCCGGGAAAGCGCGTGCGGCACCAGAATGCGAGACACTGAAGGGAGCGCCCATGAGAACAAGCGTGACGACGGAAGGCCTGACCAAGGTCTACGGCTCGACCGAGGTGGTGAGCGACCTGCGCATGGTGGTGCCGCACGGCTCGGTGTATGGCTTTCTCGGGCCGAACGGGGCGGGGAAGACTACCGCGATGAAGATGATCCTGGGGCTCGTGCATCCGAGCGCCGGCACAGCGACGGTGTTCGGCGAGACGATGGATCCGCGCAAGCGCACGCGCATCCTGCGGCGGGTCGGTTCGCTCATCGAAAGCCCGAGCTGCTACGAGCATCTGAGCGCACGCGAGAACCTGGAGATCGTGCGCCGGCTGCGCGGGCTGCCCGCTCGCGCCATTGACGAGGCGCTCGCGACGGTCCGGCTCGCCGGCACCGGCAGCAAACTCGTCGGGGCGTTCAGCCTGGGCATGAAGCAGCGGCTGGGGCTGGCGGCCGCGCTCATGGGCAACCCGGAGCTGCTGCTGCTCGACGAGCCCACCAACGGGCTTGACCCCGCGGGCATCCAGGAGATCCGGGAGCTGATCCGCTCGCTTCCCACCGAGCGTGGGACCACGGTGCTGGTGTCGAGCCACCTGCTCTCTGAGATTGATCAGATGAGCGACTTTGTTGGCATCATCAGCCGCGGGAAGATGGTCTGGCAGGGGCCGATGTCGTCGCTCCACGACCGTGCGCGTCGCTGGCTCGCGCTGCGGACCACCGACGACGCACGCGCGGCCATGCTCGTGGGCGACGCCCAGATGCGCGACGGCTGGCTCCTGCTCGAACCCGCCGACGATCAGTCTTTGGCCCGCACGACGACCGCCCTCGCCCGCGAGGGGATCGGCGTGCTGCGGCTGGAGGAGCGCCACGAGGACCTCGAGGACATCTTCCTCGCGCTGACCGGAAGGGAGGCATCGCTGTGAGCACCAGAAACGCACCGGCACGCACGCATGCCCTGTCGCTGGAGCTCGCCAAGATCCGCCGCAAGCGCGTGCCACTTGTGGTGATGACCATGGTGGGCGCCACGCTCGCCTGGGTGGCCGTCGGCGCACGTCAGGAGGGTGCGGGCAGTCCCGACGGCTGGTCGGCGATGCTCTATTCGACGCCGCTCATCAACGCCATCTTCCTCTCGCTTCTGGCCAGCGTCGTCTCCTCGCGCGTGATCGACGTGGATCACGAGGCCAGCGCCTGGAAGCAGCTGCTCTGCCTGCAGCCTGCCCGTCAGCTGCTCTTCGCCAAGCTCGCCTGTGCGGCGCTGATCATGGCGATGTCCGTGGCGCTGGAGACGGCCGGCATGCTCGCCATCGGCCATCTTCTGCGCTTTCCTGGCCTGCCAGGCCTGCCGACGTGGCTCACGTTCGCCGGCTCGCAGTTCGCTTCGTGCCTGGTCATCGTGACCATCATCCAGGCGGTCGCCATCCGGTGGGAGAACCAGTTCGTGTCGATGTCGGTGGGACTGGCGCTCTCGCTGGCCGGGCTCTTCGCGGGGCTCTTCCCAGAGGTGGTGCTGCGCCTGGTGCCCTCGGGTTACTTCATGCTGCTCTCCACGATGCGCATCAACTGGGACGCCGCAGCCACCACGCATCAGGTCTCGTACTACCAGACGGCCTTCTCGTGGGGTGACCTCGCGCTGCTTGTGGTCGTCTGCGCGGTGGCCGTCGCCCTCTCCTTCCGCAGCTTCTCTCGTCGCGAGCTGGGGGCGGAAGCGTCCGGCAGCAGGCGGCAGGCGGCCACGGCATCCGGGGCGGACGCGCGCGACAGAGCTGTGTCCACTCGAGCTGAGGACGCTCCGGCAGCGGCCGCACCCGCGACGCATGTGCGCATGCGACAGGGTCGCACGTCCGCGCTCCGCGCCGAGCTGATCAAGCTGCGCCGCGCCCCGGTCTGGCTCGCCTTCGTGGCGCTGCCGCTCATCTCCGCCGTCATTGGCACCTTCAACTACCAGGCCAACCTTGGGATCCTGACGCCGGGATGGTTCAACCTGTGGACCCAGCAGACGCTCTTCTTGGGGCTGTTCTTCCTGCAGGCGCTCGTGGGCGTGCAGTGCTCGTGGCTGATGCGGCTGGAGCATACGGGCACGAACTGGAACCAGCTCATGAGCGCACCCGTGTCGGTCGTACGTCTGCTGGCGGCGAAGCTGGTCGTGGGGAGCCTGATGTTCGGCGTGGCCCTTGCCACGGTGGGAGGCCTGTTCGTGGCCGGCGGCAAGCTCATCGGCATCCCAGGGATGCCGGAGGCGGAGTACGCGCAGTGGCTCGCGCTCGCCTGGGTCGGCGGCGTGGCACTGGTCGCCTGCCAGCTGCTCATCTCGCTTCTCGTGCGCAATTTCGCGGTGCCGGTGGGCCTCGCCGTCATCGGCGGGTTGGTCGGGTTCAACGTGTACGCCAGGGGAGGCGGGCTCCTGTTCCCCTACGCGCTCACGCAGATGGCCCTCAACAGCAACGGGCACGAGGCGCTGCCCGCAGGCCAGATCCCGGCGTTTCTCGCCTCGACCGCCCTGTTCGCCACGCTGGCGCTCGGCATCGCCTGCTGGCACCTGTCCCACCGCGACGTCAGGACCAGCTAACGCCGGGCACGGGGCGCCGGAGCTCGTGGGCCGTTATGCCGTGCGGCGCGGACACGGGGGAAGAGGCACTTATGTGTCACTCGCG
>JAWRIT010000069.1:0-4953 GCA_040268355.1 Atopobiaceae bacterium | reverse complement strand
CCCCCTGCCGCACAGAGCATGCCACAGCAGCACGTGGCATGCGCCTTACGAAGCTCTGTGGCTCGAAACATGCACCTTGGGGGCGGCGCCCAGCGGCCTTATCGCTCCTCGCTGTCCCGGATGCCGTCCCTGACCGCCTTTCTGATCACCCAGTACAGGACGAAACAGCACAGAACGCCTGCTCCGACACCTGTGCCAACCATCACGCCAAGCTCTCCAAATCCCGGTCCCATCGGTATGCCTCCCACCCGGTTGTAGCTGATGGTGCCTTCAACGAACGCGGTGCAGGGCTCACAAGCGCGTCACCTCGTATTGTAGCCCCCCAGGAAGGGAACGCTGGCAGCCTCTCGGCGGCCGAGCGCGAGAGGGACTGGCCCGGCGCGACGCTAGACCCGCAGGGTACCGACCTCACCATCCGCAAGCCCCCAGAGCCTGCCGTAGAGCTCGTTGCCCAGAAGCCAGCCGTCTTTGGTGGGGACCCAGGAGTTGCCGTCCGCGCGCGCGAGGCCGCGTCGCTCACACCACAGGCGGGCCGCATCGAGGCGCTCTTCTCCGAGCACCGCGCGCGCATGGGCAAGCAGGCCGGAGGTGGCCCCTGCCGTCAGGCGCATCGCGAGCATGAGGTCCTCGGCGGCCGCCTGGCACTCGTCCAGCAGCTCGAGGTCAAAATGGCGTGCGGCGAAGGAGGGCGTCTCCGCGATGGCACGGGGTCCGTCGGTGCAGGTGAGACGAACCCGACGGACGTCCTCTCCCAGCTCGGGGAGCTGTGGCGCCACCGTGCGCAGCCGCTCGTAGCCCTCACGGGTCAGCATGCCGCTCGCGGAGGTCCCCAAGCCGAGGTAGGGCCGTGCCGTCCAGTACGCCTCGTTGTGACGGCACGCATGGCCCGGCAGGGCATGGCTCGCCACCTCGTAGCGCTCCATGCCCGCCTCCTGGAGCAGGCGCGACGCCAGCTCCATCCGCCGAGCCTGCACCTCCGGTGCGTTCCAGGCAGGCTCGTCGCCATCCAGCCTGCGTGCGAGCGGCGTGCCCTCCTCGATCTGCAGGGGGTAGACGCTCACGTGGCACACCCCCTGTGCGCAGGCCCCCTCCACGCTCCGCGCCCAGGACTCGTCAGTCTGACCCTCGATGGCGCACATGAGGTCGCAGGAGACGTCCAGCCCGGAGGCGACGGCAGCCCCAAGGCGCTCTGCCGCCTGCGCCGCCCCGTGGATGCGCCCCAGCAGGCGGAGCTCGTCGTCATCGAGACTCTGCACGCCGATCGAGAGCCGTGTGCAGCCAGCGGCCGGAAGGATGGGCAGCAGCTCGTCGGAAAGTGAGTCGGGGTTGGCCTCGCAGGTCAGCTCGGCGAGCTGTGGCGCCGCGCTACGCACGCGCTCGACGAGACGGATCAGGCCGCCTCCCAAAAGCGAAGGCGTTCCACCGCCGACGTAGGCCGTCTCGCAGTGGTCGAGCAGGCCGAGGTGGGCGAGCTCGTCCAGCTCGACGGACAGCGCGTCGACATAGGCATCCATCAGCGGATCACCCTGGCCGGTCGCCCACGAGGAGAAGTCGCAATAGGCGCACCTCTGCGCGCAGAAGGGAACGTGCAGGTACAGGGCATGGGCTCCCGCCTGGTGGAGCCGTGCCACCCAGGGCGTCTCACCGATGCCGCGGGCCCCCATCTCAGCCCTCCGCATGCGCGGCGGCGCGCAGCTCCTCGACGAGGGCCAGGTAGTCGGAGACGTCCCGACAGCGCATGGCTCGCTCCCGCCACTGTGCCGCGTGGGGCATCCCTCGCAGGTACCAGCCCGCCAGGCTGCGAGCGCGGGCGAGATGGGCCCCGGTCGCCTCGAGCAGCCGCACGTGCGTGGCGAAGGCCGCCAGCCGCTGCGCACGACTCGGCTCGACGCAGGACTCCCCCGCGAGCAGCCGCCGCGCGTTCGAGAAGATCCAGGGGTTGCCGTAGCTGCCACGGGCCACCATCACCGCCGTGGCACCGGTCTCGTGCAGCATCCATGCGGCATCTGCCGCCGTGCGCACGTCCCCCGAGCCAATGACGGGAACCCCCACGGCGTCGGCGACGCGCGAGACCACGCCCCAGTCGGCCTCGCCCCGATAGAGTTGGCTGGCCGTGCGCCCGTGCACGGCGATGGCAGCCGCGCCCGCCGCCTCCATGGCACGAGCGAACTCGGGCGCGACCTCCCGCTCCCCCGTACGGCGGGCACTCCTGATCTTGGCCGTGACCGGCACGGACGCCTCGTCCACGCAGGCGGACACGATGGCCGCCGCACGGGACGGGTCGTCAAGCAGCGCCGACCCCTCCCCCTTGCGGGTCACCTTGGGCACGGGGCACGCCATGTTGATGTCGATGAGGACCAGGCGAGCGCCAAGCCGCGCGCCGACGAGCGCCGCCGCCTCGCGAAACTGCGTGGGATCCGAACCAAAGAGCTGGACCGCGACGCTCGGCTCCCCTGGGCCAGGTTCGACGAGCTCCCAGGTCTTTGCCCCGCCATAGTGCAGGCCGGCAACGCTCACCATCTCGCTGTAGGCCAGCGTCGCTCCCCCCGCACGCGCCATCAGGCGATACGCGGCGTCCGAGACGCCCGCCATCGGCGCCATGAGAAAAGGAGCGGCCGCAAGACGATCGGCAAGTGCGCCCATGCGGGGAAAGGCCGGAAGCTCAGCCGAGAGGCCGGTCTCGGCGGAGCTGGCACGCAGGATGTCGAGGGGCGCCGCGCCGCTCAACCCATCACTCATGCGTCGTCATCGACCTTCAGGACGGCCAAGAAGGCCTCCTGGGGCACGTCGACGGTGCCGATCTGCTTCATGCGCTTCTTGCCCTCCTTCTGCTTCTCGAGGAGCTTGCGCTTGCGCGAGATGTCGCCGCCGTAGCACTTGGCCAGCACGTCCTTGCGCACGGCGCGCACGGTCGAGCGGCTGATGATCTTGTTGCCGATCGCCCCCTGGATGGGCACCTCGAACTGCTGGCGCGGGATGATCTCCTTGAGCCGGTCGCAGAGGCCGCGCGCGAGCGGGTAGGCCTTGTCGCGATGCACGATGAAGCTCAAGGCGTCGATCTCCTCGCCAGAGAGCAGGATGTCGAGCTTGACCAAGTCCGACGCGCGGTAGTCGGAGAACTCGTAGTCGAGGGACGCATAGCCCTTCGTACGGCTCTTGAGCTGGTCAAAGAAGTCCAAGATGAGCTCTGCCAGCGGGATGTCGAAGTGCATCTCGACGGACTTCTCGGACAGGTAGACCATGTCCTTGGTCACCCCGCGGTGCTCGATGGCGAGCTGCATGACCGCACCGATGTAGTCGGGCGGGACGATGACCGTGGCATTGAGGAAGGGCTCCTCGATGCGATCGATCTGCTCGGGACGCGGGAGGTCCTGGGGGCTCTTGATGTCGAGCCGCTCCCCCGACGTGGTGAAGACGTGGTAGTCGACGCTGGGACTCGTCACGATGAGATCCAGGTCGAACTCCCGCTCCAGGCGTTCCTTGACGACCTCCATGTGCAAAAGCCCCAGAAAGCCGACCCGAAAGCCGAAGCCCAGCGCGACCGAGGTCTCGGGGTCCCAGGTGAGCGAGGGGTCGTTGACCTTCAGCTTGTCGAGGGCGTCACGCAGGTTCTCGTACTCCTTGTTGTCCACGGGAAAGACGCCCGCGAAGACCATCGGCTTGGCCTCGTGATAGCCCGGCAGGGCCTCGTCGCAGGGGCGCTCGGCATCGGTGAGCGTGTCGCCCACGTGCACGAGGGCGGGATCCTTGAGGCCGGTGACGACATAGCCCACCTCCCCGATGCCCAGCTCGGGAAGGGGCGTCTCGAGCGGCCGCTTGCAGCCCACGCCGTCGCAGAGGAAGGTGTCGCCGGTGGCCATCATCCGCACCTGGGTGCCCTTGGCCACGGCGCCGTCAAAGACGCGCACCGTGGCGACCACGCCCCGGTACTCGTCGAAGTACGAGTCGAGCACGAGGGCCTTGAGGGGCCCGTCCGCGTCGCCTGTCGGCGGCGAGACCAAATAGACGATGGACTCGAGCAGCTCGTGGATGCCCTCCCCCGTCTTTCCCGAGACGCAGACGGCGTCATCTGCCGGGATGGCAAGCTCCTCCTCGATCTCGGCACGGACCCGATCGGGGTCGGCCGACGGCAGGTCGATCTTGTTGATGGCCGGCACGATGTCAAGGTCCGCGTTCATGGCGAGCACCGCGTTCGACACCGTCTGCGCCTCGACGCCCTGGGTGGCGTCGACCACCAGCACGGCCCCCTCGCAGGCGGCGAGCGAGCGCGAGACCTCGTAGGTGAAGTCCACGTGCCCCGGCGTGTCGATGAGGTTGAACTGGTAGGTGGTGCCGTCGTCGGCGTCGTAGGTCACCCGCACGGCATTGCTCTTGATGGTGATGCCGCGCTCGCGCTCGATGTCCATGCTGTCGAGCATCTGCGAGCCGAGCTCGCGCTGCTCCACGGTGTGGGTCAGCTCGAGGATGCGGTCGGATATGGTGGACTTCCCGTGGTCGATGTGCGCGACGATCGAGAAGTTGCGGATGTGTGAGGTGTCCTTTTTCATGCGGGAAATGATAGCGCACTCGTGACATGCGTGCTATAGTGGCGAGGTTGACCTCACCGTGTCTCAACGCAGAGGCCTCATGCGACAAGATCGAAAGGGAACGTACCGTGGCAAACATCAAGTCTCAGAAGAAGCGCATCAGGACTGCCGAGAAGGCCCGCATGCGCAACAAGGCAGTCCGCTCCGAGCTCAAGACCTACGTCAAGAAGGTCCGTGCAGCCGTGGAGTCAGGTGACGCCGAGGCCGCGCAGCTCGCCGCCAACGCCGCCTGCCGCAAGCTCGACAAGGCCGCTTCCAAGGGGATCATCCACAAGAACCAGGCCGCCAAGCGCAAGAGCGGCGTGCAGAAGCTCGTCAACACCATCAAGTAGCTTTTCACGTCACACAGCACGTGATCGGCGGGGGG
>JAWRIT010000068.1:0-7889 GCA_040268355.1 Atopobiaceae bacterium | reverse complement strand
CGTCCGCGACCCCGGTCCTCTCGCGCGAGGACATCGCCCGCTCCCTTGGCGAGGCGGCCTCCGCTGAGCTTGGGAGCCTGCTCAAAACCTGTTCGCATGCCATAGCGCAGGGGATGGGCCTTGCCTTCTCGTATCGCCCCGTCTCGGGCGCGGCAGCGGCGCGCCGGGAGGTCATGCCGCGGCTCCTTCGCCGCAGCGATGACTCTTGGTACCTCGAGGCCTTTGACCTCGATCGGCAGGCGGAGCGGGTGTTTCGCGTCGACCGCATGGAGGAGCTACGCGAGGTCGCACCGAAGGCCGTCGCAGACGAGCCACAGGCGCCAAAGTCCGAGCGATACGTGACCGTACGCTTCGCCGACGGGCGCTACCTTGACCTCTTCCATTGGGAGCGCCTGCAGGTGCTGGCGCGCACCGAGGAGGGCACCCTCGCCCGCCTCCCCGACTACGGAGGCATGTGGCTCGTGCGTCACCTCGCCGCCTGTGCCGGAACGGTCGTCGTCAGCGATCCCCAGCTCGCTCGTCGCGTCGAGGCCTACGTGCGGGACCTGTCCTGACGCTACTAACGACGCTCTTGGCGCGGCGGGGCCGCCCTCGGCCCCTGTCGTCTCGCGTCACTCGTGGGCGGCACGCCACATCTCTATGTAGCGTGCCACGTTCGCCTGGTCGAGCTGGGTGCAGGAACTGCTCGGCATCGACCGCACGAACTGCTGGCCGTAGCGCTTGGTGGCCACGCGGGAGTCGGCGAAGATCACGATCCCCGCGTCGCTCTTGGTGCGGATGAGCCTGCCCGCCGCCTGCTTGACCGAAAGCACCGCCTCGGGCAGGGAGTAGCGCCACCACGACCGCTCCTCGCGGAGGTCGCGCTCACGAACGAGGGGGTCGTTGGGGTTCGAAAACGGAAGCTTCGGGATCACCACGCACCGCAGCGTCTCCCCGGCGGCGTCAAAGCCCTCCCAGAACGATTTCAGCGCCATGAGCGAGCGGCGTTTGTCGCCCATGAAGCGCTCGCGGAGCCTCCTGGGCGACGACCCACGTCCCTGGAAGTCGACGTCGAGACCCACGGCGGCAAGCCTCGGGGCCACCATCGAATGCACCCGCTCCATCTCCCGGCGGTTCGTGAACAGCGTGAGCACGGACCCGTCCATCGCCTGGTGCACGTCGACCAAAAGGTTCGCGAGGGACTCGAGGTAGCTCGGCGTGTTGGGCGCCGGCATGTCCCGACAGACCACGACGCTCATGTTGCGGTCATAGTCAAAACTCGATGCCAGCTGCACGTTCTCGTGCAGGCGATCGTCAAGCTGGTCAAGCCCCACGGCATGCTCGAAGTGCTCGAACGAGGTCCCGACCGCCATGGTCGCCGAGGTGAAGGTCACGCTCATCATCTCGGGGAACCATCGCGTGGCGAGGTCCGTCCCCACATCGACCTTCTCGGCCACGAGCGCCTCGCTCGCCATGTCCTTGCGTCGCCGTGCCAGGCGCGCGGAGAACACGTAGGTCTCGTCCGTGCCCTCCCGGACGAGCCTCATGGCGGCGGACGTCTCGGCAAGGAAGGTGGTGGCCTCCTTGAGGTCGCCACCGAGCTGGGGCTGCACGTCTACCAGGGCGTCAGTTGCCTCCCGGGCGTCCTTTGCGGCCGCGTCGAGCCGTGAGACGGCGCTCTCCAGCGTCGCGTCGAGCGCCGCCCACTCCGGTGTCCCCCGGACACCCTTGTCGATCCACAGGGTCTGCGTGTCGTATCCACCGTTCGATCCGGCGACCCTCCCCAGCCCGTGGAGCGCGTCGAACAGCTCGGCCGTCGAGAGGCTCGCTCGAGAGGCGCTTGCCGCAAGCTTGGTGAGCAGCCGGGCGGGCAGCGTCGACGCCTCCCGGTCACTGAGCTGGTTCAGCAGGGTGTGGATGGCACCCGTCTTGGTCCCCCCGAGCTTCTCGAAGTCCGCACGCAGGCGATCCCCTGTGATCTCGATGGCCCATTGCCTGCGGGCCTCGTCCTCGAACCCATGTGCCTCGTCGATGATCCAGTGCCTGATGGGCGGCAGGATGCGGCCTTCCGCCATGACGTTGCGCAGCAGCAACGAGTGGTTGGTGACCACCACGTCCGCGCAGGCCGCGCGGCGCCGCGCCCCATGGACCAGGCACTCGTTCGGGAAGAACGGGCAACGCGTGCGGTGGCACTCCGCCGGCGTGGTCGTGAGCATGCCTCGAGGGACCGTGCGCCATCTGATTCCCAGCAGGTCAAGATCCCCTTCGGGCAGCTGGCAGACCGCCGCATAGGTGACGGCAAGAGCCGTCAGCATGTCTGCCTGGGCATCCTCGGCCCCCTGATGGTTCGTCATCGGAGGGGGCAACATTCCTGTCGCAGCGCGTTGAAGCCGGTTGAGACAGGGATAATGCTCGTGACCCTTGAGGCTCGTGTGGTTCACCCCGCTCGGCATGACGCGGTCGAGCGCTGGTAGCTCATGAGTCACTAGTTGGTCGGTGAGCGCGTTGGTCTTGGTGGCGACGCCCACGGTGATCCCGTTCAGCTGCGCATAGGTCACCGCAGGAAGCAGGTAGGCGATGGACTTCCCTACTCCAGTGCCCGCCTCGATCGACCGATGCGTCGACGTCGCGAGCGCCTCGCTCACCTCATGCGCCATGCTCTGCTGCTCCCCGCGCCGCTCGTACACCTCATACATGCGCGAGACCAGCCCGCCCGGCTCGAAGGCTGCGGCCAGCTCCTCCTGGGAGGGTGCCTGCAGCCGTCCCGCCACCTCGGCGGCATCGACACGGGTGCGATACTCACGACGACCGATGAGGTCGTGTCGGACGCCCTTGAGCGAGAACGGACCTGACCCCTGCAGCGACGCCAGGTAGGAGAGCACGGGCCGGAAGGCCCAGTCCACATCCGGATGCATCGACGCCAGGTGGCCGAGCAGCCCCTCGGGCAGGTCGCAGAGCGCTTGCAGCATGATGGGCCACATCCCGCACAGGGCCTCCACGTCATCCATCGCGCGATGTGTGACGCGATCGCACGCAAAGGCCACGGCCATATCCTGCAACCGATGCGACGACAGGCACGGAAGCGCTATCCGCGAGAGCGCCAGCGAGTCGATCCAGGTCGCGGAGACCTCCGTGCCACCGGCGACCTTCTCGACGAAAGTGCGGTCGAACAGGGCGTTGTGCGCAATGACGGGAGCGCCCCCCACAAAGGCCGCGAGCTGCGCGACCGCCTGCTCGTCTCGTGGCGCGTCGCGCACGTCGATCGCCCGTATGCCCGTCAGGCGCGCGATCTCCGCAGGTATGGGTCGCCTCGGGCGCACAAAGGTCTGAAACCGCTCGCTCACCTGCCCGTCATTCATACGCGCAGCAGCGATCTCGATCAGCTCGCAGTCGCGAAACGACAGTCCCGTCGTCTCGGTGTCGAGCACAATGATGTCGTCCGCCACAGGCCCGAAGTCCGACCCCCTCGCACGATCCGCAAGTGTGTGGTAGCGCTCGCGGACCTCGTCCGGAGTGCTTGTCAGAAGCAGCGCGTCGAGTTGGCTCGTTTCGTTCTTCCGGGTCATGTGCCTGGGACTTTCTATTCTTCTGCCCATCTGGGCCTGCGATGCGGCGGACTCGGTCGCCCCTACGCCACCGTCGCCGTCGCGTACTCGACCAACGAGCGGCAGAGCTCGGGAAACTCGATCCCCGCATGACGCGCCGAATCGGGCAGCAGGCTTGTCTCGGTCATGCCGGGGATGGTGTTGGTCTCAAGGGTGTAGGGGGTCCCATCCTCGGTGACGATGAAGTCGCTTCTCGAGGCGCCACGGCAGCCGAGCGCGCGGTGGGCGCGCAGGGCCAGTTGCTGGGCACGCTCGTACACCTCATGGTCCAGCCGAGCGGGAATCACATGGTGCAAGGCGGCCGGTTCGTACTTGACCTTCAGGTCATAGAACTCGGCGCCCGTCACGATCTCGATGATCGGCAGCGCCTGGGGGTCCTCGTTGCCAAGCACCGGGACCGTGATCTCGACGCCCTCGACGCAACGCTCCACGAGCGCGTCGTCTCCCTGGGACGTGGCGGTCGCAATGGCGTCTGCGAGCTGCGACGCGTCACTCACACGCGTGACGCCAAAGCTCGAGCCGTTCGCCGAGGGCTTCACGAACAGAGGAAGTCCGAGGTGTTCGACCACCTCGTCGAGCGTCACGTCGTCTGGGGTCGTCCCGGCGGCAAAGGTCACGCTCTCGGGCGTGGGAATTCCCGCCTGTTGGTAGACGAGCTTCGTCATCTCTTTTTTTGTTGCCACCGCCGAGGCGAACACCCCTGAGCAGGTGTATGGAATGTGCAAGATCTCGAGCAGTCCCTGGATGCAGCCGTCCTCGCCAAAGCGTCCGTGCATGGCGATGAACGCCACGTCATAGGAGCCCGAGGCCATCGTGGCGACGAAGTCCGCATCGGCCACGTCAAGGAGCTCGACCTGGTCAAACCCCGCCTCTCGAAGCGCCTTCTCGCAGGCTGTCCCAGACTGCAGGGATATCTCGCGCTCGTCGGACCACCCCCCAGCCAGTACGGCAACTCTGTTGTGAGTAACGTCGTGAGACTGCATGGTCACTCCTTACTAGACAGCGCATGCGCTAGACTCAGCTGATGGGCACCGTGCCCACACAAGGGGGATATTTGAGGATACTCCACGTGGCTTTCCAGACGCGGACAAGGGCAGAAAACATGCAAGAAGTAAGAAACCGCTCTCAGGGTGCGCTCGTCGACCTGCGCTCCCTGACGAAAAGACAGCTCCAAGAGACGCTGGCGGAGCTTGGGCAGCCAGCCTTCCGGACCAAGCAGATCGAGGCGTGGATCTGGGAGAAGGGCGCCTCGTCATTCGATGAGATGACCAACCTTCCCAAGGCGCTGCGCGCCGCGCTCTCCGAGCAGTTCACGCTTGGCGGCGTGATCGAGGTGGCCAAGCAGGTGTCTGAGGATGGAAGCCGCAAGTACCTGCTTCGGTATGCCGACGGGACCACGGTCGAGTGTGTGGGTATGCCTTCCGGTCCCAAGCTCGCCGTGTGCGTCTCGTCCCAGGCGGGATGTGCCATGAAATGCACCTTCTGCGCAACCGGGAAGGCTG
Organism: Atopobiaceae bacterium; assembly: GCA_040268355.1. GTDB lineage: Bacteria > Actinomycetota > Coriobacteriia > Coriobacteriales > Atopobiaceae > UBA1367. Next base: position 2,803 of record JAWRIT010000068.1, on the reverse strand, counting down.
GGCTCACGCGCTCGCTCACCGAGGGCGAGATCTACGACCAGGTCATGCATGTTCGCGACGACTTTGACATGCGGGTCACGAGCGTGGTGCTCATGGGCCAGGGCGAGCCCTTCGCGAACTACGACGCTTCCTTGGCCGCCATGCGCCGCCTCAACTCCCCCGAGGGCCTTGGCATCGGCGCGCGACATATCACGGTCTCTACCTGCGGCATCATTCCTCAGATCAAGCGCTTCTCCAACGAGCCCGAACAGTTCACGCTCGCCATCTCGCTGCATTCGGCCGTGCAGACGACGAGGAACGCCTTGATGCCGGGCGTCCGCAAGTACTCCCTGCAGCATTTGTATGAGGTCATGGGTGAGTACGTGGACAGGACCGGGCGACGACCGACCTACGAATACGCCCTCATCCGTGGGGTCAATGACTCCGAGGAGGAGCTGGAGTCGCTCGTCGCCTTCTGTCGCGACAACCTTGCGCACGTGAACATCATCAAGCTCAACGAGGTCAAGGGCTCCCGTTTCCAGCCAGCGTCTGACGCGCGTGCCGGCGAGTTCGTCCGTCGGCTTGGCGAGGTCAGTGTCGAGGCGACGATCCGGGTCTCGCGGGGGCAGGACATCGACGCCGCCTGCGGGCAGCTCAAGCAGCGCATAGGCCACTAGCTTTTGCCCGCGGGCATAATCAAGGGCGGCACATCTGACTCCCTGCCAGATGTGCCGCCCTTCGTAGCGCTGCCTTGTTAGGCACAGCGCAGGTCTATTTTAGAACAAGTGTTCTAAATCCCCAACTCGTCCCAGGCGTCGCGAATGTCCTGGCGGTTCTGCCTGACACTCTCGGCGTCCATGTATGTGCCCGCACGATCACGAACGATCGAAGCGACTTGCCGGTAGGACGTAGCAAGGGTGCGAGAGAGCTTCTTGAGGCTGTCCTTCGCCTCATCATCCAAGAGCAGCTGGTAAGCAATAACGCCCACACTGCATGCCACCGCCCCAACGACAAGATAGTTTCTCACCCGTTTGACTGCGCGCATCCTATTCCTCCGAATTCATTGCGATCTTGCTCAGCTGCTCGACCAGACGAGCCAGATCCTCCTCATCCTTGAATTCTATCTCAATCTTGTTCCGGTCCTTCAAACGCTTCACTTTTACATTAGCATCCAAAGCGAGACGCAACTGGCGTGCCGCGCGCTTGTATGATTGTGGTGTTGGCTGCCGTCTCGGAGGCTCGCTTGTCATGCCAGAAAACAGTGGTGCGAGATGTTCTGTCTGTCGAACCGTCAAACCGTCTTCGACAACCTTCTGTGCCAGTCGCACACGACCCTCATCATCGGGCACTGCAAGGATCGCTCGAGCATGTCCTGCGGAGAGACCTTGCTCAACCATCATGTCCTGCACCTCCTGAGGGAGGTCAAGGAGACGTAGGGAATTCGCAATGGCTGGACGGGACTTGGAGACAGCCTTTCCAAGTTCCCCTTGTGTCATGCCTGTCCGATCAATCAGCGTCTTGTACCCCTGAGCCTCTTCGATGGGATCAAGATCGGTGCGTTGCAGGTTCTCGATCAATGCCAGCTTGAACACGTCGTCATCACTGATCTCTCTAATGATGACGGGAATCTCTTTCAGACCAGCCAACTTTGATGCCTGGTATCGCCGTTCACCTGCGACGATCTCGTATTTTGTTCCCTTCTTGCGGACGAGAATTGGTTGCAAGACACCATTTTGCTTGATTGAGTCTGCAAGCTCGTTCAGAGCATCCTCGTCGAAGTTCTTTCGTGGCTGACCCTTTTGTGGCCGAATTTCGGACAGGGGGAGTGTCGCGTCTGCAGAAGACTCGACGCCCACCTCTGCATCGGCCACACCCATGAGCGATTCGAGTCCTTTTCCTAGACCAGAGCGTTTAGCCACGGCGTGTCACTTCCTTTGCTAGTTTTGCGTACGCGAGCGCTCCCTTGCTCATTGGTGCGTACTCGTTGACGGGAAGTCCATGGCTGGGTGCCTCCGAGAGCTTAACGTTTCTCGGAATGATGGACTTGAAGACCTTCTTGTCGAAGTACTTGTTGACCTCTTCAGCGACCTGCTTTGAAAGTGTTGTCCTGCTGTCATACATCGTGAGTAGGACACCAAATATGTCCAGATCAGGGTTGAATCGCGTCTTGACCATGCGCATTGATTCAAGCAGTTTAGTAACGCCCTCAAGGGCATAGAACTCACATTGGATGGGGATGAGCAGCTCACTTGCGGCAACCAGTGCGTTTATGGTCAATAGTCCCAACGATGGCGGGCAATCGATAAGAACGTAGTCAAAATGCTCGTTTATATCGCTCAGAAGAGTTTTGAGCTTGCTCTCGCGATCCTCCTGTGAGACGAGTTCGACTTCAGCTCCTGCCAATTGGATCGTGGCGGGAATCACTGAGACATACTTGTTGCGCGTCTCTGTGATGAGGTCCTCTATTGGGTACTCTGCGAGCAGGGCATCGTAAATTTCATGTTCTAGCTCGTCCTTTTTGATTCCATATCCACTGGAGGTATTGCCTTGCGGATCTAGATCCACGACAAGAACCTTCTTCTTTGCCTGCCCCAGAGCTGAGGATAGGTTGACCACCGTCGTGGATTTCCCGACTCCTCCTTTTTGATTTATAACGGCAAGCACTTTCGTTTTCTTGAGTGGATTCGACCGTTTTACATCCAAATAACTCACGGTACCTCCAGCGTCATGAATTTAAGCGTCTCTTGAGTGTGGATAACACTATAGAGCATGTTTCACGTGAAACATAGCGGAATTCGCTCTTTGGGTGTGGCGGTTGTTTTAC
>JAWRIT010000067.1:0-16415 GCA_040268355.1 Atopobiaceae bacterium | reverse complement strand
CGCCGTGCGCTGCGGCTCGCGGGCTGGAGGCCCCAATCGCCTCTCTGGCAAGATCAAGGGGAGCTGGACCCCTATGCCTCCTCGTCGATCTCCTCGTCCTCGTCGTCCTCGGAGGCGGTGACCGGCTCGAAGCTGGCCGTGTGGCCACCGATGACGTCCGAGGCGACCTCGGCCGCCTCGAAGTCGCGCGCCTCGCGCATCGTCACCGAGAAGATGTCCTCCTCCTCGTCCGCGATGTGCGTCTGCGCGTTGCGCTTGACGAGCTTGTCCGGAAGCTCGACGTAGGCGAGCTTGTGCTGGCGCTTCGGACGCGCGAACAGCGGAACGTACTCGAAGATGATGCTCGAGTTCTCGAGGCCGTACCACTCCGCAGGCGAGCCGCAGAAGCGCCGGATCGCGTACTTGGCGGAGATGACGTTGCGGTCGTTCGCCGAGATGTCGCTTGCCGCAGAGGGCACCTTGCGGATCATGCAGAACCTGAAGTCGCCCACCTTGCCCCGATCGCGATAGATCGAGTAGCGGTGATGCTGCGGGGCGAGCCGGCCCTGCTCGACGAGCGTCTCGACGACCTGGTACAGGTACTCGTTGATGCGCTGGTTCACCCTGAACCCCAGGCGCAGGCGCACCTTGAACACGAAGTCGGTGCCAAAGTCGTTGACCGAGAACTCGTGGGTGTAGGGCTCGTCGGTCACCTGCACGTTCAGGAACCAGTAGGCGCGGGCGCGCTTCGGACGCTTGTCGAGAATCGAGTAGAGGATGTCGCGGTCGAGGCGCTCCAGCGAGGAGTCGTTGGTCAGAAAGACGAGGTTGTCGGCCACAAAGGGAAGCTCGGTGTCCTCCTTGAGGGCGTGCAGCTGATCGAGGTACTCGTATGCCGGCAGGTAGACGCTCTGCGTGCGCTCGATGGACGTGCCGCGCCGCCACACGTACATGATGACGAAGATGGAGAATGCCAGCAGCACCGTGACGTAGCCGCCATGGAAGAACTTCGTGAGGCTCGAGACGAAGAACATCAGCTCGATGGCCCCAAAGAGCGCCGCGAAGACGACAGCCACGGGCTTCAGGCGCCTGACGCTCGCGAGGTAGGTGAACAGCAGCGCCGTGGTCATGAGCATCGTGACGGTGATGGCCAGGCCGTAGGCGGCCTCCATGTGCTCGGAGGTCCGAAACAGCAGCACCACGCCCACGCATCCGATCCACATGGCGGAGTTCACGAGCGGGATGTAGAGCTGGCCCTTGTTCTCGGACGGGTAGTTGATCTTCATGTGGGGCATGAGGTCCAGGCGAATGGCCTCGGAGATGATGGAGAACGAGCCGGTGATGAGCGCCTGCGAGGCGATGATGGCCGCGAAGGTCGACAGCACGACGGCAAAGATGCGCACGTGCTCGGGAAGCATCTGGAAGAACGGGTTGAGGTCGGGGATCTGCGCCAGCCCCGCATTGCCCTGGTGCGCCAGAATCCATGCGCCCTGACCGAGGTAGTTGATGACAAGGGCGAGCTTCACGAAGGGCCAGCTCACATAGATGTTCGACTTGCCGACGTGCCCCATGTCGGAGTAGAGCGCCTCGGCGCCGGTCGTGCAGAGGAAGACGTTGCCGAGCACCATGATGCCGGCGTTGTTGAGCTTGAAGTCGAACAGGAACATCAGGCCGCGCAGCGGGTTCAGGGCGCGCAGCACGTTGAGGTCGAGTCCCAGGTTGACCAGGCCCGCACCGGCAAGAAAGCCGAACCAGAGCGTCATGATGGGACCAAAGCCCTTGCCGATCGTCGAGGTTCCGGCGCGTTGGACGGCAAAGAGGGCCGATATGATCGCTATGGTGATGACGACCACGACCGTCTGGTTGTCACCGATGACCTGATGCACCGCATCGATGGTCCGCAGGCCCTCGATGGCCGTGGTCACCGTGACCGCCGGGGTGAGGATGCCGTCGGCGAGCAGGGCGGCGCCGCCCACCATGGCCGGCACGATGAGCCAGCGCCCACAGTGGCGAACCAGGCTGTAGAGCGCAAAGATGCCGCCTTCGTTGTGGTTGTCGGCCTTCATGGCCACGAGCACGTACTTCACGGTCGTGATGAGGGTCATCGTCCAGATGATGAGCGAGAGGGCCCCAATGACCACGTCCTGGCTCATCGTCGCAAGGCCACCGTTGCCGGACATGATGGCCTTCAGGGTGTACATGGGGGACGTGCCGATGTCGCCGTAGACGACCCCCAAGGTGACGAGAATCATGCCGGCACTGAGCGGGATGCCAGCATGGCGCTTCTTTCGCGATGAGACGGCGTCAGAAGATGACCCTGCCATAACGTTCCAATCGACGTATGCTTGCCCCGAGGTGCGCATGCGCCAGGAGCACAGACTTTGGTAACTTAGCACTCATGGGTGGCATCTGTGGCGCTTCTGCCCGACCGGTCACGCCTTTATGAAGTCTCTATGGTTGCCTTCAGGCACCTGTCGCCGCGCTCATGGCGCCCTCCCTAAGGCCCGTACCAGGGCTGCTCTCGCCACAGATGCCCAGCACGAGCGTCACCAGCTCCGTGCGTGGGTCCGCCCCGCTCTTGAGGGCACGGTCGCAGGCGGCGCAGGCGGCGAGGGCACCGGACAGCTGCGGCTCCGAGAAGCGTCCGGCCCACGTCAGGTGGTTCTTGACCTGCCACTGCTGCTTGCCGAGCGTCCGGGCGAGCTCCGCGGACTGCCCGCGCTTGGAAAGCGATGCGGCGCAGACGAGCTCGCGCAGGCGTCCGACGAGCATGGCGACCAGCGCGACCTCCGAGGTGCCCTGCATCAGCTGGTAGAGCTCGAGTGCCTGGGCCGCGTCGCGCTGGCACACGGCATCCAGGAAGTCCCAGGGCTTGACCTCGGCCGTCCGCGTGACGTAGCGGGCGACGTCCTCCCGCGTGATGCCGCCGGTCGTGCGGCACAGCTCGCTGAGCGTGGAGGTGTGCCGGTCGAGCAGCGTCGTCGACTCCCCCACGCGCGCGATGAGCTCGCCGGCGGCGTCCTCGTCCATGCGCATGCCCCTGACCTGGGCCATGCGCATGACGCGCTTGGGCAGGTCCCAGCGTTTGGCGGGCGTGCAGTCGATGACCGCCCTGGCGCCGACCTTCGCCACCGCCTTGTGGAGCCTCGTCGTCTTGGCAAGGCGCTCCGCCACCAGACAGAGCACGCATCCAGGGTTGGGATCGGCAAGGTAGGAGACGATGGCCTCCGAGGTCGCCTTGGGCAGCTTCTCCGCCTCATGGATGATGACGAGTCGAAATCCCGACCCGACCGGCAGCGTGTTGAGCGACGCCAGCAGCTCTCCCGGCTCCCTGTCGGCGGCCGAGGCGTACTCGTCGAGGTTGAACACCTCAAGGCCTGCCTCGAGGCGTCGGCGCAGCCGTGCGACCACCTCTTTCGCCTTGAGCTCGTCTGCGCCCACGACAAGATAGGCGCTGAGCAGTTCCTGCGACATCTGTGCTCCTCTCGACCCGACGCGCGGCGTCTGCGCATGGCCGCCGTGCGATGACATCACTATGCCACAGCGGCCGGGGCAGGAGGCGGCGCGCCTCACGCCGCCGTGCACCGAACGAGGAGTGGTCCCGCGGCGCTGGGCCGAACGTCGACATCCCCGACGTCTCTGGTGCACAGGAAGGCGGTGCCCGCGTCCTCGAGCAACCTCACGCAGGTCGCATGGGGATGGCCGTAGGGGTTGTCCTCGGCGGCGCTCGCCACGGCGAGCTCGGCGTGCAGCGCCTCGGCCGAACGGGCGTCCAGCGAGACCTCCGAGCCATGGTGGCCGACCTTGAGCAGGTCGATGTCCCCGACATCGCCCGAGGCGACGCACCGCTCGGTCTCGCGTTGCTCCGCGTCACCGGTCAAAAGCGCCTCCAAGGAGCCCTCCCCTCCCGAGAAGGAGGCGAGCAGCTCGAGCGAGTCCTCGTTGTCGGCACCATCCACCTCCGCGTGCGGCCAGACGACCTTGAGCGAGAATCGTCCGACGTCCAGCTCGTCCCCATAGCCGACCTCTGCGAGAGGACGGCCGCAGAGGTCGCGCACCACACGAGCGAGCCCGTCCGGCATGGCCCGAGCGACCCCGCGCGCCACGACCACCTGCTCGCAGGGAATGGACCCCACCAGCGACGCGACGCCCCCGACATGGTCGTCATGCAGATGCGTGACGACCAGCGCGTCAAGGTGCAGCACGTGCTGCCGCATCAGGGCGGCCACGACCGCCTCGTCGGGGCCGGCGTCCACCAGGATGGCGGCGCCGCCGTCCTGGACGAGGATGGCGTCCCCCTGCCCGACGTCGAGCACCACGATCCGGGCTGGCGCCAAAAGACGCCACACGAGCAGGGTCGCGACGATCGGTGCCGTCACGGCGACAAGCGCCCACCTCAGGCAGGCCGAGGAGACGCGCGGCCAGAGCAGGTAGCCGAGCGCGAGGACAAGAGGTGGCACGACCCACACGAGCGGCCCGAGCGGCTCTGTGGGAACCGACGAGAACGGGAGGGACGACAGGCGGCGCGCCACCGCGATGCCAAGGTCGATCGGCAGGTCGGCGCAGGCGAGCAACAACTCGCACGCCATCGGGACCGGAGAGGCGCACACCGCCGCGAGGCCAAGGACGAGCGAGGCCATGACGAGCGGGCCAACGAGGACGCCGGCAAGGGGCGCGACCAGAGAGATTGTCCCAAAGCTTGCGGCGGCGAGCGGGAGGGTCGCGCACTGGCAGACGAACGTGGCGGAGATGGCCCCACGAAGGGCGCGCGCAAAAGCGACAAGCACGCGTCGGACCTCGTAGGGGGTGCGCCGGAACGTTCGCAGGCGGACGAGGCACGTCAGGAGATAGGAGGCATAGGGCTCGAAGACGCAGAGCGCCACCACCGAGACGACCGAGAGGAGAAAGCCAAGCTGTCCGCTCACGGTCGGATCGACCAGCGCCATGCAGATCCCCGCGAGACAGGCCCCGGAGAGGGCGTGGGAACGTCTGCCCGCGCACTGCGCCCCAAAGGAGGCGAGGCTCATCAGGTAGGCACGGATGGCCGAGGGCGGGGCGCCGCAGAACGCGACGAAGGACCCCGACACGAGCGCCAGCACGATGCCCCGAGAGCGCACCCCGACGCCCGTCCGCTCGAGCACGCCGCCCACCAGCGCGCTCACCACGGCGATGTGCGCACCCGAGATGGCGATCAGGTGCGCGAGCCCGCAAGCGGCAAAGACGTCGTCGAGTCCCCAGGCGCGCAGGGCCTCCCGGCTCCCGCACACCACCCCGGCGATGACGGCACGCGACTGCCGCGACCGAGGATCGATCCGACCCAACACGGACGCCCTGAGGGCACGCAGGGCTCCCACAGGCCCCTTCGGGTCCTCTGACGACATGACGCGCACGAGGCGAACCGTGCCCACGATCCCCTGCCGCAACATCGACCGTCCGAAGTCGTCAGCGGATGGCGGCGTGAACCGCCCGACGCACACGAGGCGCCGTCCACGTTCGAGCCGCTCGTCGGAGTGAAGCCAGACCATCGCGCGCAGGCCGGGCGCGTGTGCCGTGGCCTGGCAGCGGTAGCCGGTCGCGCCATCGATTGGGTCTGAGACGACCTCAAAGCGCCAGGTCGAGATCGATCCCGCGGCAAGCGCGTCGCGACAGGCAAGCATGCGCGCGCAGGCCAGCGACGAGACGAAGACCGCGGCCACGAGCAAGGCCAGAAGCACCACGGCGACGTCGCCGACATGGCTGCGCCGCGCCCCCGTGCGACCAGCGACCCAGGTCCACACGATCCATCCGACGCAGATGACAAGCAAGCCCGCCCCGCACCCGCAGGCAAGCGTCCGCAGGCGGGCGGCATCCTGCCCGGCGCCCCTCGTGATCACCATCATCTCGGCTCCGACGACCATCAGCAGCACCCACAAGGAGACGGGGAGCATGGGGCGGACAGGCGGGGCGTCCCGATCCTCAGACACAGACGAGCTCCCGCAACCGCTCGTACTTCTTCTCCCCGACGCCCGAGACGCGCATGACGTCCTCGACCGAGGTGAAGGGTCCCCCGCGCTCACGTTCTTCGATGATGGCCGCCGCCGTGGCCTCGCCGATGCCAGGAAGCGTCTTCAGTTCCTCGGCAGAGGCCGTGTTCAGGTTGACGAGACCACCACCAGCACCTTCGGTCGTGGCGGAACCTGCCGAGACCGGCCCTGCCGCCACCTGTCCTGCCGGCATGATCTCCGTCTCCCCCGTGACGGGCACATGGATCTTCGCTCCGTCCACCAGGGGCTCGGCAAGGTTGATGCCCGTCGTGTCCGCGTCGCTCGTAAGCCCTCCGGCGGCATCGACGGCATCACGCACCCGAACGTCGGCGCCCTCCAGCTCCACGACGCCTGGCGACCCCACCGCCCCGTCGACGTGCACGACGAAACGCACGTCGCTCCGCTGCGCCGATGTGGCCGCCGTCGCGTCCGAGTTGCCCTGGCCCTCACTGCCCGCCTGCTGGGCGTCCGCCCCATCCGCAGGAACCTCTTGCTCGGATGTGGGCGCCTCCGCCGTGACGTCTGCCTGGTCCGCCCGTGCGACGGGCGTGGGGCGAGACCAGGTCTGGCTCACGAAGCCGACGCCCGCGCCGACACAGCTCAGCGCAAGAAGCGCCGCCAGCGCCCCGCGCGTCCCCACGACGCCCACGCGACGCAGGGCGCGCTGCCTACGAGACCCCCATCGTTTCTGCGCCATGGCGCATCACCTCCACCTCAAGGGTGAGGGAGGCGGGTCCTCAAGGCAGGCAGAGGGGCCTTGAGACTCCACGCGCCCTCGCACGACACGTGCAGGACGCTCGCAAGATGCAGGAGAGATGTGGTGACGCCAGCGGCGTTACGAGCGCCAAGCGGCGGGCGCGAGCTGGTCGTGGCGGGAGCGCAGGGCCTTGGGAGGCCGATAGGCCACGCAGTGCTCGCCATCGACGTACTCCACGGTCGCCACCAAGTGCTCGATCATCGCGTCGTGGTCGAACGCGTCCCAGGCCGCATGGACCTCGTCCAGCTTGGCATGGGTCTCCGGGCGGCGGGGCATGAAGAGCGTGCAGCAGTCCTCGGCCGCCTGCGAGCTGATCTCGTGCGTGCCGATCTGCTCGGCGCGCCGTATGATCTCGGTCTTGTCGGAGCCGATAAGCGGACGCAGCACCGGCAGCGTGGCAACCTCGTTGACCGCCGCGATGTTATCGAGGGTCTGGGACGCGACCTGCCCGAGGGACTCGCCGGTGACCAGGGCCTTGGCGCCCTCGAGTCGCGCGATGCGCTCGGCCACCGCCAGCATGACGCGCCGGTACATGATGATGCGCAGGCTCTGCGGGACCGCGAGCGAGATCTCGCGCTGGCACTCGCCGAAGGGCACGACATACAGCCGGCCGATGATGCCCGCCGGCGCGAGCGCGGAGACGATGTCCTGACAGAGCCACTCGCTCGCGTCCGAGGTCATGGGCCTGCCGGAGAAATGGACCGGCACGCAGACGGCGCCCCGACGCCCCACCATCCAGGTGGCCACGGGAGAGTCGAAGCCGCTCGAGAGCAGCGACACCACCTTGCCCGCCGTGCCGACGGGCAGCCCGCCGACGCCCACCTGCGAGCTCGCGTAGACGTAGACGCTACCTTGCACGACCAGGACGAACACCGTGACGTCAGGCCCATGCATCCGCACGCGCTTGTCCGGGAAGGCGTCGCAGAGGACCGAGCCGACCAGCCGGTGGATGTCAAGCGTATGGAGCTCGTAGGTGGTGGCCGAGCGACGGGCGTGCACCTTGAAGGTGTCGAACGGACCCGCCTCGCCCAAGGCTCGTACGGCGGCGGCACAGTATTGTTGCTCGTCCAGACCGCACAGGTACGCGAGCGAGACGCGCGCGACACCAGGTACCTGCGCGATGAGCGCCGCTTGGGCGCGGGTGGCCTGGCCGTCCGCGAAGCTGACGAGGATATAGCCCGAGACGCGCCGCACCGACTCCACCGGTTCGTCGCGCAGCGCCTGGCGCAGGTTGCTCACCAGCTGGTTCTCGAAGGTCGAGCGGTTCTTGCCCTTGAGGCCGATCTCGTGGTAGTGGACGAGACAGACGCGTGCCGTCATGGGTTAGAGATTCTGCTGCACTTGCTTGTTGGAGCCGGTGATGTCCTCGTCGAAGTCCCCCTGGACAAAGCCGAGCACACCGGACTCGATCTCCTCCATCGCAATCGAGACGGGATCCTCCCCGGAGACGACCGGCGTGATGTCGTCGAACTCCTGGATCGCCGTGACGCGAAGATGCTGGCCGCGCACCATGTTGTTGATGTCGCAGGCGCGCTTCGAGGCGATGGAGCAGAGCAAAAACGGGTTGTGCTCCGTCTTCTCGAGCAGGATGTCAATCTCAGGCTTGGTGATCGCCATGGCAGTCAGTCCCTCCATCCATCTCGTAGCGGTCGATCAGCGCGAGCATGCGCTTGACCGCGTCGTCAAGATCGTCGTTCACGATGCGTTCGTCGTAGCGGGCAGCCAGCTCCATCTCCTGGTGCGCGTTGGCGAGCCGAAGCCGAATCGAGTCCTCGTCCTCGGTGCCACGCCTGCGCAGCCTGCGCTCCAGCTCCTCCATCGAGGGCGGCTCGACAAAGACGAGCACGGCGTCGGGGCGGCGCTCTCGTACGGCAAAGGCACCCTGCACGTCGATCTCCAACACCACCGAATGGCCAGCGGAAAGGCGGTCACCGACCTCGTCCCAGAGGGTTCCGTAGCGATGCCCGTGGACGTTGGCCCATTCGAGAAAGGCACCCTCGTCCACCAGCTGCTGGAAGCGCTCCTCCGTCAGATAGTGGTAGGAGACGTCAGGGACCTCTCCCTCCCGGGGGCCTCGTGTAGTTGCTGAGACCGTCAGGCCCAGCTCGGGACGCTCTCGTCTGACTAGACTAAGAATCGTCCCCTTGCCGGCACCTGACGGTCCGGATAGCACGAAGAGTCGTGCGGTGCGCCTCACTACTTGGAGAGGGCTTCGAGGAGCTGCTCGCGCTGACGGGCGCCGAGGCCCTTGACACGACGGCTTGCCGAGATGCCCAGCTCATTCATGATCTTGGCAGCCTTGGCCTTGCCGTAGCCAGGAAGCGACTCGATGAGCGCCGAAACCTTCATACGGGCGGCAATGGGATCCTCGGAATCCAGGACTTCCTCAAGGGAGACGTCACCCTTCTTGATCTTGTCACGCAGCTCGGCACGCGCGTGGCGGGCGGCGGCAGCCTTCTCGAGGGCAGCCTTGCGCTGCTCGTCGGTGAGCTGGGGTAGTGGCATGGTTCCTCCAAACATCGGTTGTACAATTCCTTCGACCAGCTCGCCATTACGGCGTAGCAGGTCAAAAACACACGGACTCACATATTGCCCGTATCGGCCCAGATAATCAAGCAAATTCTGTCAACTTGCACAGAATTATGTAGCGTTGGTGTCAAAATGCCCCATCTGTGCCGCCGCGGTGGAGCGCACCTTATGAGTTTGTCAGCTCAGACAGTATGTCCTCATAGGCGCGAACGGGATCCGCGGCGTGCGTGATCGGACGGCCAACGACGAGCTTCGACGCCCCCGCGGCCACGGCCGCGGCCGGGGTCGCCACGCGCCGCTGGTCCCCCACGTCGGCCCCGGCGGGGCGCACGCCCGGACACACGATGAGCGGCTCAGGCCCCAGCAGCTCGCGCATCTGCGCCGCCTCCTGGGGCGAGCACACGATCCCGTCTGAGCCGGCGCCCACGGCAAGGCTCGCCAGCCGCGACACCTCCCGCTCAAGAGGCTCGGTGACGCCGATGGAGGCCAGTGCCTGCTGGTCCATGCTCGTCAGCACCGAGATGGCAAGGAGCTTGGTCCGCTCCCCTCCTCGTCGCTCGACGGCATCTTCGACGCCCGCACGGCCCTCCGCGATCATCTGGGCGCCTCCCAAGGCATGGATGGAGAGGAGGTCGGCGCCGGAGAGCGACGCGGAGAAGGCCGCGCCACGGATCTGGAAGGGAATGTCGTGGAGCTTGAGGTCCAGAAACACGCGCAGGTTCCGGTCGCGCATCTCGTCGACGATGGCGGGGCCGTATCGATAGAACAGCGTCATGCCGACCTTGACCCATCCCGCCCTGCCCGAGAGCAGGTCGGCCAGCTCGAGGGCACGCCGTCGGTCGCAGTCAAGGGCGACGATGATGGTGTCGCGCGCGTCGTGTTCGCTCAGCATTCGAAGGCTCCAATCAGCTCGTTGATGTCACGGACGCCCTGCTCGGCGGCCCAGCTCTCAAGCTCGGCGACGATGCGGGGGGCGCAGGTGGGATCGTACAGGTTCGCCGTGCCGACGGACACCGCCGTCGCGCCGGCGAGGATCATCTCGGCGGCGTCCTCGCCCGAGGCGACGCCCCCGATACCGCACAGCGGGATCGAGACGGCCTGCGCGCACTCCCAGACCATGCGTACCGCGATCGCGTGGATGGCGGGACCGGAGACGCCCGCCGTGGGACGTGCGAGCCGGCTGCGGCGAGTACGGACGTCGATGGCCATGCCCGGGATGGTGTTGATGAGGGAGAGCGCGTCGGCGCCCGCCGCCTCCAGCGCACGGCCGATCTCCGCCACGTCGTGGGGGGCCATCTTCACGATGACGGGTCGTGCGGTCAGCGGCCTGACGGCGCTCATGACCTCGGCGGCGGCATGTGGCGTGGCCCCCATAGCCGCCCCTCCCGCCGCGATGTTGGGACAGGAGATGTTGATCTCGAAGCCCGAGGCAAACGATGCCAGCTCCTCGAAGAGCTCCATGGCGCGGCGATACTCGTCGAGCGAGTGCCCGGCCACCTGGCAGATGACCTGGCAGCCCCGCTCCCTGAGACTCGAGAGGTAGCTGCCGGAGCGCCTGACGAACTCACGCACGCCGGGATTCTGCAGCCCCACCGAGTTCATGATCGCCGAGGGCAGCTCCGCCAACCGTGGGGCGGGATTGCCCTCCCACGGCTCGGCCGCGACCCCCTTGCAGGTGATCGCCCCGAACGTCGCGCCCACGTCATAGAAGCCCTCGAACGGCTGGCCGGTGCCGAAGGTGCCCGAGGCCGTGTTGAGGGGGTTTCTCATCGCTATGCCGCCGAGGTCGACGGCCATGCGCACCTTGCTCACCAGGCCACCTCCTCGGCATCGAAGACGGGGCCGTCCTGGCAGCAGAGGGCGTAGCCCCCCGTCGCCAGCGCGACGTTGCAGCAGCTGCAGGCGCCGAACCCGCAGCCCATCATGCGCTCGAGCGAGACCTGGCAGCTGACGCCCGCCTCGCGCGCGAGGCCCGCGACGGCCGCCATCATGGGATTCGGCCCGCAGGCGTAGACCTGCGTGTAGGGACGCGTGGCCAGAAGCTCCTCGACCGGCCCGGTCACGAGGCCCCCTCTCCCCTGCGTGCCGTCATCGGTGCACGTGACGACCTCGCAGCCCCCCGTCGCCAGGGCGCGCAGCCGCTGCGGGGCGTCGTCTACGAGCAAGGCTGCCGTCTTGGCGCCGATGACGGCGTCGAAGGGCACGTCCGCCGCGGCGAGCATGCGTCCGACTGCCTCGATGGGCGGCAGGCCGATGCCGCCCGCCACCACGAGCGCCCTCCCCTGCCGACCTGGCAGCCGCCAGCCAACGCCGCAGGGTCCCAGCAGGGTTGAGGCCTCTCCCCGCCGCATGCGCGAGAGGCGCCGCGTTCCCTCTCCCACCACGGCATAGGACAGCTCGACGATGCCGGTCGCAGCGTCGGCGAAGGAGAACGAGAGCGGCAGACGCAGGAGGTGCGCCTGATCTCCGGGGACCGAGATGTTCATGAACTGGCCAGGCGAGAGCGACTGTGCGATTGACGAGGCGATGCGCATGCGCCAGGTGTCGCGTGCGACCTGCTCGTTCGTCTCGACGACGAACTCGTGCTGGGTGACGTCCTGCGACTCGTGCCGGGTGACATCCTGCGACTCCATCGGACCTCCTTTCGTAGGGCGTGTCATAGGCCCTCGTCTAACGGGTCATTGCGCTCGCGGCGCCGCGAAGCCCGTCCGTCTGTCCTGACCGCGCCAGAAGGCGCACCTTCTCCCGCAGCCTGAGGAGCAGCGCGATGCCCAGAAGGGAGCTCAGCACCGCGTTGGCCGCGCTCACCAACCAAAGTCCCGTCAGCCCCAGTGGAGAGAGCGCCCACACGAGCACGAGCGGAAAGACCAGTGTCATGCCTATCGACATCGCCGTCGCGGGAACGACCTCGCCCACGTTGACGAGGAACGACTGAACGCCAAAGGTGAACCAGCGCAGCGCGTACGCCAGGGCGAACAGGCGCAGGGCGCGCGTTGCCTCGGCAAGGAACGCCCTAGAGGCGCCCGGAACGAACAGCACGGTCACCGGCTCCGGGAACGCCATCAAGAGCGCCAGGTAGAGCACGCTAATGCCGGCGACCGCGCCAAAGCACCACTGCTCCAGCCGCTTGACGCGCCGATAGTCGCGTGCCCCCCAGTTGTATCCCACCGCCGGCTGGAGCGCGTCGAGCGTCCCATAGATGATCGACACGATGATGCCTTCGGTGAACATGGCGACGCCAAAGATCGCGACGCCGTCCTGTCCGCCCATCGCGAGCAACGCCACGTTCATGACGACCGAGGTGATGCGCCCCGCAATGTTGTCGAGGAAGGTCGAGACGCCGCAGCGGAAGACCTCCCAGGCGATGTCCAGCGAGGGGCGCGGGGTCACGAAACGCAGCTGCAGGGTCCCCCCAAGGAAGGGCCAGAGGGCGATGAGCACGGCGCACACCATCGCCAGGCTGTAGGAGAGCGCGGCCGCCCCCACCCCCATCCCCAAAGGACCCAGCAGCACGAACTCGAGGGCGGCGCCAAACAGCGCCATGAAGGTGCTTGCGGCGAGGCTCCGCTTGATTCGACCCGAGATGCGCAGGTAGTTGTCGAGCGCATAGGCGATGGTGGTGAAGGGCGCGAAGGCGGCGTAGACGCGCAGGTAGATGATCGCCAGGTCGGCGAGCTCGCCGGTGGCGCCCATAAGACGGAAGATCGGTGGCGCAAGGACCCACAACAGGATCCCGAGCACCGCCCCAGCTATGACGTTTGCCACGCACGAGCAGGTGAAGATGTTGTTCGCGTCGTCGTCGCGTCCTTCGCCGAGCGCGATGGAGATGGGCACCGACGACCCGACGCCGATGAGGTCTCCAAAGGCGAAGAGCACGATGACGAAGGGCATGGCGAGATTGATGGCCGCGAAGGGCGTCTCCCCCACGAAGTTGCCCACGAGGATGCCGTCCATGGTCCCATAGATGGAGGAGACGAGCATGCCCACCGCGCCAGGCAGCGCGGCGGTCAGGAACAGCTGGGGAATGGGGGTGGACCCGAAGAGTCGCTTCGGGTCGTCTGTCTCGCTCATGAACCACCTTTCGTGCGGCTCCCCATCGTAGCCGATGGCCCCTGGCCACCGCAACGCGACCAGGGGCGAGAACGTGCGGGCCGGCTGGGCCGACTACGCCACGACGCCGTCGGCGAGCGTGCGTTTGCCCGCCATGAGCACGTCGGTCGCGGCGCCTTCGAGCCGCTCGCCCAAAAAGGCGGAGTTCTTGGACTTGCTCTGGAAGAAGCCCTCTTCGACCTCGAACGCGCGCGTGGGGTCGATGAGGGTGAGGTCGGCCTGCGAGCCGGCCGCAATGCTGACAGGCTCGCAACGCAGCAGCTGGCGCGGGTTCACGGCCATGACCTCGACCAGGCGGGCCCAGCTCATCTTTCCCGTCGAGACGAGCTTGGTGAGCATGAGCGGAAGCGAGGTCTCCAACCCGGTCGTGCCAAAGAAGGCGATCTCCCACTCGCAGTCCTTCTCGTGTCGGGCGTGCGGGGCATGGTCGGTGACGAGGCAGTCGATCGAGCCGTCCAGGATGCCCTCGCGCAGCGCGGCGGCGTCTTTGGCCGTGCGCAGCGGCGGGTTCATCTTGAGGTTGGTGTTGTAGGTGTCGGTGATGTCCTCGTCGCAGAGGAACAGGTGGTGCGGCGTCACCTCGCAGGTGACCGGCAGGCCCTCCGCCTTGGCCGCCTTGACCATCTCGAGGCCCTTGGCCGTCGAGATGTGGCAGATGTGCAGCGCGCAGCCCGTCATGCGGCAGAGCTCGATGTCGCGCCAGATCTCGATCTCCTCGCCGAGGGCGGGCCACCCGAACATGCCGAGGCGCGTCGCGGCGCGCCCGGAGTTGATGACCCCGTTTTTGGACAGGCTCTCGTCCTCGCAGTGCGCGCACACCACGCGGTCGAACTGGCTCACGTAGGCCATGCAGGTCTTCATCATCCCCGCATCCTGCACGCCGTGCCCGTCGTCGGAGAAGGCGGCCGCGCCCTCCATCACCATGTCGCCGATCTCGGCGAGCGCCTCGCCCTTCTCCCCCCGCGTGAGCGCGCCGATCGGCCGCACGTGCACCAGCCCGGCGGCACGGGCGCAATCGATCTGGTAGCGAATCTCGGCGCCGGTGTCGGTCACCGGGTCGGTGTTGGGCATGGTGGCGACGTCAGTGAAGCCGCCGTGGGCCGCCGCGCGCGAGCCGGAGGCGATGGTCTCCTTGTATTCGAAGCCGGGGTCACGGAAGTGCACGTGCATGTCCACCAGGCCAGGCACGAGGTACTTGCCCGCGCCATCGATGAGCTCGACGTCCTTTCCCACCTCTATGGTCGGGGCGACCTGTGTGACACGGGTGCCCTCAACGAGCACGTCGCAGACCTCGTCCAGACCGACCTGCGGGTCGACCGCGTGGGCTCCCTTGATCAGATACGCCATTACTCCTCGCCTCCCATCAGCAGGTACATCTCGGCCATGCGGGTGAGCACGCCAGCATTGACCTGGTCAAGAATCCTCGAGCGCGCGCAGTCGGCGACCTCGGCGTCGATCTCCATGCCGCGGTTCATGGGACCAGGGTGGCAGATGATGGCGTTGTCCTTCATGCGCGCCTCGCGCTCGAGCGAGAGGCCGTAGAGCCGGTTGTACTCGCGCTGCGACGGAATGGCCGCTCCCTCCATGCGCTCGAGCTGGACGCGCAGCGTGTACACCACGTCCATGTCCTCGATGACGTCGTCGAGATGGTTGGTCTGGGTGCAGCCGAACCATGACGCGTCGCTCACCTGGTAGGTCGGGGGCGCCACGAGGGTGACCTCGGCGCCCATGGTCCTGAGCGCTGGGGCCAGCGAGCCGCACACGCGACTGTGCGCGAGGTCGCCGACGATGGCGACCTTGAGCCCGTCGAGATGCCCGAAGTGCTCGCGGATGGTGTAGAGGTCGAGCATGGCCTGGGTGGGGTGCTGGTGCTTGCCGTCGCCGCCGTTGATGACGATCGCGTCGGTGTTCTCGGTGATCTTCTGGGGGGTGCCGGCAAGCCGGGCGCGAACGACGAACATGTCAACGTTCATGGCGTCGATCGTCTGGATGGTGTCCGCCAGGCTCTCCCCCTTGACGACCGACGAGGTCGCGCCACCCATGGAGATGGAGTCGGCGGAAAGGCGCTTCTCGGCCAGCTCGAAGCTCTTCAGGGTGCGGGTGGAGGGCTCGAGGAAGAGGTTCACGATGGTACGGCCGCGCAGTGCGGGAACCTTCTTGATGGTGCGGCCGTTGATGATGGGATCGAACGACTTGGCCGTGTCGAGGATCTGGGTGATGTCGTCGGCCGTGAGGCTCGTCGTGTCGATGAGATGTTTGACGGACAGCATGTTAGTTGGCACCTCCAACGCCTCGATCGATGCCCCAGATCTCGACCGAGTCCTTCTCGTCGAGCGGGGTGACGCTCACGCGCACGTCCTCGTCGCGTGCCGACGGGACGTTCTTGCCGACGTAGTCGGCGCGGATGGGCAGCTCGCGGTGGCCGCGGTCGACGATGACGGCCAGCTGCACGCTCTTGGGCCGACCGAGGTCCATGAGCGCGTCGAGCGCCGCACGGACGGTGCGTCCCGTGTAGAGCACGTCATCGACCAGGACGATGTCCACGTCGTCGGTGGGAAACAGGATGTCGGTGGCCTGTACGACCGGCGCGATGTGACGGGAGAGGTCGTCGCGGTAGAAGCTGATGTCGAGCTTACCGATCTTGGGACGCACGCCCTCGATGGCCTCGATCTTGTCGGCGAGCCGCGCCGCGATGGGAACCCCACGTCTGAGCACCCCCACCAGCGCGATCCCCCGGGCACCCTCGTTGTGCTCGATGATCTCGTGAGCGATGCGGGTGAGGGCGCGATCCATCGCCGCGCCGTCCATGATGACCGCCTTGAGACTGGTCTGGTCCATGCCACTCCTTCCGAAAAAAGACGCCCATTCCGCCAAGCGCGGCAGGGGCGTCCAGAAGGAGACTCAAGGTCAGCGTCGATTCTATGTGTCGTCACCTTGCCGGTATCCCGTACCGTGCTTAAAGGTCGCATTCACTATAGCCCCGCCGCGAGCGTCCCGCAACACCCCACAGAAGCCAC
>JAWRIT010000066.1:0-6325 GCA_040268355.1 Atopobiaceae bacterium | reverse complement strand
CGGCGCCTTGGTGCGGCGAAGGCGGCGGGAGACGGAGGCCGCGAGGCCACGTGGTATGCTGTAGCGAGGTTGGACCATCGGGGGAGGGCAGCGTGCCATGATCATCGAACAGGCGACGCTGGCAGACCTCGACCAACTGGTGCACCTGCGCCTCGCGTACCTCTCGGAGGACTTCGGCGACCTCTCAACGGATCAGACCCTGCAGATTCGCCAGAGCCTTCCGTCCTACTTCCAGCATCACCTGCAGAACGACCTCCTCGCCTTCGTGGCTCGCGACGAGGGATCTCGCATCGTGTCATGCGCCTGGCTGCTGGTGGTTCCCAAGCCGCCGAGCCCCCGCTTTCCGCGCGGTCGCACCGGCGTGCTCTTCAACGTGTTCACCGAGCCCTCGCATCGACGGCAGGGGCTGGCTCGTCTCGTCATGGGTGCTCTCATCGGGGAGGCCTACCGGCGTCAGCTCGACGTTCTTGAGCTCAACGCCACCGAGGAGGGCTATCCGCTCTATCGCTCCCTGGGCTTTGCCGACGACAGCACCACGCACCGGGCCATGCGCATGATGCTCTAGTGTGCCGCTGGCTCGCTCGTCGATCGCCGGGTGCGGCTCACCCGTCCAGGGTGCCGTCCGCCACGAGCGCCTGACGCAGGCGCTCGAAGTGCAGGAACGTCCCCTCCGCCGCCAGCGCGCAGATGTCGCCCCACGTGGCCATCCGCACGGCGATCGCCTCGCTCTCGTGCAGCCTGACCTGCCGCTCGTCAAAGGCGAGACGGACGTGGTAGATGTCGGCAAAGTAGTTGTCGGAGCGTTCCGTGTCCAGGTTGCGATAGCTGTAGACGGGGGCGAGCGCATCGTCGTCCAGCACGAGGCCGGTCTCCTCCAACACCTCGCGGCGGACGGCCTGCTCCGAGCTTTCGCCGGCCAGCGCACCACCGCCCGCGACCTCCCACCATCCGGCGCCCCAAGGCTTGTCGAGCGAGCGTTGCGTGATGAGGAAGCGCCCGGAGGCATCTTCGATCAGGGCGAGCACGTACAGCATGAACTGCTCGTCTGAAAGGGTCGTGCCCTTGCGCGGGACGACAAGCCCGGTTCGCGTGCGGTCCTTGTCGTAGATGTCGATCAGTTCCTGCATGCCGGTCGCTGCCTCCTGCGCTCGAACGTCGTGCCCCCTATCTTAGCTCCGTACGAGATTGGTGCACGGGTGGAACTGTCGGCGTCGGGGGTGGCGTGTCGCCGCTCAGGACGTTTCGCACGGTCGCTCACGTCTGCACCCCTGCCCCGGAAGGGTCGGTCAGCAGCTCCATGAGATCGAGGATCGCGAGGTCGCAGGGCCGGCGCCACCTGCTGCGGCCCCAGCGGCCGTCTGTGGCTTGACGCTCGGACGGACAAGGTGGATAGTGCGCACTAACGCTCTCATGCAAAGGAGAGGAACCGCGCATGAGCCTCAATGACACCCCTTCGGCAGAGCGGTTGCACATCGGCTTCTTCGGGCGCCGCAACGCCGGCAAGTCGAGCGTGGTCAACGCCGTGACCGGGCAGGATTTGGCCGTGGTGTCGGACGTGCGGGGGACCACCACCGATCCCGTGCTCAAGGCGATGGAGCTGCTGCCGCTGGGTCCTGTTGTGATCGTGGACACGCCGGGCTTCGATGACGAGGGCGTCTTGGGCGCCAAGCGGGTCCGCCGCACGCGACAGGCGCTCGCCCGCACAGACGTCGCCGTGCTGGTGGTGGACGCCCTGGAGGGCATGGGACCGACGGAGCGAGAGCTGATCGCGCTCTTCCGTGATCGCGCGGTGCCCTTCGTGGTGGTCCACAACAAGGCGGACCTCCTCGCCGACCCGCCTGCCCCCGCCGCGGACGAGCTCTGGGTGAGCGCGAAAAGCGGAGCGGGCATCGGCGAGCTCAAGGAGCGCATCGCCCGACTCGCGCCCGAGCACGATCCCACCCATCGCCTGCTGGGAGACCTTGTCGATCCCGGTGACCTCGTGGTGCTTGTGTGCCCCATCGATGGGTCCGCCCCCAAGGGACGGATGATCCTGCCCCAGCAGCAGGCCATTCGAGACACGCTCGACGCCGGTGCGGTGGCCGTGGTGTGTCGCGAGCACGAGCTGGCGACCACGCTTGCTGGGCTAGGGAGGACGCCTCGGATGGTGGTGACCGACAGCCAGGCCTTCGCAGCGGTGAGCGCGGTGGTTCCCGACGAGCTTCCCCTCACGTCGTTCTCGATCCTCATGGCCCGCCACAAGGGCTTTCTGGCGACAGCTGCGGCAGGCGTGGCGGCCGTTCGACACCTGCGTGACGGCGACACCGTGCTCATGGCCGAGGGCTGCACCCACCACCGGCAGTGCAACGACATCGGCACCGTGAAGATCCCCCGATGGCTGCGTGCCCACACGGGGTGCGACCTGCGGTTCGAGACCTGCTCGGGTCGCGAGTTCCCCGAGGACCTCAGTCGTTTTGGCCTCGTGGTCCACTGTGGTGGCTGCATGAACTCGGAACGTGACGTGCGCTACCGGATGCGGTGCGCCCAGGACCAGGGCGTGCCCTTCACCAACTACGGCATCCTCATCGCGCGGATGACTGGTGTGCTGGAGCGGAGCGTACGATTGTTTCCTCAGGTGCACGAGCTGGTGACAGGGCATGGATAGGGTGCTGGCGGCTCTGGTGGGCACGTTCGCCGGCTCCTATCGGGGAGATGGGGCGCAGTGACACGGCGCGAGGAGCGAACGGGGGAGGTCGCTGCGCGACATGAGCGGAGAGGAGCACCATCATGCTGCTGTTTGTGAACGGGTGTCTGCGTGACGCCTCACGCACGGAGCGTCTGGCACGCAGGTACCTGACGCGCCGTGCGTACGCGGGTGACGTCGTCGAAGTGCGCTTGGCAGAGCTGGAGGTCGACCCGCTCGACGCGACGGGCAGAAGTCCGATCGCCGCGTACGACGAAGGCGTGCTCACGGGATGTCACGCACATCCCCTGTTCGACCATGCGAAGCAGTTCGCGCAGGCAGACGAGGTGGTCATCGCCGCACCACTGTGGAACTACGGCATTCCCGCCAAGTTGCACGCCTACCTCGAACTCGTGTGCAGTCAAGGCGTGACCTTCGACATCGACGAAGCGGGGGCCTATGTGAGTTTGTGTCACATCGAGCGACTCACCTTTGTGACCACGGCTGGCGGCGCGCGGCCGGACGCGTCAGATGACCACGCCTTTGGCTACGTGCGCACGCTTGCGGAGCGCTTCTGGCACGTTCCGCAGGTGAGCTGCGTTGCGGCCTGGGGTCTCGACGCCCCAGGGGCGGACATCTCCTCCTTGCTGGCCCAGGCGCTTGGCTAGGTCGCATCCGGCTCGATAGGCCGTTCCCCGCGTCGCCTCCCTCAGTGGAGCCGCTGCGCCCGTGGGGTGCGCAGCTGCCGGAGGCAGAGGGCCAGCTCGCCGAGGAAGAGCAGCTCGCGGTAGTCCTCCACGTGAAAGAGGTCGGGGATGAAGCCCGCCTTGTCACCAAAGAACTCGGCGATCTTCTCCCTGAGCGCGTCCATGTCGTCGAGCAGGTCGACGGCCACATAGATGGCATCGGGCGCCACGAGCGAGATGTCGGCGGTGAGCATGCGTGCCACGATCTCGAGCATGCCCTCGGAGGTCCAGGCGCGATCGCTCCCACGATCGGTGCCATAGAGCACGTTGTAGAGCGGGGTCAGCTCTCCCGCATAGCCGATGCGTCCCTTTATCAGGTTCCCGTCCACCACGATGCCCTGTCCGCCCACGAGGTAGCCCGTCTGCTGGCTGTGGATGACTACCGAGTCATACACGTCCTGGCTCACATAGCAGCCGACGGCCGCCGCGTTGGCGTTGTTGTCCACGAAGACCTTGACCCCGTAGCGCTCTGCGATCGCGCGGCCCAGATCGTAGTCGCCATACGCCCAGTGCCCGCTGAAGGCGACCGATCCTTGATTGACGATGCCCGGCACCGCGATGCCAATGGCGTCAAGGTCGCGCACGTTCCAGCCCCGTACGGGCAGGGTCGCGATAAGGTCCTCAATGTCGCGCCAGGCAGGGTTGGCCTTGGTGACGCTGCCGCGGGCGATGACGGAGCCATGGTCGTAGATGCGCCAGCCATACCAGCTGTTCTTTGGGCGCTGGATGCAGACGATGACCATGATGCGCTCGTCGCTGGCAAGGTCGCGCACAAGTTTGACGGCGCTGTCCTGCCCCTGGGAGACGGCGGTGTTGTCTGCCAGCAGGTGCATGACCATCTTGAGGCAGGCGCCGACGTCAAGGGTGGCAAAGACCTTGGGCGGGATCTGCACGACCGCCGCCTCGGGAAAGGCCCCGACCACCTCCTTGCGCTGGTAGCTGATCTGTGGCGCCAACAGCACGACATCGAAGTCGCCACCTTCGGCTTTGGCCTGCTCGAGGGGGAGCGCCTCGAAGGCGTAGTCCAGCGAGAGGGCGTGTGCCGTCTCCTGCAGCTTGCTGGCGAACATGGTGGTGGTGAGCCCTGCCGTGCAGCAGAGCAGCACCCGGGTGGTGTCGTAGAGATCCCGCTCCTGCAGGGTGCTCGTCATCTCGTCGAACAGCTCCTCGGCGTGAGGCTCGTCGACCAGCTCGAAGTGGAGGAAGAACTTGGGCTCGGCGGGGGCGTCCGGATCGATGACGGAGAGCTCCACGATCTCGGGCGAGCCTTCCTCCAGCTCATAGAAGCTCACTCGGCCGACCGCATGATCGGTGGTCAGGATGAGGTGGTCGTCATCCTGCTGGGTGATGGTGCAGTCAGCGATGTCGGCGTTGGCGACATGTGCGCGAAATGCTTGGCCGAGCGCATTCATGGCAGCTCCTTGCGAATGAGGTGTCACGGGCGGCGCGTGCCCGTCTTTGTGGGGTGGCACGTCGAACACCTGAGGTCACCCACGATACCATGAGCACGCCTAACGGCACGCTCAGCCACCGGCGAGCTATGCGCGCGAGGGCGTGTCCGGGGGTGCCGCGCGAGCGAGCGTGCCAGTGCGGGAGTCCAGGGTGCAAAGGCGGCGAGATTCGTGCCTCCGTGGTTCTTCGATAGGGATAAGTCATGCAGGGTATACTCTGCTGTGGCTCATACCGCGTGTGACCTACGAAGGAGGGCACGTCCATGCTCAGCACCACCAGCCCCGTGCGCATCGCGCTCATCACCGGCTACCTGGGAGCCGGCAAGACCACGCTGCTCAACAACATTTTGGCGAACGAACGTGGCGTGCGCGCCGCCGTCATCGTCAACGACATCGGCGAGGTGAACGTCGACGCCGACCTCATCGCGAAGGGCGGTGTCGTCAACAAGGGCGACGAGAGTCTGGTGCCGCTCACCAACGGTTGCATCTGCTGCACGCTCGCCGACGACCTCGCGGCCCAGCTGACCGAGCTGGCGGAGTCGGGCAGGTTCGACCACATCATCATCGAGGCCTCGGGCATCTGCGAGCCCATCCCCATCGCCTTCACCATCGACAACTTCTGCCGACAGCAGGCCGCACGCGGCCATGCCATCGACCTCGACAACATCATCGCCGTCGTGGACGCCGCGCGCATGTTCGACCAGTTCCATGGCGGGCGCGACCTGCCGGAAGACGACATCGACGACGATGACATCGAGGCGCTGCTTATCCAGCAGATCGAGTTCTGCACGACGATGGTGCTCAACAAGACTGACCTCGTGACGGCCGAGCAGCTGGGCGCGCTGCGGGCGCTGGTGCGCGGGCTGCAGCACGAGGCGAAGATCATCGAGGCCGATCACGGCAAGGTCGACATCGCCGACATGCTCTCCACCGATCGCTTCGACTTCAACCGGGCCTATGAGTCGGCCGCCTGGATGGATGCCATGGAGCATCCGGAGGAGCACGAGGATCCTGAGGTGCTGGAGTATGACATCCAGACCTTTGTCTACGAGCGGCGCCAACCCTTCGACATGGATCGGCTGCAGCAGTTCGCGCGGAGGTGGCCCGACGAGATCATTCGCTGCAAGGGCGTGGCCTGGTTTGCCGACGACCCGGACATGGCCTACGTCTTCGAGCAGGCGGGCCATCAGATCCACCTGCAGGAGAACGGGCGGTTCGTGGACTCCGCGCCTGACGGCGAGCGCGAGCGGATCCTTGCCGACAATCCCGAGATCCTCGACCAATGGGACGCCGAGGTGGGGGACCGCATGAACAAGCTTGTGGTGATCGGTCGACACATGAAGCAGGACGAGGTCACCACCGGCCTCGACTCCTGCCTGGTCGAGTGGCAGCGCGACCAGCTGTACTGAGTCGACACGGGCACGGGGCGGCACGGGGGAAGAGGCACCTATGTGTCGCTGCTTTCG
>JAWRIT010000065.1:0-18578 GCA_040268355.1 Atopobiaceae bacterium | reverse complement strand
TGCGTGTGACACATAGGTGCCTCTTCCCCCGTGTCGCCCCGCGCCTGTGTCTTTCCTGTTTGTTACGGCACTTCGGAGGGTCTGTCGAAGCGCCGGTGCCTCATGGTATAACTACGTGCGCAAACGAACCGCAGGCACACTGCGTGTCACCGGCGCCTTGAGGGGAGGGCAGCGCACATGACCACCATCATCTCTGCAGCTTCCTCCGTCCTCGTATATGGCGTCCTCGTAGGGTAAGGCGCAGCCTGAGGCTGCCGGCTGCGCCCGAGACCGACCACCTGCTCGAAGCGTATGGCCGCGCACCGCCCTACGACCTGACTTTGGGGACACACGAGATGCTGAACATCCACAAGCGTTACTGCACGGAGACCTTCACCGCCGAAGGCGAGCTGGCGAGCTTTCGCATTCACGTTCCGTCCGACTTCAACTTCGCCTATGACGTGATCGACCAGATCGGCGCCGCCGAGCCTTTGCGTCGGGCCATGATCTGGCGCAACCCCGAGGGGGAGGAGCACGACTTCACCTTCGCCGACTTCTCGCGACTATCCAACAAGGCGGCGAACTTCCTGCTGTCGCGCGGCATCGGCAAGGGCGACAAGGTGCTCGTCATCCTGAGGCGCCACTACTCCTTCTGGGTCACGGCGCTGGCATTGCACAAGATCGGCGCTGTCGTCATTCCCGCCACGTTCATGCTCAAGGAGCACGACGTGGCGTACCGCATCGAGGCCGCCGGCGTGAAGGCCATCATCGCGACCACGGTGGGCACCATCACCGACACCATCGACCGCGCCTGCGCACAGCTCGCCGCACCGCCCCTGCGGATGCTCGTGAACGGCTCGCAGTACGACATCGCCAACTCCGAGCTCACCGAGACCGACCGCAGCCTGACCGGGGCCGCCCTCTCCGGGAAGCAGGGGCTCTTCGCCGCATCGTGCGCGCGTTCCGGCTGGATCGACTTCAACGCGGGCGTCCGCGCCGCCTCCGACCAGCTCGGCCGCATTCCCACGCAGGTCGACGACCCCATGCTCATCTACTTCACGAGCGGCACCTCGGGCGAGCCGAAGATGGCGCTGCACGGGCACGATTACGCCGCGGCGCACCTTGCCACGGCCAAGTGGTGGCACGCCGTGGACCCCGAGGGCGTGCACATGACCGTCGCCGACACCGGCTGGGCGAAGTGCACCTGGGGCAAGTTCTACGGCCAGTGGTTCATGGAGGGCTGCCAGCTCGTCTATGACTTCGACCGCTTCCACGGCAACGAGATCCTCCGTCTCATCGAGGACTACCGCATCACCACCTTCTGCTGCCCGCCCACCATGTGGCGCATGCTCTCGCGCGAGGACGTCGACACCTACGACTTCTCGCACGTCAAGCGCTTCACCACCGCCGGCGAAGCCCTGCCGCCCGACCAGTTCGACTTCTGGCTCGAGCACACGGGCCACCCCATCTACGAGGGCTTTGGCCAGTCGGAGAGCCCGGTCATCGTGGCCAACATGATCGGGTGCACGCCGCGGCCGGGTTCCATGGGCAAGCCCATGCCCTTCGGCCAGATCGCCCTTCTGCGCGATGACCTCACCGAGTGCGACTCGGGCGAGGAGGGCGAGATCTGCATCAAGTGCGACCCCAAGCCCGCGGGCATCATCCACGAGTACTACCATGCGCCCGACAAGACGGCCGACGTCTTTCGTGGCGGGTGGTACCACACCGGAGACGTCGCCTACGCCGACGAAAGCGGCTACTTCTACTACTGCGGGCGCAACGACGACCTCATCAAGTCGAGCGGGTACCGTATCTCGCCGTTCGAGGTGGAGAGCGCCCTCAACCGTCACGAGAAGGTCCACGAGTGCGCGGTCACCGGCGTGCCGGACGAGCTGCGCGGCTTTGCCGTGAAGGCGACCATCGTGCTGGAGGCGGGAATCGACCCCTCCGACGAGCTGACCCGCGAGCTGCAGACCTGGACCAAGCGGCAGACGGCGCCCTACAAGTTCCCCCGGGTGATCGAGTACGTGGAGGCGCTTCCCAAGACCTTCTCGGGAAAGATCCGTCGCGCCCGCATCCGCAAGAACGATCACGAGAACGGCACGAAGGCCTAGCCGCGCCGACACGGGGGAAGAGGCACCTGTGTGTCGTCTCTGCCCCACGGCACCGCTACAATGGACCCGCAACGTCACGCTCCAACCACCGGAGGCATCCATGACCAAGATCGCTATGAGGACCCCACTCGTCGAGATGGACGGCGACGAGATGACGCGCATCATCTGGCAGATGATCAAAGACGAGCTCATCTGTCCGTTCGTCGACCTCAAGACCGAGTACTACGACCTTGGGTTGGAGAGCCGCGAGGCCACCGGCGACCAGGTGACCGTCGACTCCGCCGAGGCGACCAAGCGCCTGGGCGTCGCCGTCAAGTGCGCCACCATCACCCCCAACGCGGCCCGCGTGGAGGAGTACGACCTTTCGCAGATGTGGAAGAGCCCCAACGGCACCATCCGCGCCATTCTCGACGGCACCGTGTTCCGCACGCCCATCGTGGTCAAGGGCATCGAGCCCTACGTGCGCACCTGGACCAAGCCCATCACCATCGCCCGTCACGCCTACGGCGACGTGTACAAGAACACCGAGCTACGCATTCCTGGACCGGGCACGGTGGAGCTGGTCTACACCCCCGCAGACGGCGGCGAAGAGGTCCGCGCCATGGTGCACGACTACGCCGAGCCGGGGATCGCGCAGGGCATCCACAACCTGGACGCCTCGATAGGAAGCTTCGCGCGCGCCAGCTTCGAGTACGCCCTGAGCACCCGTCAGGACCTCTGGTTCGCCTCGAAGGACACCATCTCGAAGACCTACGACCACCGCTTCAAGGACATTTTCCAGGAGATCTTTGACGCCGAGTACCAGGCGCGCTTCGACGAGGCGGGCATCACCTACTTCTACACGCTCATCGACGACGTCGTGGCCCGTGTCATCCGCAGCGAGGGCGGCTTCATCTGGGCCTGCAAGAACTACGACGGCGACGTGATGAGCGACATGCTCTCCACGGCCTTTGGCAGTCTGGCCATGATGACGAGCGTGCTGGTGTCGCCCCAGGGCTTCTACGAGTACGAGGCCGCGCATGGCACCGTGCAGCGCCACTACTACAAGCACCTGGCCGGCGAGGAGACGTCCACCAACTCGGTCGCGACGATCTTTGCCTGGTCAGGGGCGCTGCGCAAGCGTGGGGAGCTGGACAGGCTCCCCGACCTCGTCGCCTTTGCCGACCGCCTGGAGGCCGCCACCATCACCACCATCGAGAGTGGGCAGATGACCGGCGACCTCGTCGCCATCACCACGCTGCCGGACCCGACCAAGCTGAGCACGCAGGACTTCATCAGGGCCATCGCCGACCGCCTGAGGTAGCGACCGACCGGCGTCGGGGGCGTACCGCCCAGGAAGACACCCTCACGCTCGATGGCGCCTGCGCCAGGCGCTGGGAGTGACGCCCGTCGATCGGTGGAAGGCCGTGGAGAAGGCGGCGGGGGTGGCGTACCCGACGACCCGCGCGATGGCCGCCAGCGGCTCGTCGGTCGCCACAAGCAGGCGCTGCGCCTCCTCGAGCCTGCGTCGGCGCGCGTAGCCACCCACGGTCTCCCCTGTCACGCGCTTGAAGGTCGCACAGAGGCGCGTGTGCCCGACATGCGTGAGCCGAGACAGCTCCACCACCGACGGCGCACGCCCCGGATCGGCGTCAATGGCCCTCGTCACCTCACCGACCAGCCGCACGTCGTCCCAGGTCAGCCCGTCGCGTGTCGCGCGCGACTCCTCCTTCACCCACTCGAGCAGCCGATCGAGCACCGTGCGTGCCCCGCGCTCGATGCGGTGGGAGGATGCGGGCGACCCGACCGATCGCAGGTCCACGCCGTGCATGATGTTGTGCAGGCCGTCGTTGATCAGGTCCGGGTCCACGAGGCCGATGCGCTCGCACAGGAGATCGTAGTCCAGGTTGCGCACCTGCTCGTCACGCTCGAAGAACTCGCGCGTGAAGCAGATGCTCGTGGCACGAATGTGGTCCCCCGCATGCAGGGACGCGCGTACCACCTCGTCTTGCTGGGCGAACACGATCACGTTGCCCTCCGGTCGCGCGTCATGCGGGGCATGGGGCGTGTGCTCGAGCGTGGAGCGCGAGACGGAGGAGACGCAGAGGCAGTCACTTGGGTGCTCCTCCAGCTCGAAGTCCTGTTGGATGACGAAGTCATGGGAGTCGACCAGGCAGTTGTCACCGATGCCGTACACGGCGAGCCAACCACGGCCCGGCCCTCCCTCAGAGGAGGCCAGCACGCCACCCAGCCCGTCGTACACCACGCTCGCCTCGAGCTGCTCGACCTGGGGCATGAAGAAGCGCCGCAGCTTGTTGGTGTGACTGGGCACCTGTGCCTCCCTCCTGCCCCGTTGGCGGAGCCGGCCACGCCCGTCCCGTCGGCGCCCGACCGCTCGCACCCGCCCCGCTGCCCGTGCGTGCCCCGTCGTCACCCGGCGGGACTTTCGATTTCTTCCGCACCTTCTGATTGAGCCTCAGGATACCAGGCATTCGTCTAGAGTTGACATATTCTAACTATATTATCCCGCACCCATGCGGGCCACCACCCAAGGAGGTGCGTATGACGGAGAGAAAGCGGGGCGCCGAACAGTCCGGACTGGCGGGGATGCTGTCCTTTGCCGGCTCGCGCAAGCCGCTCACGTTTGTCGGCATGGCGCTCTCGGGCGTCTCCACCGTGCTTGGCTTTGGCCCCTACATCTGCATGTGGCTTGCCCTTCGCGACCTGATCGAGGTCGCGCCCGACTGGTCGCAGGCCACCAACCTGCACACCTATGGCTGGGCCGCCTTCTGGCTGGCCGTCGCGGGCATCCTGGTGTACTTTGGCGCGCTCATGTGCACGCACCTGGCGGCCTTCCGCACGGCCAACAACATGCGCAAGGCCTGCGCCGACCACCTGATGCGCGTGCCTTTGGGCTACTTCGACAACCATGCGTCCGGTGAGCTGCGGCGAAAGATCGACAGCGCGACGAGCCAGACCGAAAGCCTGCTCGCCCACCAGCTGCCCGACCTGGCCGGGACCGTCTTCATGCTGGTCGCCATGCTCGTGACGCTCTTCGTCTTTGACTGGCGCATGGGCCTGGCGTGCCTGTGCGCCGCCCTCTTCTCCATCGCCTGCCTGTTTGCCATGATGGGCGGCAAGGCGGCCGACTGGATACACCGCTACCAGGTCGCGCTCGACCGCATGAACAAGACGGGCACCGAATACGTGCGCGGCATCCCCGTGGTCAAGGTCTTTCAGCAGACCATCTACACCTTCAAGGCCTTCCACGACGCCATCCAGGACTACGGAAGGATGGCCCAGCACTACAGCGTCAAGATCTGCGCGACCCCGCAGGCATTGAACCTCACCTTCGGCGACGGCGTGATCATCCTGCTCGTGCCGGTGGTCGCCTGGCTCGCGGGCGGGGTGGCCGCCCTGGGGGACGCGGCGAGCTGGCGGGAGTTCCTCACCGACTTCGCCTTCTACGCCATCTTCTCGGCGGTCATCTCCACGGCGCTGCAGCGCATCATGTTCGCCGCCAGCTACGGCATGATCGCCAACGAGGCCATGGTGCGCGTGGCGGAGGTCATGGGTGCCCCCACCATCCAGGAGCCCGCAGACCCCAAGCATCCCGCCGACGCCAGCGTGCGCTTCGAGAACGTCAGCTTCTCCTACGACGGCGCCGAGCGACCGGCGCTCGACGGCGTGAGCTTCGACATCCCGGCCGGCTCCACCGTGGCGCTGGTCGGGCCCTCCGGCGGCGGCAAGACCACGGCGGCGAGCCTCGTGCCCCGCTTCTGGGACACCACGGAGGGCACCGTACGCGTGGGCGGCGTCGACGTGCGTGACATGGCCAGCTCCGAGCTCATGGACCAGGTGGCCTTCGTCTTCCAGAACAACCGCCTGTTCCGTGGCACCGTTCTTGAGAACGTGCGGGCGGCGCGTCCGGACGCCACCCGCGAGCAGGCCCTGGCCGCCCTTGAGGCCGCGCAGTGCGCCGACATCATCCAGAAGCTGCCCCAGGGCGTCGACACGCTCATCGGCGCAGGAGGGACGTACCTCTCCGGCGGCGAGGTCCAGCGCGTCACGCTGGCGCGAGCCATCCTCAAGGACTCCCCCATCGTGGTGCTGGACGAGGCCACGGCCTTCGCCGATCCCGAGAACGAGGTCCTCATCCAGAAGGCGCTCGCCCGCCTGGCCGGTGGCCGCACCGTGCTCATGATCGCCCATCGCCTCTCCACCGTGGAAGGCGCCGACAAGATCGTGGTGCTGGACCAAGGTCGCGTGGTCGAGCAGGGCACCAGCGCCGAGCTCATCGCCCAAGGCGGGCTCTACGCCCGCATGTGGGCCGACTACCAGCAGGCAGTCGAATGGAAGATCGCACGGAAGGAGGCCTGAGATGCGTCGATGGCTCAAGCGCACCTGCGCCCTCTCGGACAATGGCATCAGGAGCTTCTACAAGGGCGTCGCGAGCACCGTGGCGGTCAATCTCGCCATCATGGCCAGCATGGGGCTCGTCTACCTGCTCATGGGGTCTCTCATGGAGAGCTTCCTTGACGGCAAGGCCACTCCGTCGGTCCTGCCCTACCTGGCCGGGTCGCTGGCGTTCTTCGTCATCTCGGTGATCCTGCACCGCATCCAGTACACCAACACCTATGGGCTCGTCTACGACGAGATCTGCGACATTCGCATCCGCCTGGCCGAACGCCTGCGCCAGCTGCCCATGAGCTTCTTTGGCGACCATGACCTCGCCGACCTCGTCGAGACCGTCATGGGGGACGTGGACAAGCTCGAGCATGTGTGGTCGCACGTGCTGCCGTACTTCTTTGGCTCGCTCGTCTCGACGGTCATCGTGTTCGTGACGACCCTCCTCTTTGACCCCACCCTTTCCTTGGCCGCCTTCTGGAGCGTGCCTGTGGCCTTTCTCCTGCTCTTTGGCTCCCGTCGCAGCACGCGCTCGCTGCAGCAGGCCGCGCGCGACGCCTCGATAGCGGTCTCCGACAACATCCAGGAGATGCTCGACTGCGCCCGTGAGATCCGGGCCACCAACCAGCAGGACGCCTACCTGACGCGGCTGGGCGCCAAGATCGACGGGTTCGAGGGCACGAACATCCGCGCCGAGCTGGCCGGCGGCGTCTTCATGAACAGCGCCGCCATCATCCTGCGCCTGGGCATGGCCACCACCCTGCTCGCAGGTGCCGGCCTGATCGCGGCCGGACGCGTCGACTTTCTGACCTTCTTCATGTTCATGCTGCTCATCAGCCGCATCTACGCGCCGTTCGACCAGTCGCTCGCCCTCATCTACGAGCTGCTGGCCCTGCCGGTCTCGGCCAGGCGCCTCAATCGCTTCTTCGACGAGCCGCTGGCGAGAGGCAGCGAGGACTTCGCGCCGAGCGACCACGACATCACCTTTGACCGCGTGGGGTTCCGCTACGACGAGGGCACCGGGAGCGTTTTGGACGAGGTGAGCTTCGTTGCCAAGGAAGGCGAGGTCACGGCCCTGGTTGGCCCCTCGGGCAGCGGCAAGAGCACCTGTGCGCGCCTCTCCGCGCGCCTGTGGGACGCCAGCGCCGGCACCGTGCGCGTGGGCGGCGTCGACATCTCCACCATCGACCCCGAGACCCTCTACGGGCAGTACGCCGTGGTCTTCCAGGATGTCATGCTCTTTGACGACACCGTGATGGAGAACATCCGCCTGGGACGGCGGGGCGCGACCGACGAGGAGGTCCTGGCGGCCGCGCAGGCGGCCAACTGCGACGAGTTCGTGCACCGCATGCCCGAGGGCTACGCCACCATGATCGGGGAGAACGGCGCCAAGCTCTCCGGTGGCGAGCGGCAGCGCATCTCCATCGCGCGCGCCATCCTCAAGGACGCGCCCATCGTGCTGCTCGACGAGGCCACCGCGTCGCTTGACGTGGAGAACGAGACCAAGGTCCAGCGGGCGCTCTCGACCCTGCTGGCCGGCAAGACCGTGCTGGTCATCGCGCATCGCATGCGCACCGTGAGCAACGTTGACAAGGTCGTGGTGCTCGAGGACGGCACCGTGAGCGAACAAGGCGCGCCCGCCGCCCTGCTCGAGCAGGGCGGCACCTTCGCCCGCATGGTCGCCCTCCAGCGCGAGAGCGAGGGTTGGAGGCTGTAGCGCGGAGGCCCGACACGGGGGCGCGCTGGGGAACGGGACACAGGGAAGAGGCACCTATGTGTCGCTGCTTGGGTGCTGTGGCTAGAGATCGGACTTATGCGGTGAAAATCTGTAACTGGCGGAGTATCGGACGAAAGAACAGCAGGATGGAAGGCGGAGATACTCCACCACCCGCAAGATTTCACCGCATAAGTCTGATCTCTAGCCACAGGTCACGCGGAATCGGGCCCATGCCAGCGTGCAACAACCCGGCACGCATCGATACGCCGGCTCGAGGGCGACCTCGAAGGTGACCCCGACGACCTCCCCTGTGTCTTCCCCCGTGTCAGGTGCGGTGCCAGCCCTTGGCTGTTGCTCGTCGGACTTTGCTATACTGAGACAGCAAGTATTTCGTACCCTAATAGTTAGCGAGTAAGAGCACCATGGACCAAACGATCGAGTCGTCGCAGAAGCTCAATCCCCTGAGCCTCGACAACCAGCTCTGTTTTCCCCTGTACGCCGCGTCCCGCGAAATCACCAAGCTCTACAAGCCCTTCCTTGACCCGCTCGGCCTGACTTACCCGCAGTACGTCACGATGCTGGTGCTCTGGGAGCACGACGGCCTCAAGGTGGGCGAGCTGGGAGAGCGGCTTCATCTTGATTCGGCGACCCTGACGCCACTGCTCAAGCGGCTCGAGGCACATGGCCTGGTGCGGCGCGAGCGCTCCGCCGCCGACGAGCGCGCCGTCATCATCTCGCTCACGGACGAGGGCCAGGCGCTGCGCGAGCGAGCCGTGGACGTCCCCCACTGCATGGCCGGCTGCATCGACCTACCTGCGGATGAGGCGCACCAGCTGAAGACGCTTCTGGAGAAGCTGCTCGTCGCCCTCGGCTGACGTCGGAAGCCTTGAGACGAGTCTTGCGTGAGACGCACGGCGCCGCTGCGCCGACGCGCGAACGGTGTCTAGAACTCCTCGCCTGATGCCGACTCGTCGAGCGGCTCGTAGGCAGTCGTCGCAGGCATCGAATCGTCGGTCGCGGGGAACTCGACGGTCCCGGTGGGCTCGGCAGGCGCATCCGAACCGATCGGCGCACCGCTCGTCACTGGCCCTGTCACCGTGGGCGGCGCGCTCCGCCTCCTCGCAGAGACCCTCGGCACGAAGCCTCCGTCCTGCTGGGCCAGCACCGAGGCCGCTACCAGCATCCGTGCCGCCATGAACAGGATCAGCCCGCCCAAGATGCACATGCCGTCGACCGCAAGGTCCAGCTCCGAAAGCACGGGGCGACCGCCCTGGGTGGCAAGGGCGACCTTCGCGGCATTACCCACGAGTGATGGCAGGAATC
The DNA here is from genome assembly GCA_040268355.1 of Atopobiaceae bacterium. Classification (GTDB taxonomy): domain Bacteria; phylum Actinomycetota; class Coriobacteriia; order Coriobacteriales; family Atopobiaceae; genus UBA1367. Next base: position 9,059 of record JAWRIT010000065.1, on the reverse strand, counting down.
CCAGCAGGATGACGAGCAGGGCGATGAAGCGCAGCTGGCGCATCTGCTCCACGCGGAAGGCGTCGTCGTGGCGCGCCACCTGGCGGAACATCAGCACGCCGACGAGCCCCATGAGCACGAAGATCACGGCCCTCGTGGCACAGTCGGCAATAGCCAGCGCCGTGTCCGCGAGGGTGGGGACGATCGTATGCAGTACCGTCGCGACGAACCCTGGCACCGCCATATTGGTCGCCACCAGCGCGGCGGCGGCCCCATAGGCACACCCCACGAGCATGAGGAGGACCGAAACGGTCGTGCCTGCGTTGCACGCCTTGTGCAGGCGGGCGCGCGACACCTCTCTGTTCACGAAATCAGCCATGGTCTGCTACCTCCCATTGAGTGCGAATCGGGCAACGTGTGGAAGTACCACGGCCTGTCGGGGCACCATGCGAGGCCACCGACAGCCTGTCCCCACCATAACCCAGTGGCGCAGCGTCCACCAGCTTCTTCGCGGCAGGCGTCACACGACGGCCGTCTCCGGTAGCTCGATCTGGCGATATCGGACGCCACAGCGGTCGAACACCGATCGGGCGATGAGGCTCCCCTCGGTCCCAAAGTACTTGTCATCCAGATAGACCACCTCGCCGATCCCTGCCTGCACCAGGGTCTTGGCGCACTCTTGGCACGGGAAGAGCGTGACGTAGACCTTGGCGTGGGCCATGTCCTTGAGCGAGCCCCGGTAGTTGAGAATCGCGTTCGCCTCGGCGTGGATCACATAGCTGTGCTTGTCGTGCAGCGGGTCGTCAGAGTCTCCCCACGGGAACTCGTCGTCGCCCAGCCCTTGCGGCGTGCCGTTGTAGCCCACCGAGAGAATCCGGTTGTCCTGTCCCGCAATACAGGCTCCCACCTGCGTGTTGGGATCCTTGCTACGCATGCTCGCCGCGATGGCGACGCGCATGAAGAACTCGTCCCAGGAGATGACGTCCGATCGTTTGCCTGGCATGTGCCGCCTCCCGTCCATCCGTCGCCACCGTGTGCGCCCGGGCGGGAGTGGCGACGGATCCCTGCCGCCCAGGCTGGCCTTATGATAGAGGATGGGGAAGCGGGCGACCCGCAGCTCACGGACGCGTTGCCACGACCAGCGGGTACGGTGGCCCAGATGGACGCCGAAAGAAGTAAGATACGAGACAACGGGCTCGACAAGGCACACGCCTCAGCGATCGAAAGGTGGAGACATGCAGGTAGACGCCAGGGACCTCTTTAGCCCCAAGCCAACGGTCATGGCCCTTGAGGCCCTGACCCAGCTCAAGAAGCACGAGACCCTCGCCGTGCTGGTCAACGATGGCAAGGCGGTCGACGAGCTCATGCACCTCGCCGAGAAGGAGCGCTGCGGCTTCACGCTCGAGGACGAGGGCGACTACTCCGTCGTCACGCTTGCCCCCACCCAGCAGGTCAAGGTCGACGACCCGCTGCAGGCGGCGCTGCGTCTCATGGGCGTCACGCCCACCACCGCCCCCACCATCCTGTTCGGGTCCGACAGGCTCGGCCATGGCAACGACACGGTCGGCACCATCCTGGCCAACGAGGTCATCTACGACCTCGCGCTGCAGGAGGACCTGCCGAGCGCGCTCGTCTTCTACAACAGCGGCGCCAAGCTCACCATGCGTGAGAGCGCCGTGATCGAGCAGCTCGTCGAGCTCGAGGACCTGGGCGTGGAGATCCTCACCGACTCGGTCTCCGCCGAGGCCTTTGGTGGCGACGAGAACGTGGCGGTCGGCGAAGTCGTGGATCCCTACATCATCGTCGCGCTGCTCACGGCCCAACCAGGCGTGATGTCCCTCTAGTGTCCTGCGGGATGCGCTGACGGACGGCGCAGCTGCGATCGCGGACCGACATAGTCGATGCAAGCGGCTCCCTCACCATGGGGAGCCGCTTTTTTTGCGGTGACACGGAGGAAGAGGTACTTATGTGTCGTCGCGTTGGGGGGTGCGGACGTTTCCTTGGGCTCGAATGCGCCCGTCCGACGGGGCCGGGAGGGTGGCGGTGCCAGGGCGGGTTCATCTACCCCATGACTCTCCACATGCCGGCGCTCGCTGAGCCGCCGTGGGTCCGGTTCCGCGTGGCCCGTGGCTAGAGATTGGACTTTTGCGGTGAAATTCCGTGACCAGCGGAGTATCAGGCAGAAAAACAGCAGGATGGGAGACGGAGATACTCCGGGACGCCCGAAAAAATGCCGCAAAAGTCCAATCTCTAGCCACGGCGCCTGATCCCCCTTCGCAATCCCCGACACGCGACACATAGACACATACGTCCCTCTTCCTCCGTGTCATCTCCCGTGATCCATAAACAACCGCTCACCGTTCCTGATCGCACGGTCGCAGAAGCACGGTGGCCCTGAGGGGCACCCCTTCCGTCCAACCCGTCTCCGCCTCGATCGATTCTCGCGAAATCCTGGTGTTTTGTGCTCGCTCGATCGAGCTGGTGGCGTACGCCTCGGCAGCCGCACGGCCAGATCGCGCCACCAGAGGCCTCCGCAGCATCAACGGCCAAGGAGCCTTTGACCGTTTAGCTCATTGACGTGGTCTTTTGCTGGCATGCTCTGCGGTACCATGTGCGCAAGATGCCATGCGGTCGGGCAAACGTACCCGCAGTTGGCCGACCGGGTTTCAAACCTGCATAACCACAAGCAGCCTGCCAGCCCATATCGGAGAGGAGTGAGCCATGGCAAAGCTGAGTGGTGCAGCAGTCGCACGAATCGAGGAGATCTGCGACGCGCGCCAAGGGGAGAAGACGCCCCTCATCATGATCCTGAGCGACATACAACGGGAGTTCGGGTATGTCCCGCTCGAGGTCCAGGAGGTCGTCTCCGCCAAGACCGGCATCTCGGTCGCGGAGATCTACGGCGTGGTGACCTTCTACTCGTTCTTCTCGCTCACGCCCAAGGGCAAGCACGTCATTGGCTGCTGCCTCGGCACCGCCTGCTATGTCAAGGAGGCCCAGGAGGTCCTCGATCGCTTCTGCGAGGACCTGGGGATCAGGCCCGGGGAGACCACCGAGGACCGTCTGTTCACGCTCGACGCGCTGCGCTGTATCGGCGCGTGCGCGGCGGCGCCCGCCGTCACCATCGACGGCAAGGTCTACGCTCGCGTCACCGTCCAGCAGGTTCCCAGCATCATCGCCGAGTACCGCGGAGGGAGGGTCGTGGCATGACCTACACCGCACGCGATGAGCTCCTGCGCGACATCGAGGCCTTCAAAGCCGAGCTCGACAGCAAGTTCGATGGCTCCGACGGCAAGAAGTACCTGGTGCTGTGTGGCGGCACCGGTTGCATGGCGGGCGGCACGCCCGATCTCAAGGAGGCGGCGCAGCGCCTCATCGACCAGGAGGGCATGGGCGACTACATCAAGGTCCGCCAGGTCGGCTGCTTTGGCATGTGCTCGGAGGGGCCGTTCGTGCGCGTCTACCCCGACGACGTGCTCTACCGGCTCGTCAAGCCCGAGGACATCCGTGACATCTTCTACAACCACCTCATGGCGGGCGAGGTCGTGAATCGGCTCGTCTACGAGGACCCCCGAACCGGCGAGAAGTACCCGCAGATGGCCGACATCCCCTTCTATCGCAGGCAGCGGCGCATCGCGCTGCACGGCTGCGGCGTCATCGACCCCAACCGAATCGAGGAGGCACTGGGGTACGGCGGGTACCAGGGGCTCATGAAGGCGCTCACCATGGACCCCCAGGAGGTCATCGACCTGGTCCTGGCCTCCGGACTGCGCGGACGCGGCGGTGGCGGCTTTCCCACCGGACGCAAGTGGCAGTTCGCCCATGACCAGCACAGTGACGAGAAGTACGTGGTCTGCAATGGGGACGAGGGTGACCCTGGCGCGTTCATGGACCGCTCGGTGCTTGAGGACAACCCGCTCGCCGTGGTGGAGGGCATGGCCATCGCCGGCTACGCCATTGGCGCCCACGAGGGCTACCTCTACATCCGCGCCGAGTACCCCACGGCAGTGGCACATGTGAGATCCATCATCGACCAGGCCGAGGAGCGCGGGCTTCTGGGCGACGACATCCTGGGCACAGGCTTCTCCTTCCACGCGCACGTGCGCCTAGGTGCCGGCGCCTTCGTGTGCGGCGAGGAGACGGCGCTGCTGAACTCCGTCATGGGCAAGCGCGGCATGCCGCGCCCACGTCCACCGTTCCCGGCCGTGAGCGGCCTGTGGGGGAAGCCGACCATCGTCAACAACGTCGAGACGCTGGCGACGGTCCCTTACATCCTGCGCGAGGGAGTCGAGAGCTTCACCTGCCACGGAACCGAACGCAGCAAGGGCACCAAGGTGTTCTGCCTGGGCGGCAAGGTCGTGAACGTGGGCCTGGTCGAGATCCCCATGGGCGTCACCCTGCGCGAGCTCATCTTTGACATCGGTGGCGGCATCCAGAACGACAAGCAGTTCAAGGCCATCCAAACCGGTGGGCCCTCAGGCGGCTGCCTGACGACCGAGGACCTGGACACCCCCATCGACTTCGACACCATGGTCGAGAAGGGCTCCATGATGGGCTCCGGTGGCGCGATTGTCATGGACGAGGACAACTGCATGGTCGACGTGGCCAAGTTCTACATGGACTTCATCTGCGACGAGAGCTGCGGCAAGTGCAGTCCGTGCCGCATCGGCACCAAGCGCATGCTGGAGATCCTCGAGCGCATCTCGGCCGGCAAGGGCACCCACAAGGACTTCGACGAGCTCGAGGCCATCGGCGAGGCCTGCAAGACCAACTCGCTGTGCGCGCTCGGCCAGACGGCGGCCAACCCCATCCTCTCCACCATCGCGCACTTCCGCGACGAGTACCTGGCGCATATCGACGAGCACCGGTGCCCGGCGGGCGTCTGCAGGGACCTCATCAGCTACCGCATCCTGGCCGACAAGTGCCGCATGTGCTCCGCCTGCGCACGCGTCTGCCCGGTCTTCGCCATCGAGGGAGAGGCCGGCAAGACCGTCTTCAGCATCGACACGGAGAAGTGCATCAAGTGTGGCTCGTGCCTTGCCACCTGCCGCTTCGATGCCATCGTCAAGGAGTAGGGGGCCGCTGAGATGAGCTTGGTCAACATCACGATCGAAGGCCGTCCCCACCAGGTGGAGGAGGGCATCACCATCCTCGAGGCCGCGCGGCAGTGCGGCTACGAGATCCCGTCTCTGTGCACCTACAACCATGGCGAGTGCAATCAGGGCTCGTGCCGCGTGTGCCTGGTGGAGGCCACCGGGGCACGCGGACTTGCCGCCTCGTGCGTGTATCCCGTCTCGGAGGGCATGGAGATCGTCATCTCCTCGCCCAAGGCGGCGGCCGCGCGACGCACGAGCGTCGAGCTCTTGCTGTCCAACCACAACATCAACTGCCTGCAGTGCGGCAAGAGCGGTCAGTGCGAGCTGCAGCACGTGGCGCGGCTCGTCGGCGCGCGCGAGGGCATGTTCGAGGGCTCCAAGACGCCCTCGACCTACGACGACGCCTCGCCCTCGCTGGTGCGCGACACCAGCAAGTGCATCCTGTGCGGACGGTGCGTGGAGCGGTGCAAGAACGCCCACGGCAACGGCGTGCTGGGCTTCGAGAACCGTGGCTTTGACGCCAAGGTCGGTCCCGCCCAGGACCTCTCGTTCATCGAGTCGCCGTGTCTCATGTGCGGCCAGTGCGTGACCGTATGTCCCACCGGGGCCCTCATGCCCAAGAGCGAGATCGACAAGGTCGACTTTGCCAAGGCCGAAGGCAAGTTCATGGTCGTGCAGACCGCACCGGCCGTGCGCGCCGCGCTGGGCGAGGAGTTCGACCTGCCCATCGGCACGCCGGTCACCGGCAGGATGGCAGCGGCGCTGCGTCGTCTGGGCTTCGACCGCGTCTACGACACTGACTTCGGCGCCGACCTCACCATCATGGAGGAGGCCAGCGAGCTGCTCGATCGGGTGCAGAACGGTGGCACACTGCCCATGATCACCTCCTGCTCGCCCGGCTGGATCAACTACGCCGAGACCTACTACCCGGACCTTCTGCCCCACCTCTCCAGCTGCAAGTCGCCGCACCAGATGCAGGGCGCGATCATCAAGACCCACTTTGCCCAGGAGCACGGACTCGATCCCGCCGACATCTTTGCGGTCTCCGTCATGCCGTGCACCGCCAAGAAGTTCGAGAAGGACCGTCCTCAGATGGAGGTGGACGGCATCCGCGACGTGGACGCCGTGCTGACCGTCCGCGAGCTGGGGGATCTGATCAAGCGCTCGGGCATGCAGTTCAACCGTCTGCCTGAGGAGGGTTTCGACTACGACATCATGGGCACAGCAACGGGCGCCGGGGTCATTTTTGGCGTGACGGGCGGGGTGATGGAGGCCGCGCTTCGCACCGCCTACAAGGTGCTCGAGGGCAAGGAGCACGAGGCCGTGCGCTTCGAGGCGGTTCGAGGGTTCCAGGGCGTCCGCGAGGCGAGTGTCACCATGGGTGGCATGGACGTGCGTGTGGCCGTGGCGTCGGGGATGGCCAACGCGCGGATCCTGCTCGACCAGATCCGCGAGGGAACCAGCCCGTATCACTTCATCGAGATCATGGGCTGCCCCGGTGGTTGCGTCAACGGTGGCGGCATGCCCATCGTGCGGCACTGCTTCTTGCCCAACGAGAACGTGGACATCGTCGACACCTACCGCCAGAAGCGCGCGGCCGCCCTCTATACCGAGGACGAGCGCAACACCTTGCGTCAGAGTCACAACAACCCGCAGATCATCGAGCTGTACGAGCGCTTCCTGGAGCGGCCGAACTCGCACCTGGCGCACAAGTTGCTACACACGACCTACGCCGGGCGGGAGCCCTTCCGCCTGACGCATCCGAATGAGGACCTCATCGACGTGTGAGGCGCGAGCCAGAGGGCGCACGCATGACTCGAGGGGCTGGCGGAAGGATTCGCCAGCCCCTCGATGACACGTAGGTGCCTCTTCCCCTGTGTCGGTGACACGTAGGTGCCTCTTCCCCTGTGCTCCTCTGTGTCGGAGCTACCAGACGAGCTGGCAGGAGAGGGCGTGGGTGGTCGTGCCGTCCTCATCCACCAGCAGGATGACCAGGTCAGAGCCGCCTGTTGGGGTCGTCGCGCTGGCGCTCACGCCATAGAGGAAGGTGACGCCCTCCACCGTGGTGAGCTGGATCTCGTCTCCCAGCTCCAGCGACCGCAGCACCGTGGCCGCTTCGAGCGACTCCGGCACTTGCACCACCAGGTTGCCCGCATAGCACGAGCCGGAGAGCCACTGCGGCAGCCGCTCGCCGACCTCGTCGCTAGCCTCGTCGGATGCGGCCCCCTCGTCGCTCACGACCACCGGCACAGAGACGTCGGCGGCCTGCACCTCGAGCATCCCCACGTACTCCAGCCCGCTTGCGGAGGAATCCCAGGTGGGCATGGGCTCCATGCGGTGGTCCTCCAAGACGTCAAGGGCGCTCGAGGCCTGATCGCCGCGGGTCTCCTCGATATGCGCCGCCAGCTCGGACCAGGCGGCCTGGAGCCGATCCGCGCTCGGCTGGGGCCGCCACAACGCCCAGGCGAGCAGGACGGCGGCGGCCACCAAGCAACAGATCCCAAGCGTTATCAGCCCTTGGCCGCTTCGCCGGGGCGTGGCAGACACATGAGCCATAGGGGGCTAGCTGTTCCTGCGCTTGCGCACGACACCCACGACGACCAGCACCACGCCGATCAGGAGCAGCGCCCCGATGGGCAGCAGGTAGTCGCCCGTCCGAGCCAAAAAGCCACTGGGGCCCTTTTTGGGAGGCGTCTTCTTGGGAGGCGCCGGCGGCTCGCTGGGAGGCGGGGTCTCGTCGTCGTAGGGGTTGGCGAAGACGCAGGTGTAGGTGCTCGCGTCGGTGCCGTCGAACACCACGTCGCCAGAGGCGCCGCCCTTGCGCACGACCACCTTCGAGACCACGAGCGATCCGGCTTGCTCCACCACCGTGTACTCGATGTGGTAGACCGTGGTGTCATAGGTGTAGCCACTCGCGTTGCCCTCGACCTCGGAGAGCGTGTAGGCATAGGAGCCCGCCTCCTCGAAGGTCAGCACGCCCAGGTTGATCGTGCCGGCGCCGGACCTGCGCACGGTCAGCGTGTCGCCCACAAGGCTGACGAAGCCCTCGGTGCCCGTCGGCATCGGGTTCGCCGGGTCCAGGCGGGTCAGCGTGAAGTCGAAGCTCGTGTCAGACGGCGCGCCAGTGCCGCTCACCTGCTTCTCCAGCACAGGCAGCGGTGCCGTGCAGGGCTCCACCTCGCTCACCGTGCCGCACTTGGGACGCGCCAGCACGTCATAGACGTACTGGTCGTTGGGGTCCGTCAGGTCCTCGGCATAGGGAATCGTCACGGTGAAGGGGCTGATGGAGCGATACCCCGGGGCGTTCTCGGTCTGCACGACCAGGTACACGCCCAGATCGAGCCCACCAAGCGTCGCGTCGCCATTGCCATCGATCGTGACCGTCTGCCCAGCGAGACCCTTGCTCGACGCATAGGCGGCAAGGCCCTCGGCCATCGCGGCCACGTCCGCGTCCTCGGCGATGGTCGCCTCTGTGGCATAGTCGGCAAAGTCGCTGGTGTAGGTAAAGTGGAAGCCGTTGTCCACGGTGACGGTCGCCACCTGGTAGACGGCGACCTTCCCACCAGGGACGGCCTTGTCCTGGGCGTCGCGCATCTCAAAGATGATGGAGCCGGTGCGGCTCGTGTCGGGGAACTCGTGCGTGCCCTGCGCCAAGGCGCGGAGGGGAAGCAGGGCCACTGCCGCCAACAGCACGGCGAGCAGGGTGCCCGTCCTTGCGCGCAGCCACCTTCCCCAATCGCCTCTTGTCTGTCCGTTCATGTGAACCTCCTGCTTTCTGCCGCGTCATGCGACCTTCGCGCCGCGCTCATCTTGCGTCAATTGCCCTTCGCCTTGCCACCCATGTTGCCTCGCCGCCTTCGGACGCCCCGCACGACGAGCGCCGCCACACCCACCAGCACGCCGACCACCAACGGCCACCACTTCAGCAGGATCTCGTACCAGGCCGACTCGGGCGTCGGCATCGGCGCGTCCTCGGGCGTGGGG
>JAWRIT010000064.1:0-6585 GCA_040268355.1 Atopobiaceae bacterium | reverse complement strand
CGGTGGCACGACACAAAATGAAACATGGTTGTTAGTCCGGCGCGGCCATGCCGAATCCGTTGACGTCCTGCACCACGGCAGCTCCCGGTTTCCGAAGCCGTGGTGAGGCCATCATAGGGAGTTGCTGTAAATAATGTCCGGACTCAGGCCGAGCGCGCCTTCTCGGGCAGTGCTTCAAAAGTCACGATGTGGCAAATCGGCGTAAAAACAGGTACCGTGACGATGTTCAAGAGGCGCACGCGACGTGCAAGAGGGCCAGAGCGTCGATGCGGTGACAGTCCTGGCGAGGATGGTGGATATGCGAGCCATATGGCACAGACCGAAAGGATCGCGACTAGGGATACGGCAGCGTGACGTGAGGCTGACCTGTGACGAGCGCGGCCGTGGCGAGTGGGGGAGTCTGCTCGTCCTGCTCTCGTGTTTGCTGATGGCGCTGCTGGCGCTGCCGCCCGTGCAGGCACGGGCGCAGGAGCCGGAGGCCACCGCGTCCCTCACCGAAGCGGCAGTGGAGCAGCCGAGTGCTGCTGGAGACCACGCTGTTGAGAACGAGGGAGCGCCTGAGGGTGAGGAGGCTGCCGAGGACGAGCGCGTGCGCGAGGGCGTGCGCGACCCTGCTGTTGGGGATGCCGAGGCTGCCGAGGGCGCATCGACCGCCAGCGCCGCCGAGGGCGCCGACGCCACCGGACTCACTGATACGGACTCGACCACGACCGGGGCCGAGGTCAGCGAGACGTCTGAGATGACGCCCGGCACTGCGGCCGAGGACGACCCCACTGTCGCACCTGAGATCGCACCCGAGATCGCGACCAGCGCTGCGTCCGAAGCCGCAACCGCTGCCACCATCACGCCCGCGACCGAGACCGACGCCACGCCTGCAGCCGAGCCCTCAGCTGCAGTGCCGGCCACATCCGATCTCTCGCTCGATGGCGAGGCGGCAGCCGCCACCACTGCCACCGCCGCCACCAGCGACGGCCCCATCGAGTTCAAGTTCGCCCCCGGTGGCGCGGCCGACAACCAGGCGCTGCTCGATGCCTATGCGCAGCAGTACCTGAACGAGCAGCTTCCCGCCACCGCGAACGCCCCCCGTCGCGCGCCGCGCATCGCCCACCTGTCGGGCCTGGAGCTCGAGGTCTACAACGCGCTCAAGGCGCAGATTGCCAAGGTGGCGGCGGGACAGCGCTCTTCCACGGTCTTTACGGTCACGGCGTCCTCGTCGTGGCCGACGACGACCCTTGCCGCGCTTGACATCAACAACGTGCTCAGCGAACTGCTGGCGAACTGTCCCTACGAGCTCTACTGGTTCGACAAGACGACAAGCTCGTCCTGCACGTGGTCGGGGCGCACGTACACGTTCAGGCTGTGCGTCGCGGCCGGGTACCGTGGTGCCGGGACCTATGTCGTCAACACCGCAACGGGCACGCGCGTGCGCGCCGCGGTGGCCAACGCCAAGCGCATCGTGTCGGCCAGCGCGGGCGGATCGTCCCACAAGCGCCTCAAGGCCTATATGGATCACATCTGCAAGCTGGTGGACTACGACTCCAAGGCCGCAAGCAACCGGAATGCGAAGTATGGTGACCCATGGCAGCTGATCTCGGTCTTTGACGGCGAGCTGACCAACGTGGTCTGCGAGGGGTACGCCAAGGCCTTCCAGTACCTGTGCGACCTCACGAACTTCAGCGGGGTGTACTGCTATACCGTCACGGGTGCCATGTGGCTCTCGGGCGGCTTGTCGGAAGGCCACATGTGGAACGTCGTCTCGATGGCCGACGGGAGCAATTACCTGGTCGATGTCACCAACTGCGACGCGGGCAGCATCGGCGCCGGTGGCAAGCTCTTCATGAGAGGCTACAGCTCGGGCAGCGTCGCGGCGGGCTACGCGTTCGCCGTGGGCTCGAACACGGTGCACTATCGGTATGATGGCGATGCGCTGAGACTGTACAAGGCGAGCGAGCTGACCATCTCAAAGAACGCCTATCGCCCTGCCAGCGCACGGGGGAGCCTGGCGGGCGCCATCGTCTCGGGCCTGGGGCCGATGTCCTACACCGGAGGCCGGGTGCGGCCGCGTCTCGTTGTCACGCTGTTCGGCGGCGCGCTCAAGCGGGGCACCGACTACACGCTCTCCTACAAGAACAACGTGCGTGTAGGCACCGCGACGGTGATCATCACGGGAACGGGAGCCTACCAGGGCACGAGGCTCACGAGGACCTTCAAGATCGTGAAGGCAAAGAACCCGCTGTCGGCGAAGGTCAAGAAGGGGCGGGTTGGGGTCTCGGTCTCGGCTCTGCGTGCGAAGGCGCGCACGATCGCCAACAACATCAAGGTCAGGGGCGCACAGGGACGCGTGCGGTACCACAACGTCTCAAGGAACAAGGTGGCGCGCCACTTCAAGGTCAACGGAAGGACAGGCAGGGTCAGCATCCCCAAGCGGACCAAGGCGGGCACGTACCAGGTCCGAGTGAGGGTGAGCGCCGCGGGCAACGGCAGCTACCGGGCTGCGTCGCGCGTGAGGACCTTCAAGGTGGTCATCAGGTAGGGGAGTACGGCGAAGCGGTGACCGCGACGAGTCCGCCGAAGCGCTGTGGCGCTTCAAGTAGTTTCATATATGCACAATTAGTTTAACAAATGCATCATCGCTCTTTTCGCGTCGGAGGAGCAGTCTGTGTAGGCGTATACGCAGGCTCCTGCCGAGCGCTGCTAGCGGTGAGCACGCATCTTACGCGTTCTGTTCAAGGGGGTGCCAGCGGCATCCCTCGGGCGCGTCTACCGTTAATGGTGCAAATGCACACTTTTAAGAACATTTTACTTGACAGATACATCTTCTCATCAGTATCGTGGAACAGCCATATAGCGTGGACGTTCTCCCGAAACGCCCTGATGCAAATGGTGCATTTGTCAACGTAAGTTGGCCGAGAAAGGGGGAGTCAAATTGAGTGCTACGTCTTCTGGCAGCGTATCGAATGCGACGAGAGGAGGAAATGGCGGCATCCATACCACCATGCTCTACATCAGGCAGCACTGGCAGCTCTACGCGTTGTTCATCATGCCAGCGCTCTTGCTGACGATCATCTTCCGGTACCTCCCCATGGGTGGTGTGCTGATCGCGTTCGAGGAGTACAGCCCGATCCGCGGCATCCTGGGAAGCGAGTGGGTGGGTCTCGAGCACTTCCAGCGTTTCCTCAGGTCACCCGACTTCATGCGCTACCTCACCAACACGCTCAAGCTCAGCATCTTTGGTCTTCTGTGGGGCTTCCCAGCCCCCATTCTGCTGGCGTTTTTGCTCAACCGCGTACTGAGCACCAGCCTCAAGCAGAAGATCCAGCTCGTCCTGTACATGCCCAACTTCATCTCGGTCATCGTCTTGTGCGGTATCGTCCGCATCCTTCTCTCGCCCACGGGGCTCCTCAACATGCTCCTGGGCACCAACTGGAACTTCATGACCATGCCTGAGGCCTTCCGTACCATCTACATCGCCTCGGGCATCTGGCAGGGAGCTGGTTGGGGCTCCATCATTTATACCGCCGCGCTCTCCAATGCGAGCAAGGATCTCAAGGAGGCCGCCGTCATCGACGGGGCCAACATCTTCCAGCAGATCAAGGCGGTCGAGTGGCCGGCCATCAAGGACACGGTCCTCATCCAGTTCATCATGAGCGTCGGCAACATCATGAGCGTCGGCTTCGAGAAGGCCTATGCCCTCCAGACCAACCTCAACCTCGCCAGCTCCGAGATCATCTCGACCTACGTCTACAAGGTCGGTATTCTCGACAGCGACTACGGCTTCTCCACGGCCGTGGGCCTGTTCAACACCGTCATCAACGTCATCCTGCTCATCTCCATGAACCAGATCGTCAAGAAGATGAACGATGGCAAGGGCATGTACTAGGAGGGAGGATCCCATGGCACGAAAGAAAACGAGCGAGTTCGCCAAGCTTCCCCTGGAAGACAAGGCCATGACCGCCTTTGGCTACACCATCCTGGGCCTGTTCTGCCTCGCCATCATCCTGCCGATGATCTATATCGTCCTCGCGTCGTTCATCGATCCGGTGACGTTGCAGAACCAGGGTCTGACCTTCGACTTCTCCAAGTGGACCATGACGGCCTACCAGCGCGTCCTTTCCAACGGACAGATCTGGGTGGGTTTCCGTAACGCCATCGTCTACTCGGTGCTGTTCACCGCCATCTCGGTGACGGTCACGTTGCTGGCCGCCTACCCCATGTCGCGTGAAGACTTCAAGGGCAGGGGCTTCTTCAACGCGCTGTTCATAATCACCATGTTCTTTGGCGGCGGGCTGATCCCCACCTACCTGCTCATCAGCAACCTGCACATGCTTGACACCATGTGGGCCGTCATCATCCCCGGCGCCTTCAGCGTGTACAACATGATCATCGCACGCACCTACTACCAGGGCATCCCCCGGGACCTGCAGGAGGCCGCCGAGATCGACGGCGCCAACGAGATGGTCTACTTCTTCCGCGTGCTGCTGCCGGTGTGCACCCCCATCATCGCGACGATCGCCATGTGGAACTTCGTCGGCATGTGGAACAGCTACTTCGACGCGATGATCTACCTCAGCAGCGCGTCCAAGCAGCCCCTGCAGCTGGTGCTGCGCTCCATCCTGATCCAGAGCCAGCCCGAGCCAGGCATGGTCTCCGACACGCAGAGCACCGCCGAGCGCGCTCAGCTCGCCGAGCTGCTCAAGTACGCGACCATCATCATCTCGAGCCTGCCGCTGCTGGTCATGTACCCGTTCTTCCAGCGCTACTTCGACAGCGGCATCATGGCCGGCGCCGTCAAGGGCTAGTCGTGGCGCCTCGTCCCATCCGTCCGAGCAAGCGTCCTCACGAACAAGAAAGGTGTCTTCCCATGAGTACGAGCCTGAACCGTCGCTCCTTCCTGACCCTGTCCGCCTCCGCGACCGCCGCCGTGCTCGCTGGCTGCGGTGGTGGTGGCGGTGGCGGGACCGCCGAGGTCGACCTCAACGTCGACCCCGAGAGCCTCAAGTTCCCGCTGGCCGAGACCGCCACGCTCACGGGCCTCACGAGCTATCCGGCCGGCACCGAGTCGGAGCCCAACAACCGCACCATCTTCAAGCGCCTCGAGGAGGAGACCAACGTCCACATCGACTGGAAGACCATCCAGGCCGACCAGTGGGCCGACAAGATCTCGCTCGAGATGTCCAACGTCGACTCGCTCCCCGACTTCATCTTCACGGCGGGCTTCAGTGACACCGACCTCCTGAAGTACGCCAAGCAGGGCGTCATCCTCAACGTCGAGGAGCTCATCGACACCTACATGCCCAACCTCTGCAAGGTCTTCGAGCAGGCGCCCGAGTATCGTGGCATGTGCGAGGACGAGGATGGCCACATCTGGGCGCTTCCCTGGATCGAGCAGCTGGGCTACGAGAAGACCGCCATCCAGACCATCGGCAACATGCCCTACATCAACACCGCTTGGCTTGACTTCCTGCAGCTCGAGATGCCCTCCACGGTCGACGAGTTCGAGGCGGTCCTGCTCGCGTTCAAGGAGCACGCCGCCGAGATCAAGAGCGAGTTCAACATCGACGGCGAGATCATCCCGATGTCGTGCATCATGAACGACGGTGACCAGGACCCCTACATCCTCATCAATGGCTTTGGCGAGGGCTACGGCGACCCCGACCGCGGCAAGCACATCGCGGTGACCGACGACGGCGAGGTCGTGTGCGTCGCCCAGACCGAGGGCTTCCGCAAGGGCACCGAGTGGCTGCACAAGCTCTATGACGAGGGGCTCATCGACCAGGAGGCCTTCACGCAGGAGTGGTCCACTTACGTCGCCAAGGGCAAGAGCGGGCGCTACGGCTGCTGCTTCACCTGGGACGTGGCCAACATCGCCTCCATCAGCATGGACGACCTGATCGCCGGCAACGGCTGGGCCCCCATTCCCGCGCTCGAGGCGGACATGGTCAACATCACCCCGCAGACCTCCTCGTTCACCTCGGGCTTCGACCGCGGCCGCTGCGTGATCACCGGCGTCTGCTCCAACCCGGCGCTCGTGGCCACCTGGCTCGACAAGATGTACGACCCGTTCCAGTCTCCGCAGAACAACTGGGGAACCTACGGTGAGGACGACGACTTCGACATCTTCGTCCTGGGCAAGAACGACGACGGCGAGGACATGCTGCAGCATGCCCCGCTCGGCGACGCATCCCCGGTCGAGGTCCGCGAGGCGGAGTCCGTCGGTGGCCCGCTGGCCATCCTGGACACCTACTACGGCGTCTACGTCACCACGCCTGACGACGCCCAGTACCGGCTCGACTGGATCAAGGACATCTACACCCCCGACATGAAGTTCAAGTACTGCTATCCCAACGTGTTCATGAACAGCGCTGACACCAAGCAGGTCTCCAACCTGATGGCGGACATCGAGAAGTGCATCAACACAGCCAAGTCCGACTGGATCATGAACGGCTTCGACGACGCCGACTGGGACGCGTTCCAGCAGGACCTCCAGGCCTACGGCATCGACGAGTTCCTTGAGATCCATCAGCGCTATCTGACCGCCTACCTCGAGCAGCAGCAGTAGGCAGGAGAAATGGGACCTGGCCCCCC
>JAWRIT010000063.1:0-12267 GCA_040268355.1 Atopobiaceae bacterium | reverse complement strand
GCTTGAGGCGATGGGGGCGGGCATCCAAGCGGGGATCGTCCACCTGTTCGGTCCTCCCATCCCCGTCACGCTGTCGCTTGAGGCGTCGGTCCTAGCCGAATGCGACCGTGGGCACCAGCTCCGCGTTCGCGAAGTTGTACTCCGCGCTTTCCACGGCACTGGAGCCGTCGCTGACAGCCTCGTCGTAGGAGTAGACCCCACCGCTGGAGAGGTCGACCAGCTCCGCGAGCGTCGCGTCGTCCACGTCGAGCGCCATGTCGTTGCCCTCCGCCTGCATCGCGGCGAGCCAAGGCCAGTTGGTGGTCCACACCTCGACGTGCGTCCCATTGCCTGCGGATATGCTGCCCGCCACATGCAAGCCGATGTCCCCCACGACGTTCGGCTCGTCGCCACCTGCTAGCTGGAGCGTGGCAAGCTTCGCCTTCGGATTGCCCGTCAGATACACCGTCGCCGAGGGGAAGCCCTCGTTCTCGGTGATGTCGACGGAGACCTTGCCCTCCCAGTACGCAGGAATGTCAAACGTGAAGGCGCCCACCTCGACCGTCCCGGACACCGCAGCTGCCGCATCCGCGCCAGCATCGCTGGTGTCCGAGGGCTGCTCGTCCGACGTCTTGGCCTCGTCCTGCGTATCCGGCGCCTGCTCGTTTGTTGCCTGGTCGTCCGCCGCGCCATCGTCTTCCGTGGGGCTCTGCGTGTCGACGACCTCCTCGGCCCCATCAGCAGCAGGGTCGGCCTGCTCCGTGGTGCCTCCACAGCCGACGAGTGCGCAAACTACCAGCGTCATCGAGAACGCGACGGCCGCCGCCACGACTCCCCAATGCCTCTTCCTCATGCACTTCCTCCTTCGACTCGTCGCCGTGCCGGAAGGCCCGGACGGCGGTCCTTCGGCTAATTCACCTGCGCCAACGCCTGCTCGACGTCGGCGATCAGATCCTCGGGGTCCTCGAGTCCGCAGGACAGGCGGACCATGTTGGGCATGACGCCTGCCGCCACCAGCTCCGCATCGCTCATCTGACGGTGCGTGGAGCTCGCTGGGTGCAGGCAGCACGTGCGCGCGTCGGCTACGTGCGTCTCGATGGCGGCGACGGTAAGGCCCGCCATGAAGCGCTCGGCAGCCGCACGGCCGCCCGCCACGCAGAAGCTGACCACGCCACACCCGCCACTCGGCAGGTATTTCTGCGCCAGGTCGAAGTAGCGATCCCCCGGGAGGTGGGGATAGCTCACGCTCTCGACGCGCGGATGCCTGGAGAGGAACTCCGCCATAGCCTGAGCGTTGGCGCAATGGCGCGGCATGCGCACGTGCAGGCTCTCCAACCCCAGGTTCAGGTAGAACGCGTTCTGCGGGCTCTGGATGGCGCCAAAGTCGCGCATGAGCTGCGAGGTCGCCTTGGTGATGAAGGCACCACCCTGGCCGAACCGCTCTGCGTACACGATGCCGTGGTAGCTCTCGTCGGGGGTCGTCAGGCCGGGGAAGCGCTCCGCATGGGCCATCCAGTCGAAGTTGCCCGAATCGACGATGGCGCCGCCCACGCCCACGCCATGGCCGTCCATGTACTTGGTCGTCGAGTGGGTGACGATGTCGGCTCCCCACTCGAAGGGTCGGCAGTTGACCGGCGTAGGGAAGGTGTTGTCCACGATCAGAGGCACGCCGTGATCGTGCGCCGCCTGCGCGAACAGCTCGATGTCCAGCACGGCGAGCGCCGGATTGGCGATGGTCTCCCCCAGCACGCAGGTGGTGGTGGGACGGAAGGCCGCATCCAGCTCGGCTCGGGTGCAGTCGGGCGCGACGAAGGTGGTCTCGATGCCCATCTTGGCCATGGTCACCGCCAGGAGGTTGTAGGTGCCGCCATAGATGGCGGAGCTGGCGACGACATGGCCTCCGGCCTCGGTGATGTTGAACATCGCAAAGAAGTTGGCCGCCTGGCCCGAGCTGGTGAGCATGCCCGCGGTCCCGCCCTCGAGCTCGACGATCTTCGCGGCAACGGCGTCGTTGGTCGGATTCTGCAGACGTGTATAGAAATAGCCAGAAGCCTCGAGGTCAAAGAGTTGGCCCATGTGCGCGGAGCTGTCGTATTTGAAGGTCGTCGACTGAACGATGGGCACCTGGCGCGGCTCGCCGTCGCCCGGCCGGTAGCCACCTTGCACGCAGCGCGTTCCAACTCCCTGGCTCATGGTTGGCTCCTTTCTGGGTCATGTCACCCTCTAAGGCACACAGATAGAGTAGCGTAGCGACGAACGGCGTAGCGATGACACCCCGCACCAATCGGTGTCGAGCCCGTTCGGATGCCGCCGTACTACCGGTCCTGGCATCCTCGCCACTCGATATGATTGCCTAAATGACAAACGCAGCCTTTACCTGCGGACTTCACAATTCCTCCCCATTTTACCTGCGAAAATGTGGGGAAATAGGTACACTCTCGCGTCAGCGTGAGCTTATCACCGACAAAAAAGACCTCCTGCACAAGAGAGGATTGACAATGAAGCGCGAGTACTATAACCAGCACAGTGATGTTCTCGACAAGCCCATGTCCATGATCGTCTACGGTGAGAGCGGCTACCCCGTCATCGCCTTCCAAGCGCAGGATGCCAAGAGCAACAACTTCGAGGACTTCGGCATGATCGAGGCCTTGGCCCCGTTCATCGAGGCCGGCCGCATCCAGGTCTTCTCCGTTGACAACCTGGATGAGGAGAGCTGGTCCGACCAGGGTGGCGACAAGGCCGAGCGCGCCTGGCGTCAGGAGCAGTACTTCACGTTCGTGACCGACGAGCTCGTCCCGCGCGTTCGCGCCTGGAACAACACGGACCGTCGACCGCTCGCCGTGGGCTGCAGCATGGGTGCCACCCACGCCGCCCTCGCCGCGCTGCGCCGTCCGGACCTCTTCCAGGGCTGCATCGCGCTTTCTGGCGTGTACAGCACCAGCTTCTTCTTTGGTGACTGGATGGACGAGAACCTCTACAACAACGACGTTCCCGCCTTCCTCTCCAACATGCCCACCGACCACCCCTACATCGACCTGTACAACCAGCGCCAGCTGGTCATGTGCGTCGGCCAGGGTGCCTGGGAGAGCGGCATCGGCGACCTGCGCTTCATTGACGAGCAGCTGGACCGCCTGGGCGTGAGCCACTGGTGCGACTTCTGGGGCACCGACGTCAACCATGACTGGCCCTGGTGGCGCAGGCAGATGCCCTACTTCATGAACGAGGTCCTGAGCGAGATCGAGGCCGGCGGCGCCGAGGCCGAGCCCACCGCGACGGCGACCAAGGCTGCCGCCAAGAAGCCTGCCGCGACCAAGAAGGCGCCCGCAAAGCGTACGACCACCCGCAAGACGGCTGCGACCAAGGCTGCCACCGGGTCCGCTGCGGCCAAGACGACCGCCACGAAGGCCACGACCACCAAGAAGGCGACCACGACGAAGACGGCCGCTGCCAAGAAGACCACCACGAAGGCAGCAACCGCCAAGAAGACCACGACCGCGGCGGCGAGCAGCAAGGCCTCGACGACCAAGGCGAGCGCCACCAAGGCCGCCTCGACCGCCAAGTCCACCACGACGAAGTCCACCGCAACCAAGAAGACGGCAACCAAGACCACTGCCGCCAAGAGCACCGCCACTAAGAGCGCCCCTGCCAAGAAGACCCCCACGAAGGCGAGTGCCACCAAGGCCGCTGCCACCAAGACGAGCACCGCGAAGGCGACGGGCACCAAGGCTGCGGCGACCAAGAAGACCGCCGCGACCAAGGCGGCGCCTGCCAAGAAGGCCACCACCGCGAAGAAGACCACGACGCGTCGCACCACCAAGAAGGCCGACGCCACCGAGTAGCGCTTCGCACACGGCCCCACGCTCTCTTCTCCCCCGTCAGGTCCGTGCGATCTGGCGGGGGATTTTTCTGTCGCGTGGGCCGGGTGGGCCGCGCGGCGCATCCGACTTGAACACGTGAGCCCAACCGCACTGCCTTTCACACACTGGCAACCTTGGTTCGTTACCATTACCACGCCCCCCACCTGCTCATGGAAGGACGCTCCCATGAACGTCGTCTTCATCTCCCCACAGTTTCCCGACACCTACTGGAACTGGTGCGACCGTCTTCGCAGAAACGGCGCCACCGTCCTGGGAATCGGTGACACTCCCTACGACTTCCTTTCGGGCGAGGTCAAAGGGTCGCTCGACGAGTACTACTGGGTCCCCTCGCTCGAGGACTACGACCAGGTCTTTCGGGCCGTCGCGTTCTTCTCGTACAAGTACGGCAAGATCGACTGGCTGGAGTCGAACAACGAGTACTGGCTCGCACAGGACGCCCGCCTGCGCGACGACTTCCACATCACCACAGGCGCGAGCGCCGCGCAGGTGGCCACCTGGCAGAGCAAGGCGGCCATGAAGCGGCTCTACGCCAAGGCGGGGATCCCCACGGCCCGGCAGGCCCCCGTACAGGATCACGAGCAAGCTCGCGCCCTTGCCCGTGAGGTGGGCTTTCCCCTGTTCACCAAGCCTGAGCGCGGGGTCGGCGCCTGCGGCGCCCGCAAGATCGAGGACGAGGCGTCGCTCGAGGAGCTGCTCGCCGCGCCGCTTGATGAGCCCTACGTCCTTGAGGAGTACATCGAGGCTGACCTGTGCTCCTACGAGGCGATTCTCGACGCGAACGGAGAGCCGCTGTTCGAGAATCAGACGAGGTTCCCGCCCTCCATGGCCGACATCGCCACCCACCAGCTTGACGTCGCCTACTACACGCGGCCCACGGTCGATCCTCGCCTGCGCAAGGCCGGACGCGCGGCCGCCAAGGCCTTCGGCATCACGAGCCGATTCGTGCACATGGAATTCTTCCGTCTCACGGGGGACCATCCGAGACTGGGCACAAAGGGCGACTACGTGGGGCTGGAGGTCAACGTCCGGGCCCCAGGTGGCTACACCCCCGACATGATCAACTTCGCCCACTCGGCGGACGTCTACCAGATCTGGGCCGACATGGTCACCTTTGGCACCAGCGTCCACGGCAGCGACGGCGACAGCTACTACTGCGTCTACGCGAGCCGCCGCGACTGCCACCACTACGCGCACACGCACGACGAGATCATGGAGCACTACGGGGACGTCATCTGCATGCAGGGGCGCATGGCCGACGCCCTCTCCGACGACCTGGGAAACAGCTTCTACATGGCGCGCGTCCGCACCGCAGCGAAGCGGCGACGCTTCGTGGCGTTCGTACAGGAACAGGCATAGGGACAAGGGCATGGGAAACGAACCAGAACCGCGACGCGGAGGCCACGGGCCCGCCCTGCGCGAGGGCTTCCGCGATGGGATTCCCATTGGCCTTGGCTACTTCGTCGTCGCCTTCTCGCTGGGCATCGCGGCGCGCGACGCCGGACTCACGCCGCAGGAAGGCTTCGTCGCCAGCCTGCTGAACAACGCCTCGGCGGGCGAGTACGCGGCGTTCACGCTCATGGCGGCAAACGCCACCTACCTTGAGATGGCCATGGTCACGCTCATCACCAACGCCCGCTACCTGCTCATGAGCACGGCGCTCAGCCAGCGCTTCTCCCCCGCCACCGGCATCCTGCACCGCGTGCTCGTTGGGTTTGACGTCACCGACGAGCTGTTTGGGATCGCCATCGCCCGGCCCGGCATGGTCGATCCCTACTACTCCTACGGCGCCTTCGTGCCGGCGCTGTCCGGCTGGTCGACCGGCACGGCGCTGGGCATCGCGGTGGGCAACGTCCTGCCGGATCGCGCCGTGAGCGCGCTTTCGGTCGCGCTCTTTGGCATGTTCCTGGCCATCGTCATTCCTCCGGCCCGCGAGAGCCGCGTGGTGGCGGGCTGCGTGATCGTCAGCTTTGTGGCGAGCCTCGCCTTCACCGTGCTGCCGCTCGTCTCCGCATGGTCCGCGGGAACGCGCACCATCGTGCTCACCGTGGCCATCTCGTCATTGGCAGCCCTGCTGTTCCCCGTCTCGGACGATAAGCTGGCCCACGGCAAGGGCGACAGGGAGGGCGGCATCGATGTCGCATAGCATTCCGGTCTATATCGCCGTCATGTCGGCGGTCACGCTCGCGGTCAAGATCGGTCCACTCGTGCTCATTCGCGAGCCCATCGAGAACCGATTCGTCACGTCGTTTCTGCACTACGTGCCCTACGTCACGCTCTCGGTGATGACCTTCCCCGCCATCGTGCAGGCGACGACCCTGCCGGTGGCGGGCGCCGTCGCGCTGGTCGTGGGGATCGTCGCCGCCTGGCGCGGGGCGAGCCTCTTCCAGGTGGCCGCCATCTGCTGCGCGCTGGTGTTCGTCATCGAGCTGGTGGCCTGACGGGATCGTCATCGCTCTGACGAAGCAGTGCGGCTCGCTGTCGGCTCTCCGTGCCGATCGGGCCGGCCAGTGCCCCGGGTCCCAGCCGTTGGGTGAGACCGACTGTCCGACCATCCCGGATGCCGCCGACCGGCGCCTCAGGGACGTCCCGCCCCCTAACGCAGCGAGAACCGGCGGACAACCGCTGCGGCCACCCGATACGGCAGGGGGCGCAGCGCCCGGTCCGCGATCTTGAGCGACTCGATGATGGGCAGGTGCTGGGGGCAATGCGACTCGCACGCGCCGCATGCCACGCACTGCGTCGCGAACGCCGGTCGACGTCGCAGCGACACCGTCTGCCAGTACTCGCCACGCCCGCTCATCCTGCCTTCGGTGAACATCGCGTTGTAGCACCGAAACGCTGCGGGGATGTCCACACCATGCGGACAGGGCATGCAGTAGCCGCAGCCCGTGCAGCCGATCTTTACCCGCTCGTTGATGGCGTCGCGCACCTGCGCGATCAGGGCGAAGTCCTCCTCGGTGAAGGCGCCGGGCCACACCTCGCTTGCCACGCGGCAGTTCTCCCGCACCATCTCCAGCGAGTTCATGCCGCTCAGCACGCAGGTCACCTGCGGCTGGTCCCACAGCCACCGGAAGGCCCACTCCGCGGCGCTCCACCCGCGCGGGCTGCGCGCGATGATGCGCTTGCCCGCGTCCGGCATGAGGTCGACGAGCTTGCCGCCCCGCAGCGGCTCCATGATGATGACGGGGATTCCCCGCTCGGCGGCCGCCTCAAGGCCCCGACGCCCCGCCTGGGTGTGCTCGTCCAGGTAGTTGTACTGGATCTGGCAGAAGTCCCAGTCGTAGGCATCCAGGATCGCAAGGAACCCCTCGGTGTCGCCATGGTAGGAGAACCCGATGTTGCGAATCTGGCCTGCCGCCTTCTTCTGCTCGACCCACTCCTCGATGCCCAGGCGGCAAAGCTTCTCCCATGCGGCGACGTCCGTGAGCATGTGCATGAGGTAATAGTCGATGCGGTCCGTCCGCAGGCGGGAGAGCTGCTCGTCAAAGTACCGATCGATCGCCTTGCGTCCCCTGATGAGGTACTGCGGGAGCTTGGTGGCGATGCTCACGCGCTCGCGGGCGTCGTTGCGCTCCAGGATCTCGCCCACGGCCGCCTCGCTGCCCGTGTAGATGTAGGCCGTGTCGAGGTAGTTGACGCCCGCCTCGATGGCCTCCATCAGTTCGCGCTCGGCCTTCTCGAGGTCGATGCCGGTGCCCTTGCGTGAGAAGCGCATGCAACCGTATCCCAGAATGGAGATGGGCTCCCCCGTGCGACTCATGCGATAGTTCATGGTCACGTCCCGTCGCCGCTCGTGTGGGTGTTGCTTTCTATTATGCGCCAACGCACTGGCGTCGTTCGCAGGGAGCCACTACGGAACGAAGTCCCACCATAGAGTCAAAGGGAGAAATCTTGCAGTAATATTACATGTATGTGTAAGATTACTGCAAGATTAAGCTAATGACGTCCGGAGAGCCGATGGAAAGCACACGAGCACGCATGGAATACCTGCTCAGGCAGTCGATCGATGACACGGCAACGGTCACCGAGATCAGTCCGCTACCGGGGCTCAGCCCCTACCTGGCTGGATCGCTCTCCTACTATCAGGCAGCTGCGCTGGGAAAGGAGTTCCTCCTGGTCGCGCCAGTCGACGGAGAGGATGAACCAAGTCTGATTCGATCGCGCATCGAGCAGGTCTCAAAGGTCTGCGATCTTCCGGTCGTCGCAATCCTCGCTCCTCTCAACTCGACCCAACGTCGCATGCTGATAGAGACCGGTCAGAGTTTCATCACGGAGCAAGGGGATCTCTACCTCCCGCATCTCGCACTTCTCCTGAGGCAAGAGGTTCCGCACCGTGCCGTTGTCCGCAGAAGGTTCAGGCCGTCAGACAAGCTGGTCTTTCTCTTTGGGCTCTATGCCGAGGCCCCTTTTGAGCAGCAGGAGGTCGTCGACGCCACGGGAGTCTCTGTTGGCAGCGTCTCCCGTGCCCTGAGCAACCTCTGCAGCCTCGGCATGCTTGACTTCGAGACAGCTGGCAAAACAGGACGGTTGAAGCGCTATATGGTCCGCGAGGCCGAGAACTACTATCGCCTCGGCAGCGAGCTGTTTGGCGAGGCGGTATGGTCGACCGCCCTTACCATGGAGCTGCCACAGGACGTCCCCTGCTTCGCGAGCGGCCTCACGGCGCTTGCCGAGACGAGCAACCTCGTGGGGCCCAGCCGGAGCGTGTACGCCATTGGACCGAACGATGCCTCCGCCATTCGCCTCTCGGGACGAGATCCATATGGAGACTTCGCCTACATCGTACAAGTTTTGAACTACAATCCTGCTCCGTTCGCATCCGACGGTCGGGTGGATCCCTTCACCATGATCAAGACCCTGGGTGCGCGTGAGGATGAGCGCGTCTCCATAGCACTCAGAGAGGCATTGGGGGGTTACCCGTGGTTCCAGGGCTAGACAGGTTCAAAAGCTGGTTCGAGGGATTGCAAGAAAGACATGTCATCATTGGCGGCACAGCCTGTACCTTGTACTACGAGCGTTATGGCGCCCCGTTTGTGCGCTCAACGAAGGACATCGACCTCGTCGTGCTCGCAGAGGGCTTCGACCGTGAGTACTATCACCGCTTCATGGACTTTGTGACTGCGGCGGGATACCAACATCGCGAGCGGGATGGACGCAACGAGCTCTATCGATTTTGGAGCCCTGTTGACAGTTCATTCCCCGCGCAAGTGGAGCTGCTGAGCAAGAGGCCAGATCTCTTCAAAGATGCCGAGTCCGTCCTGGGAAGGTTCAGAACCGTCGACGCCTCCTACAGCCTCTCGGCAATCCTTCTGGACGATGACTACTACGAACTGCTTGCGGATGGCATCGAGGAGATAGATGGTCTTCCCGTGCTTAGCCTCCAGGTGCTTCCCGTGCTCAAGATGCATGCCTGGATGAATCTCGTGCGGGACAGGGAGAGCGGGCGCGCCATCCATTCAGATGACATCAACAAGCATCGCAGCGACGTCTGCAAGCTTTGCTCGCTTATTGTTCCGCAGAATCGGACCTTGTTGCCACGTGCGATACGAGAAGAGGTCGCGGCGCTCTTGGAGCGTCAGCCTTGGGACGACAACATGCTGAGGATGTGGCGCATCCCCCTCGACGCCAAAGGCATGAAGGCTCACATCGCGGCGCTCTATCTCGAAGGCCCAGCTGACTAGGGACAAAACAGTTCGACTGGTTACCGCCAAGGGCTCTTGCGGAGCTAGCCCAGCATCACGCTGGCTCCGCAAACAGCGCCCTTACACCCCGCCATTCCCTTCGTCTTCTCCCGTCGTAGCGGCAGGCGTGGGCTCCGCTTCCCCCTCCCCTTCTCCCAGCGTGGCGGCGGGCTTGCGCCTGCCGAAGCGCTCGCGCAGCTTGGGACCTGCCATCTGGACGAAGATGACCGCGATGAGGATGACGCCCTTGATCGTGTCGTTGATGAGGGAGTCCATCTTGAGGGCGATGATGATCTTGTCGATCACGGTGTAGGACATGGCGCCGAACAGCACGCCAGCCACGCGCCCATGACCCCCGCTCATGCCGATGCCACCCAGCACGACCGCCGCGATGGCATACATCTCGTAGCTCTTCCCCGTTGTGGCGGGGTCAGCCGACCCGTTCATCGCGATCCAGAGAAAGGCCGCCAGACCCGTGAGCGCGCCGGCGATCCCGAAGACCGTGGTCTTCATGAGACGGGAGTTGATGCCGGCGAGCCAGGCCGCGCGCTCGTTGGACCCGACGGCGTAGATCTTCTTGCCAAACTTGGTGGAGGTCGTCAGGTACACGAAGAGCAGCGTGAAGGCGAGCATGACGATGCCCACGAGCGGAACGGCTCCCAGCTTCCCGTTGCCGAAGGCGTAGAGGGGCTGGTAGGCGGACAGATCGCTCGACATGCGATAGACCGAGCTGCCGTTGCCGATGAGGTCTGCCGGAAGGTGCTGGCAGACATACTGCGACAGGGAGCGATAGATGAGCATGGTGGCCAGCGTCACAATGAAGGCGGGCATCTCCACCAGCCCCACGAGCAGGCCGTTGGCCAGGCCCAGGACGGCCCCAAACGCCACGGCGAACAGCAGCGTGAGCGGAATGCTGTTCGTGACGTTGAACACCACCACCGAAAGCCCTGCGTCAAGGGCCAGCATCGACCCTGCCGACAGGTCTATCTCGCCCGTGAGACACACGATGCCCATGCCCAGCGCCATCGTGCCTATCACCGTGCTGTGGCGCAGCACGTTCATGACCGCGCCCAGGGTCAAGCCACCGCTCACGGCGGTGTAGACCAGGTAGATGACCAAAAATACCAACACGAAGCTGTACCGCCTGAAAAGGGTGCCGAGCGTCTCGGTCACCTTCGCCTCCCGCTTCATGAAACTCCTCCATTGGCCTGCTCGTCGCCTGCAAGGGAATTGGTCGAGTACATCATCACCGTGTGCTCGTCTATCTCGTCGTGGTCGAGCCGGGCGGCGAGGCGCCCCTCGTAGAAGACCAGACAGACGTCGGCGACCTCCTGCAACTCGGGGATCTCGAGCGTGTTGATGAGCACCGTCTTGCCCTGGCGCACAAGGTCCCTGATGAGCCGGTAGAGCTCCGCCTTCGCCCCGACGTCGATGCCCTGGGTGGGATTGTCGAGCAAGAAGATCTCGGCGTCGGTGTCCAGCCAGCGCGCGAGGAAGACCTTCTGCTGGTTGCCGCCGGAAAGGGAGGTGATGGGGCTGTCCCCACCAGGCGCCCTGATGTCCAGGAGGTCGCGATAGCGCTCGAAGCGCCTGCGCTCGGCGCGTGGGCTGACAGGAAAGTTCCAAGCCGAGAGCACCTGCTCGGAGAGCGCCATGTTCTCCGAGATGGAGAGGTCGGGAACGACCGAGTTCTCCTTGCGGTTGGCGGGCAGCATCGCGAGCCCAGCTCGCATCGCCTCGTGGATGGACCCGCCGCGCAGCGTCGTTCCGCACGCCTCAAGGGTGCCGGACCAGGGCCTGTCGATGCCGAACAGGCACTGCATGAGCTCGCTCGAGCCACAGCCCGCCAAGCCCGTGAGGCCGATCACCTGGCTCCGGCGCGCGACGAGGTCGACCTGCGAGAAGCCGGGTCCCGTCAGGCCCGAGAGGCGAAGGGTCACCTCCCCGGACTCGCAAGGCTCATAGCCGCCCCGACGCTCGAGGCTCGTCCCGACCATCAGCCCGGTGACCTCGAGCGGCGTCGTCTCGGCGATCGAGCCCGAGGCGACCAGGCGGCCGTTCCTGAGCACGGTGTAGCGGTCGCAGAGCTCGAACACCTCGGGCATCTTGTGCGATATGAAGATGAACGAGGCCCCCTCGTCGCGCAGGAGGCGCACCATCGAGAAGAGATGGTCGACCTCCTCGGTGTTGAGGGCCGTCGTGGGCTCATCCAAGATGAGGAGCCTCGCGTCGAAGAAGAGGGCACGTGCGATCTCGAGCAGCTGCTTCTGGCCCGGCTTGAGGTCGGCGACCATCGCCTTCGGGTCTATGTCCACGCCCAGGCGCTCGAACAGCTCGCCGGTGCGCTCGACCATCTCCCGGGCCCTCAGACGCCCGAGACGACCCGTGAGCTCATGTCCCAAGAAGATGTTCTCGTAGGCCATGAGGTTGTTGAAGAGGTTGAGCTCCTGGTGGACGAAGGCGACTCCTGCCTGCTCGACCTGACCGATGCCTGCGGCGGTGAGATCGTGCCCCTCGAGGGTCACGCTGCCGGCATCTGGGGCGAAGGTGCCGGCCAGGATGTTCATGAGCGTGGACTTGCCCGCCCCGTTCTCTCCGAGAAGGGCATGAATCTCTCCGCGCCCGACCACGAGCCCGACGTCCGTGAGGACGGGCACGCCGTCGAACGACTTGGATATCCCCTCCATTTTGAGGAGCTCCATAGGTGCCTCCCTGCAAGGAAGGGCGCC
>JAWRIT010000062.1:0-9865 GCA_040268355.1 Atopobiaceae bacterium | reverse complement strand
GGGGGGGGGCCGCGCGTCATTTGCGTGCTTCGATGGCTCTTCGGCCGGCGCTTTCTCTGCCGTCGACTAGCGCTTCTTCTGCCAGCGGATGACCTCAGGATGCAGGTCGTGATAGAGGTCCAGGTACTCGTCGGCGCGCTTGTCCCAGCCGAAGTCCGCCGTCATGGCCTGGGTCTGCAGCTGCTTCCAGGCTTCTTGGTCGGTCCAGAAGACCTCGCAGGCATCGAGCAGCGTGGCCGCCATCTCGTCGGCGTTCATGTTGGCGAAGCTGAACCCGGTGCCCTCGCCGGTGAAGCGGTTGTAGGGCTCGACCGAGTCCTGCAGGCCACCCGTCTCGCGCACCACCGGCAACGTGCCGTAGCGCATGGCGATCATCTGCGACAGGCCGCACGGCTCGAACTCCGAGGGCATGAGCAGCAGGTCGCCGCCGGCGTACATGCGGTGCGACAGCGCGTTGTCGAACGTGATGACGGCACGCATCTGGTCGCCGTAGGTGTAGTCGAAGTACTGGAACGCCTCCTCCTGGTCACGGTCGCCCGTGCCCAAGATGGCGACCTGCACGCCGCGCTCCATGAGGTGGTTCATGGCGTAGCGGACCAGGCCGAGGCCCTTCTGGTTGGTCAGCCGGCCGATCATCACCACGAGCGGACGGGTGGGATCCTGCGCCAGGCCCAGCTCCTCCTGGAGCAGCCGCTTGTTCTCGGCCTTCTTCTCCAGCGTGTCGACGTTGTAGGTGACCGGCACGAGCGGGTCGGTGTCGGGGTTCCAGGTGTCCACGTCGATGCCGTTCAGGATGCCCCGCAGCACCGAGGAGCGCCGACGAAAGATGTCGTCCATACCCTCGCCGTAGAAGGGCATCTGCAGCTCGTTGGCATAGCTCGGACTCACCGTGGTGATGATGTCCGCGTAGCAGAGCGCACCCTTCATGTAGTTGATGGAGTCCCGGTCGCAATAGAGCTGGCCCGCCGCCGTCGGGTTGTCGGCCAGGCCGAGGATGTCCTCGAGGACCTTGTCGGAGTACTGCCCCTGGAACTTGACGTTGTGCACGGTGAAGATCGTCTTCACGTTGCGGCAGGCCTCGCTCTCCTGATAGAGCTCCCGCAGGAACACGCAGGCCATGGCCGTCTGCCAGTCGTTGCAGTGCAGAACGTCGCACTGCAGCTCGCTCACCTGCTGGATCGCCTCGCAGATGGCCCTGGAGAAGAAGGCGAAGCGCTCCCCGTCGTCAAAGTAGCCATAGAGGCTGTCCCGCTTGAAGTACGCCTCGTTGTCCACGAAGTAGAAGTCGACGCCCTCGTAGGTCAGCCGCTCGATACCACAGTAGACGCTGCGCCAGGCCAGCGGCACATAGAACTCTGCGACATGCTCCATCTTCGAGGTGAACTCCTCGGCGATGGTGCCGTACTTGGGCAGGATGACGGCCACCTTGGCACCGCCGTCCTTGAGCGCGCGGGGAAGCGACCCGGCAACGTCGGCCAGGCCACCGGTCTTGATGAACGGAACGGCCTCCGAGGCCGCAAAGAGAACCTTGATCTTTCTTCTGGTTTTGTCAGCCACGGGTGACCACCCCTTCTGCTGTGTGGTGCACGACACGTTCCCAGGCCACACACGATGAAGCGGGCGCGCGCGACCCAAAAGACGGGGCACCAGCGCGAATCCCCTCGCGCCGGTGCCCCCAGACGGTGCTCGTTTTTAGCCCTTGTCCTTGATGAAGATCGCGGACTCGGTGCCACACATCTCGGTGCCCTCGGGCACCACGTTGTTGCGATCGACGATCGCATACTCGACATGCGCACCGCTCTTGATGACGCAGCCCTGCATGATGATGGCGTTGCTGACCGTAGCCCCAGCCTCGACGACGACCCCGCGCCCAAGAATGGCGTTGGTCACCGTGCCGTATATGCGGCAGCTGCCCGAGATGCGGGAGTTGGTGACGGAGGCGCCCGAGACGAACTTGGCCGGCTCGTTGTCATGCGCCTTGGTCATGATCGGGCGAATGGAGAACAGCTCGCGCGTGATCTTGGGGTCGAGCATGTCCATGTTGGCCTTGAAGTAGGTCTCATTGTTGAAGATCGGCACGGCATAGCCCGAGAACTCGTAGGGGCGCACGTCCACGCGATCGTAGTCGCCGGAAAGCGCCTCAAAGAGGTCAAGGTAGTCCGTGGCCGCGTACCAGTCGAGCAGCTCCAAAAGCTTCGCACGTCCAATGACGAAGCAGTCGAGGAATGCCGTGTCGCCAAAGGCCACGCCGTGCTTGATGCCCTTGACGCAACCGTCGACCAGCTCGAACCCGGAGACGTCCACGTCCTTGTCCTTGGCGTCCTGCGTCACGACGGTGATGTCGGCGCCGGAGGCCTCGTGGGCCGCGAACAGCTCCTTGTAGTTCATGTTGTAGATCCAGCTGCAGGTCGACACGACCACGAGATCGGCGCTGTCGCGGTCGAGGAAGACCTTGTTGTGCGCGAGGTCACGCAGCAGGAAGCGCGAGCCGGTGCGCGAGGTGCCGAAGGCCGAGCCTGGCAGGATGAACAGGCCGCCGTTCTTGCGGGTGAGCTCCCACTCGCGGCCGGAGCCCACGTGATCGATGAGCGAGCGGTAGTTGTACGGCATGATCATGCCGACCGTGCGGATGCCGCAGTTCACCATGTTGGAGAGCGCGAAGTCGACGGCACGATAGCGGCCGAGGAAGGGCACCGAGGCAACCGGACGGCTCTCGGTGAGGACGCTCGGGAACTTGGTGGAGTAGTTTGCGGTGACAAGTCCTATGGCCTTTGCCATTTTCTACTCCTCCTTTCCGATAACGACGTCGTTGCCGCAGTAGGTGTAGTCCTTGCTGGTGTCGGCGCTGCCAAAGGCGACGCCCTCCTCGATGGTGGAGTTCTCGCCCACGATGGCGTTGATGACCGTCGCACCATCCTTGACGATGGCGCCCGGCAGAAGGACGGAGTCTTTCACCGTGGCCCCCTTGCCGACGACCGAGTCGATCGAGATGATCGAGTGAATGGCGTCACCGTAGATCTTCGATCCGTTGCCCACGATGCAGTCGTCCACGGTCGCTTCCGGGCCAAAGTAGGCCGGCGGGAAGGAGTGCGTGTTGGACATGATCGGGAAGTCCTTCTGGAACAGGTCGAACTCGGGATCCTCGCCCAGAAGCTCCATCGAGGTCTCGTGGAAGGAGGCGATGGTGCCCACGTCACGCCAGAAGCCCTCGAACTTGTAGGTGAACAGGCGACGCCCGTCCGCCAGAAGCTTCGGGATGATGTCGCCACCAAAGTCGTGCTCGGAGTCCGGGTTCTCGGCATCGGCCTTCAGCTCGTCCACCAACAGGTCGGCGTTGAAGATGTAGATGCCCATGGAGGCCAGGTTGCTCTTGGGCTCGGCGGGCTTCTCCTGGAACTCCAGGATGCGTCCGTCCTCGTCGGCGTTCATGATGCCGAAGCGCGAGGCCTCCTCCCAGGGGACCGGCATGACGGCGATGGTGAGGTCCGCGTTGTTCTTCTTGTGGGTGGCCAGCATGTCCGCATAGTCCATGCGATAGAGCTGGTCTCCCGACAGGATCAGAACGTATTCAGGATCGTTCAGTTCGATGTAGCCCAGGTTCTGGGTCACGGCGTCGGCGGTGCCTTCGTACCACGCCCCGCCCTTCTGGGTCGCATAGGGCGGCAGGATGGCCACCCCCTCCTCCAGGTTCCAGGCAGAGCCGGTTCCCAGGTAGGAGTGAAGCAGATACGGCCGGTACTGCGTCAGGACACCAACGGTGTTGATGCCCGAGTTGGCGCAGTTCGAGAGCGGAAAATCTATGATGCGATACTTGGCACCAAACGACACCGCCGGTTTGGCTACATCCTTGGTCAGGTCATAGAGTCGGCTTCCCTGCCCACCGGCAAGAAGCATTGCTATGCATTCCTTCTTGCTCATAGAACTCTCCTTTCGTTCTGTCCCCGCACATCACTTACCAATATGCCAAACGTCGTCCGCGTATTCACTGATGGTTCGGTCACTGGAGAAATAACCGGACCGAGCTGTGTTGTGAACGGCAGACTTGTTCCATGCATGGCGATCCGCGTAGCTGCTCGTCAGCTGGCTCCACGCCTCGACGTAGGAGTAGAAGTCCTTCAGCACGAGGTCGTTGTCGTTGTTGAGCATAAGCTCGTCGCGAATGGACTCGAAGTTGCCCGAGAGGTGCGCGAGGGTCCCGTCGGTGAGCTCATCAACAATGCGCCCGATGCGACCGCGGTCGGCGTTGTAGACGTCCCACGCGTAGTAGGAGCCGCTCGCGCGCAGCGCCTCGACCTCGTTGGTGCGCAGACCGAAGATCTTGATGTTGTCGTCACCCACCAGCTCGCGGATCTCGACGTTGGCGCCGTCGTCGGTGCCCAGCGTGATGGCGCCGTTCATCATGAGCTTCATGTTGGAGGTGCCGGACGCCTCCGACCCTGCCCAGCTGATCTGCTCGGAGATCTCGGTCGCCGGGTAGATGAGCTCGGCGTTGGAGACAGCGAAGTTGGGCACGAACGCAACCTTGATCTTGTCGTTGACGCGCGCGTCGTTGTTGATGGCCTCGGCGATGGAGTTGATCAGGCGGATGACCTCCTTGGCGAAGGTGTAGCTCTGGGCCGCCTTGCCTGCGAAGATGAACGCCGTGGGCGCGGGATCGAAGCTGGGGTCAGAGAGCATCCGGTTGTAGACGTCCATGATCTTGAAGGCGTTGAGCAGCTGGCGCTTGTAGGCGTGGAAGCGCTTGACCTGCACGTCGAAGATCATGTTGGTGTCGAGCGTCACGCCGGTAGTGTCGTGGACGTAGGCGGCCAAGCGCTGCTTGCTCCACTGCTTGGCCCGCTCGAACTCGTCGAGGAAGCTAGCGTCGTCCTCGTACTTCACCAGGCGCTCGAGCTCGGTGGCGTCATCGAGCCACTCCTTGCCGATGGTGTCGGTGATGAGCTTGGCGTAGGGTGGGTTGGCGTTCGCCAGGAAGCGCCGGTGGCTCACGCCGTTGGTCTTGTTGTTGAACTTCTCGGGCATGATGTCGTAGAAGCCCTTGAGCACCGTCTCCTTGATGATGCCGGTGTGCAGCTCGGAGACGCCGTTGACCGCGTGCGCGAAGATGACCGAGAGGTTGGCCATGCGCGCCATGCCGTCCCAGAGGATGGCGTTCTCGGAGAGCAACTCGGGCCAGTTCTCCTTGTCGTGCGGGAAGTTCTCGCGGAAACGACGGTCGATCTCCTCGATGAACATGTAGGTGCGCGGGATGAGCGCGCGCAGCATGGGGATGGGCCACTTCTCCATGGCCTCGGGCATGACGGTGTGGTTGGTGTAGGTGATGGTCTCACAGGCGATCTTGAAGGCCAGGTCGAAGTCCACGCCCTTCTCGTCGACCAGCCGACGCATCAGCTCGGGGCCGCAGAGAGCCGGGTGGGTGTCGTTGGTGTGGATGCACACGTGCTTGCCGAGGTCGGCCCAAGCGTCGGAGCCGTAGTCGCGCTCGTAGGTGTTCAGGATCGTATGGATGCCAGCGCACACGAACAGGTACTCCTGCTTGAGGCGCAGCATCTGGCCGTGCTCGCCGGCGTCGGCCGGGTAGAGGATCGTCGAGATGGCCTCGACGTCGGCACGGAACTTCATGGCCTTCGCATAGTCGCCCTCGTTGAAGGCCTCCAGGTCGAAGTCCTCGTGCGCGGGCTCCGCCGACCACAGGCGCAGGTAGTTGATGGTCTTGCCGCCGTAGCCGACGATCGGCACGTCGTAGGGGACGGCCAGGATCTCCTCGCAGTCCTCCTGCGTGAACCAGAAGCGGCCGTCGCTCTCGTGACGCTCGACGCGCCCGCCGAACTTGACGGTGACGGCGCTGTCGGACTTCTTGGTCTCCCAGGGGTAACCGTGCGCCAGCCAGTTGTCGGACTTCTCAACCTGACGGCCGCCCTCGATCTCCTGCTTGAACAGGCCATAGCGGTACCGCATGCCGTTGCCGTAGCCGGCGATGCCGTTGTGGGCCATGGAGTCGAGGAAGCAGGCCGCAAGACGGCCCAGGCCACCGTTGCCAAGCCCCGGGTCGCCCTCGTCGCGCAGGATATCGCCGAGGTCCGCGCCCATCTCGCCCACGGCCTCCTCGACCTCGTCGCGGATCCCGAAGTTGAGGAGGTAATTGTCCAGGAGCGGCCCGATGAGGAACTCGAGCGAGAAGTAGTAGACCTTCTTCTCGCCGGTCGGCTCCATGTCTCCCTTGAGCTCGTTCGCCTTCTCGGCGATGAGCTCGGCCAAAACGAAGAAGCGCTCGCGGTTGCGACACTTGTCAAACGACTTGCCGTACTTTGCCCGGCAGGCCCTGCGATACTGCTTGATGAAGTCGTCCTTGTTTTCGAAGAGCTGTTGCTGCATGGTGTTCCTTTGCTCGCGGTCCGCGCCGCCGTCCGCGGCGCGGATCAGCGACTTTGCCTATTGCTTCTTGGCGCGGGTGGTCTTCGGTGCCCCCTTGCCCGATGTGGACTTCTTCACCGTCCTTGCGCGTGCCTTGGTCTTGGTTGTGGCCTTGCTGTCTGCTTTTGTGGCAGTCCCCTTTGCCTTGGCGGCGCCCCCTACGGATGCCTTGGCAGCTGCCTTCTTGGCCGGAAGTGGTCTCACATACCGCAAAATCGTACCACCAAGTGGCGGAAGGCGCAGCACGATCGACTGATCCTGGTGGTTCCAGGGCTTGTCCTCGCTCTTGAACTTCGTGCCCTCGTTGGTGACGCCGGACCCACCGAACTCCCGCTCGTCGGAGTTGAAGACCTCCTCCCACACGCCCGGGCGCGGCACTCCCAGACGGAACTCCTCGTGGGGGTTGACCTCGAAGTTCATGAGGATGACGAGGTCGTCTTTGGGGTCGTCACCGTGACGGGCGAAGCTGATCACGCACTGCTCGGCGTCGTCGGCCTCGATCCAGTCGAAGCCGTCGGAGCTGTAGGAACGCTGCCACAGGGCCGGATGGGTGTTGTAGAACTTGTTGAGCGCCTTCACGAACTCGCGGTGCTTCGCATGGGTCTCGTACTGCTCGGTGAGGAAGTACTCGAGGCCCTCATAGTAGCGCCACTCGATGAACTGGCCGATCTCGTTGCCCATGAAGTTGAGCGAGCCGCCCGAGTGGGTCATCTGGTAGAGCGCGAGCGAGCGCAGGCCGGCGAACTGACGCCAGTTGTCGCCCGGCATGCGAGTGATGAGCGAGCACTTGCCGTGCACCACCTCGTCGTGGGAGAGCGGCAGGATGAAGTTCTCGTTGAACTGGTACATGGTGGAGAAGGTCAGCAGCTTGTGGTTGCCCGGACGGAAGGGGAAGTCCGTCTGGCAGTAGTGCAGCGTGTCGTTCATCCAGCCCATGTCCCACTTGTAGTTGAAGCCCAGGCCGCCGTCCTCGGGCGGATAGGTGACGAGTGGCCAGGCGGTGGACTCCTCGGCAATCATCATGACGTCGGGGTAGTACTTGCTCACCGTGGTGTTGAGCTGCTGCACGAAGGTGATGGCCTCGAGGTCCTCCTCGGTGCCCTTCTCGTTGAACTTCTTCAGGCGTGGGTCGTCGATGCCAAAGTTGAGGTAGAGGATGGAGGTGACGCCGTCCATGCGCACGCCGTCCGCGTGGTACTCGTCGATCCAGTAGAGCAGGTTGGAGATGAGGAACGACTGGACCTCCTTGCGGGCGAGGTCGAACTTGAAGGTGCCCCAGTTGGGATGCTCCTCGCGCTCGTAGAGCTTGTCGCCGTTGAAGTGGACCAGGCCGTGCTCGTCGCGGCAGAAGCCCCCCGGCACCCAGTCGAGGATCACGCCGATGCCCGCCCGGTGGCAGGCGTCCACGAAGTGCTTGAACTGCTTGGGCGAGCCGTAGCGGCTGGTGGGCGCGTAGTAGCCCGTCACCTGGTAGCCCCATGACCCGTCAAAGGGGTGCTCCATGACGGGCAGCAGCTCGATGTGGCTGTAGCCCATCTCCTTGACGTAGGCGACCAGCTCCTCGGACAGCTCGTCGTAGCTGAGGAAGGAGCCGCCGTGGTCGTCGGTGTTGGGCTCGCCGTTGCCGGCCAGGTCGTCGTTGTGGCGCTTCCAGCTTCCCAGGTGCACCTCGAAGATGTTGAGACGGTTCTTCATGTGGGGGGTCGCGGCGCGCTTGTTCAGCCAGCGCTTGTCCCCCCAGCGATAGCCCGAGATGTCGGCGGTGCGCGAGGCGGTGCCAGGGATGACCTCGGCCTGGAACGCGTAGGGGTCGGCCTTGTAGAGCAGGTCGCCCTGCTTCGTCTCGATGACGTACTTGTAGAGCTCGCCCTCTCCGACGCCCGCGACGAAGCCCTCCCAGACACCGCCCGTCTGCGTCTCCTTGAGGGGGTCGGCCTGGACGTCCCAGTCGTTGAAGTCGCCGATCACGTGGACGCTCTTGACGTCGGGAGCCCAGACCGCGAAGTGGTAGCCCTTCGTGCGTCCCTGGGTGGCCGGGTGCGCCCCCAACTTCTCGTAACTGCGGTACCAGACGCCCTTCCCCATCAGGTAGAGATCGTCCTTTGTCAGGGCAAGGTCAGCATCACGTTTGATTGCCATGGCTTCCTCCAACGTCGTGTTTCACACAGATCCGAGAACGTGCCGCACCGCCGTATCGGTCGATGGCGCGACGCGGCACGGTATATGCATCCCTCATTGTCGACGAAGCACGCCTCGGCGGGCACATCGGTTCGGCGAGGCATGCGAGAGCGGGCATAAGTGGCGAAACAAAGCGCGGGAACGCGGGCTGGCTCTCGTGGATGAGCCGTCGGGCGAGGCGGTCAAGCCGTCAGGTGGGACGCTCCTGCTCGGCGGCGCCGATGCCGTGCTCGCAGCAGTGGCGAACGAACCCTCCGTAGGTGAAGTCGTCCCAGTCCTTTGGCCAGGGACCGACCTCGTTGAAGAAGCACGAGGGGATCTCGCCCAACGCGAGGCACTTCTTGATGCAGGCGTCGCACCCACGCCCCCGCTCGCGGTTCTTTGGGTTGTTGGGGTTCAGCGGGCAGGCCGTGTCCGTGCAGCTGCAGAAGTGCCGCTGCTCCGGCCGCAGGCAGGCGGCAGCCTCCCGCTCGAAGCGCTCGTCACCAAAGGTTGCCATCTTAGGAGGTCTTCCTTCCGCGTGTCGTCTTCTGTCGCCGCCGGGCGCGTGGGTTGCCGCTCGCCTTGAACGCCGAGGGGCAGATATCGACTGCGGGGCATCCGTCGCAGGCAGGGCGCTGGGCGCTGCAAGTGTCACGCCCAAAGTGGATCCACTGCTCGTTGACCGGTCCCCAGAGCTCTTTGGGGATGACGTCCAGCAGGTCCTGCTCGGCCTGCAGCGGCGTAGGCTTGTTGGTGAGCTTGAGGCGCGAGGCGATCCGAAAGACATGCGTGTCCACCGCGATGCCCTCCACGATCCCGAACGCCTTGTTGAGCACGATGTTCGCCGTCTTACGACCCACGCCGGGAAGCCGTGTGAGCTCATCCATGGTGCGCGGGACCTCTCCGCCGAAGTCCGCCACGATCATCTGAGAGGCCGTCACGCAGTGCTGCGACTTGGTGCGATAGAAGCCGATGGAGCGGATGACCTCGGCGATGTCTGCCGGGTTGGCCTGCGCCATGGTCGGCGCGTCCGGCCAGCGTGAGAAGAGCTCGGGCGTGACCTTGTTGACCGCCGCGTCGGTCGTCTGGGCGGACAGCAGCACGCAGATGACCATG
This sequence comes from Atopobiaceae bacterium, assembly GCA_040268355.1. Lineage (GTDB taxonomy): Bacteria > Actinomycetota > Coriobacteriia > Coriobacteriales > Atopobiaceae > UBA1367. Next base: position 175 of record JAWRIT010000062.1, on the reverse strand, counting down.
GAGAACGGGTTCGTAAAGTTGAGCGCGCTCTCCACATGGGGGTAGAGCTCCTCCATCCGACGACAGAACTCGACGGCCCGCTCGCGCTTGGCACGCTTCGACTCTCGTGGCATGGTCCTCTCCCCCTCGTCCGGACGCCGACCTCCATCATAGGGCATCGCTGGCCCCAAGGCCC